>JACSRP010000104.1 GCA_014879665.1 Anaerolineae bacterium | reverse complement strand
CAGGCTTCGTAGCCGGTCATGCGCGGCATTCGCACATCCATCATGATCAATTCCGGCTTTGCATCATTCACTTTTTCAACGGCCTCTGCGCCATTGGCGGCCAGCGTGACGGTATGACCGGCGAACATCAACGTGAAGTTGATCAGTTCGCGGATGTCACGTTCATCTTCAGCTACTAAAATTCGCGCCATACGTTCTCCAACTCAGATTTCATTGCCCTGTTATTTCGCTAACTGCGATTCTGGCGTAGGTTGTGAAGCACGCTTCAACCCCACTTCTGGCCCCTCAACCGGCAGAAGTACGAAGAAGGTGGTGCCTTTGCCTTCCTGCGAATCAAACCATACATCGCCGCGATGCAGGTCTACTAAATGCTTGACAATGGCCAAGCCTAAACCAGTTCCCGCCACATCCAGCACTAAAGCATGTTCATCATAGCGCTCAAACCGGTTCCACACACGCGGCTTAAATTCATCAGCAATGCCGATGCCGTCGTCGCGCACGGCGATCAGTACGCCATCGCGATTGCGATCATAGTTCACATTCACGGCTATATGGCCGCCGGGATGCGTATAGTTGAAGGCGTTGTCAATAATATTGCCGACGATCTGTAACAGCTTGATGCGGTCAGCTGTGACGGTAGGCAGATCGTCAGCGAAGGAGGTTTCAACCTGCACATTTTTCCGCTGGAAATCAACGCGGGCAGTGGTGAAGGTAATCGCCTGTTCTACCAGCTCGCGGATATTCAACGATGCCAGCGTCATTTGCTCAGAGCCAGCGTCAATCTTGGAGATATTGAGCAGGTCGTTGACTAATTCTGCCAGACGGTCTGCGTTGGACTTAATGGTTTGCAGGAAGCGTTCTTGTTCCGGCGAAACGCCGCCGCCAGCGCCCATCAACAGCAGGTCGGCATAGCCCTTGATACTGGTCATCGGCGTACGCAGTTCATGAGATACATTTGAGATGAACTCGGACTTCATGCGCTCAACTTCAACATCTTTGGTCACATCGCGGAACAAGGATACCGTTCCAAGGAATTGATCGGCGTTGAACACCGGCGACGAGCGAATATTGACGATGCCGCGGCCAATATCTAACTGATTGGCAACCAGATCATCATCTGGCGTGATGCCGCCTGATCTTGGAGGATTCATGACGTAAGGGGTGATGGTCGCCACCCACGCGGGTTCATCGCCATATTCGCCGCGAATATCAGAAAGCGGCTGGCCGATGGCCGAATCACGCGGGATGCCAAGGATGCGCTCGGCGGCGGCGTTGAACAGCACGATCACGCCGCTAGAATCTGCCAGCAGCACTCCGTCAGCGATGCCTTCAAGGATGGCGCTGTTCTTTTCGGCTTCCTCGCGCTCGGTTTGCAGCATGTTCGACATGCGGTTGGCCTGATTTTGAATCAGCGAGTAGAGATCGGCATTCTTCACAGCCGACGATACCTGACCGGCGGCGGCGGCCACAAGGCGAAGTTGAGGATCCGTGAAGGCGTCTTTTTGAGTGCTGAAAAAGACCAGCGCGCCAACCGGTTGGCCTTCGCTTTCCAGCGCCACGGCAAGCGCGCTCTTCCATTTACGCGCGCCAACAGCTTTCACATTCCAGAAGGCTTCCGCTTTGAGATCGGGAATTAGCGCGATGCGATCCTGCTGATTCATCAGCCAGCGGCCTACCATCACGGCGGGGTGGTGCTTGCGATCTGCGTAAGTATCGCCATTCTGGTAGGCAGTATCTCCGCCCGTGATCTCGATCTTGCCGCTGGTATGGCGAATTGCGCGGGCATATGGCTCGCTGTTTGAGGGGTCAAGCAGCAGAACAACCGCCTCTTCAGCTTTCACCGTATCTGCAACCATATCCAGCGCGCGGTTCAAGACACTGCTCATATCCAGCGTGCGGCCAAGCTCGGAAGTGATCTGATACAGCGAGTCCAAACGGTCGCGTTCCTGCTGCAATTCGGCGGTGCGTTCTTCAACGCGTTCGTTGAGTTCATTGGCGAAATTTTGCACGCGGGCAAACAGGTTCGAATTCTGGATCATGGCGCCCAACTGCGCGCCGATGGTGGTCATAATGCGCTGATCATTTAAGCCAAAAGGCCGCGACACATCGGCATCGCGCACGGCCAGCACGCCAGCAACCATATCGCCGGCTGCCAGCGGTACGCCCAGATAGCGAGACGCGCCAAGCTCGCCCTCGGTGATGCCCATATTGCGGCGCATCTCTTCAGGGCGGGGGTTATCGCCGCCGAGCATGAGTAAGCGGCGGTTGCGGATAACATAAGACACTTCATCGCTGTTCAGCACGCGCGGCGCAATTTCAAAGGGCTGGCCGTCGCGGATAGCCATCGGGAAAGTGATGCCGCCAGTGGCGGCATCGTAAAGTGCGAGATAGATTTCGCGGGCGCTGGTGAGCGCAGGCACCTGATCGCGGATGATACGGATCATGATATTCAAATCCATTGTGGAAGAAATCGCACGGCTCAGTTCGTTGATAACCAGCGACTGCGCGACCTGTGATGAGGTTTCGGTTGAAAGACGAGCATTTTCGACTGCTGCGCCCGCCTGCGCGCCAAGCGCCTGCGCCATGCGCATATCGCGGTGGGTGAAGCTGCGGGTATAGGATTGCAGCGCCACCTGCAGCAAGCCAATGCTGGCATCACCTACCACTAGCGGCACCAACATTCGACTGGTATCGCCCAACCGGTGCATTTCTTCCAATTCGATGCGATCGCTATTCACCTCATCGCTGCGAATGACGATCACCTGACCATCTCGCAGGGCGCGGGTTTTGGCGGTGTACTGGAACAGATCGTATTCAAGGCCTGCTGGCACAGCGCGAGCCGGATCATCATTGCGATTGCCGGAAACCTGAACGATCAGTCGCTCTTCCACGTTGTCATAAATCATCACCGCGCAGTCATCTACGTCCAGCGCCTGAATAGTTAGGCGAACAACGCTCTGGAACACTTCATTCAGATCGAGCGTAGTAGATGTAGCCTGTGCCGCTTCCAGTAGGGTTTCCAACTCACGGGTGCGTACTAGCGTTTGTTCTAGCAGGCTGGCGTTCAAAATGTGGATGGCCGCCTGACTGGCGATGATCACCGCGAGGTCAACTTTCTCAGGTTCGAATTTGCGCGCGCCATTGAATGCTTCCAACTCAAATACGCCGCTGGACTGCCCACCGATGGACATCGGGATCAAGAGATAAGCAGAAACGCCTTTTTTGAGCAGTTCCAATTCAAGCTCGGCATCGCTGATATCGTCTACATTCTCAACCATGATGGTCTGGGGGCGCCTCCAGACGCGCTGCATGATCGGGGCTTTGTCTACCTCGACCACCACTTCCGGAGGCGAATCACCGCGCGGCATTTCTACAACCGCACGCGCCAGATTAGTATCCCGTTCAAAGATGAAGGCGCGGGCATTTTCAACGCCCAGTACACCCGCCACTTCACGCAGCGAAACTTCAAGGATATTTTCGATATCCAGCGACTGTGCCAGCGACATGGAGACGCGGTTGAGCAGGCTGAGGCGCTGGGTACGGGCGACGGCTTCCTCGAATAGATCGGCATTTGCCAGCGCAACGGCCACCTGATTGGCAAAGGCCACCGCCGCATGTTCAGAGCGCGAGTCATAAACTTCGGGTTGGCTGCTGGCAAGGGTGATCATGCCCATCACCTGTCCCTGACGCACCAGCGGCACTCCTAGCCAACTTTTGGTCTGAGAAATACCCGGCAGGCTGTCATTAGGTGTTACATCCGCTGAAAGCGCGCGTTGGCGTTCTAAGATTGAGCGCAACTTCTTTGAGTCATCAACTGGCACATGGATTGGATCGGGTGGCAGATCAAAGCCCCGCGCGGCTTCGATCACAAATTCATCGCCGGAACGACTCCATACGCTCATGGAGTCGTAGCCGATCACGCGCTGCATCTCATCAAAAGCCAGTTCAATTACTTCATCGCGTTCTAGCGCCGCGGTAATACGCCGCGAGGCTTCAGTGAGCGCCTCAAGCTGGCTGCTGCGGGCGGCGATGTCGCGTTCTAATCGCGCACGCTCGGTCACATCATCTACCAGCACCACCGCGCCGCGCGCGAAATCATTTGAGAGCAGCGGATAGACGCTGAAATTCTGGATCATCAATTCGTTATACAGCGTCAGCCGCACGTCGTTCAATTCGGCGGGCAGGGTGGTTTCAATGACGGATTTGAAATCTTCGCGTAGGATCGGCTCAAGTTCGGGGCGGTAACTGAACAGGTCTTGGCCGGCGGCATCTTCGTGGAAACCATAGCGACGGCGAATAAAATCGTTGGCGATGAGAATTTTCCCTGAGCGATCCAGCACGATGAGACCCTGCTGAATGGACTGGAAGATCGACTCGTTGAACAGGCGTAAATTGACCGCTTGCCCGAACAATCGCGCGTTTTGCACGGCAACAGCAGTAAGATTGGCGATACGCTTGATGAGGGGGCGGTATTCATCAAAGCCGAAGGCATGCACCAGATTGCTACCGATATGCATGGATCCCGCGACGAATCCACCGGTAATCAGCGGAATGACCAGCGTGGTTCGCTCGCCTTCTGCCTGCCACGAACGCAGGTCGGTGTAATCAGCGTCGATTCCGGCGTCAGCATGGTATAGATAATCTTTACCGTCGGTGAAGGTACGCCCCTGCGACGTATTCTCCAGTGTTGGAAGATGATCGCGCCCGATGACCACAGTATTGTCTGGCGTGACCGATACCCGTACCAGATCGAAACCATCCTGTTCATTATCCACCAGCGCAAGCGTCATGTGCTGGAAAGGTAGCAAGCGCAGAACGCCCTGTGCCACGCCTTCTACGATCTGGTTCAAATCCAGCGTGCTGGAGATTGCTTCCATGACTTCGTTCAGGCGGGCTTCCTGTTCGGCGCTGCGCAGCGAAGCCAGATAGAGTCGATTATTTTCAATGGTGGCTGCTGCCTGATGCGCGAAAATTTCCAGCACTTCTATTGCACCGCGCTCCGGACGGCGGCCATCCTGCGGGCGATCAAGGCTCATCAGGCCAAGCACTTCGCCGGTCACGCCGCGAATCGGCACCAGCAGCATATCGCCATCACGCCATTGCTCACGCGCACGTGGGTGCAGTGTACGCTGACCGGTGAACTGGGCACTGAAGGTTTCCAGCCCGTCCACATGCCATTGTTTCAGCTTATCAAAAGGCAAAAACAGGCTTTCGCTGATGCGGAAAGCATCTTTAGCGACAAGGGTGCCAAAGGCAGACAGAGACATAACGCGCCCCTTGCTCTGCTCAAAAGCATCAATCGGTAGGCCAGCCTGCGCGAGACGGCGGAATACCGGCTCGCCCCCGCTGTCATCTAGCAGAGTCATGAGTACGGTATCGTACCCGCAGCTTTGCTGAATGCTGTAGGCAATCGCTTCCAGCATGGTCACGGGGTCAACGTTATGCTGAAGCATTTGCCCCAATTCAAAAATCTGGTTCAACTGCTCAACACGACGGCGCAGACGGTTGCTGCGATCCTGATTCTCAAGATAGCGCAGGTTATTGCCGTAACTGAGGCTGGCTTTAGAGGCCAGTGTCATCAAGAAAGTGGCGGCGCGTTCGTCAAAGTGATGCGGTTGGCGGCTGTATAGGTGGAAAACACCGATCACCTGCTCCTCATAAGTGAAAGCGGCAGCCAGCGCCGAACGCGCATCCGCTGGTGTGGGTTTCATCTCTGAAGTGGCGTAATCGTCTATGATGACGGCTTCGATGCCAGCGCGAACGGCGGCCAGTTCAATTTCTGACAATCCTTCCGCCGGCTTACGTTCGCCCAATCGTCGTTCCAGTTCGGGATTTTCTGGCTGGCGCCACTCGCTTGCAGGCTGCAAGATGGCGACGGTGTTGCCGTCGGCATCGGCAGCACGGGCTGATTCCAAACGGGCCACATCAAGGACGGTTTCAAAATCCAGCGTTTGCGCCAGTTCGTTGCTCACCCTGCTGATCGCATCCAGTTCCTGCAAGCGGCGGCTCAGATTCTGGCCGGTGAGTTCGTAGATGCGTACACGATCCAGCGCCGAAGCGACCTGCACGCCGATGGCCGACAGCATCTTTACGTCTTCTTCAGTGAAGCCACCGTGTTTGCTGTTGGTGACGCCCATTTCGCCAAGCGTATGATCGCCCACGACCAGCGGCACCAGTACGGATTGACGAATACTTAATTCCTGCGCCAGATCGCGATAAACCGGAAGCACCCGTTTATCGTTCAGCACATCATTGCTCATGAAGGGCTGACGGGAAATGGCGACGCTGTATTCGAAAGCTTTGCCATAGGTGCTGACGACGATGGGGCGATCAATTTCGATGCCGAAGATATAACGCGGCGATGTGGTCAGCGTACCCGCAGATTGATCCAGAACGCTGATATAGACCGACTGGCACTCCATAAAGCGGGCGACTATCGCCAGCGTTGGTGAAAAGTCGTCTTCGGTAGTTAGAATCTTGTTAGAAAGCTCGGCAATCTGGCGCAGGCTTTCAGATTCATCGGCGCGGCGCTGGGCTTCGCGGAACAGGCGGCTGTTCTCGATCAAACTGGCGATTTGCGCGGCGAAAATATATAGCAACCGCCCATCCTTATCGGTGAAATCTCCGCCGTTCAGGTGATTGGCGATCTGAATCATGCCGACTTTGCTGCCGCCGGTTTCCATGACCGCCAGCAGCGTCTGGTGGATTCCCAGCGACTTAACCTGTTCTTCCAGCCCCGCACCAACGATCACTTTGTCGGTCCCGGCTTTGTTAGTGAACCAGGTATCTTCCTGCTGCCAGATGCGTTCAATGGCGGTGCCGGGTTCTAAGGGGATGCGATAATCGGCAGCCTGCTCGGCGTTGAAGCCAAAAAATGGACGCCGCGCCTGTAAATCGCGGGTTTCAGCGTCAAACAAGAGTACACCGCAGTATTGAACACCCATCAAGCGGGCGATACGCTCGGTTGCGCTGGCATAAAACTCCTGCTCGCGGGTTAGTGTACCCAGCGCCTGCGTAATTTCCTGTACGGCGGTCATTTCGGTTTCACGCCGCTGATCGGTTTGGGATAGGCGCATATCTTCGATGAGTACCGCAACCTGTGAAGCCATCAGCCGGAGGTTATCCATGTCGCGCAGGCTAAAGCCGCCGCCACCGCGCTTATTGCTTACCTGTAACAGGCCGATTCTGCGGATACCGACGATCAAGGGGACAACCGCGGTATTTTTCACGCCGGCGGTAAATGCCAGCATCGCCATGCCCAGCCCATCCAGATCGGCTTCGGCGCGAAGATCGTCACTGAACCACGAGTCGGCTTCTAGTAATTCCAAGCGCGCAAGCGAACCCGTGGAAGCTGATATAGCATAATTACTGGCGACGGCGGTTGGCAGCCCGAAGAAGGGTTCCTGTGCCACCAACGCATCGCGGCGCTCGTCATAAAGCAGCACGCCGCATTGTTCAGCGGCTGAAAGTGCGGCGACGCGCTCGACGATCGCGCCTAATGCCTGATCAATCGTTTCGGTATTTTCGGGGTCGTAACCAATCTGCTGCAACCCCGCGAGGTCTTGAATGCGCCGCTGCTGCTCAGAATAAATTTCGGCGTTATAAATGGCGGTGGCGATAGGCTTGGCGATAACTTGAAGCAGCGCGATATCCGCAGGTGTGAAATTATTCGCCTTGATGCTCGAAAGCTCAAAGGTGCCGACAAAACGCTCGCCAAGTATGAGTGGGACGCCGGCAAAGCTGTAATAGGCACTCTCTGGCAGCAGCGGCTGAACAGCATCCAACGCGCGCTTATCGGCCACCAGTACTGGCTGGCGTTTTGCTGCGATCCAACCGGAGATACCCTCGCCCTCACGGTAGACGCCGCCAATTTCAGCCAACGCCAGCACGTAAGCGGCTGCGCCCACCCATCCCCGCGGCGTGAGTGTGCGCGTCTCTGGATTCCACAGGCATATTTCGCCGGCATCAGTAGCAATAGATTTGCGAACAATGCTGAGCAGCGCTTGCAGCGTGGTTTCCACGCCAAGGCTGACGTTGATAGTTTCGCCAATTTCCGCGACAAGCTCGACGGCTTTGCTCAGATTTAGCACATCGCTTTGAACACCAGCACCCGCTAGATCGCGCAGCACCAGCACCATGCGCAGCCCTTCGTCGGAGGGAATTTGATGTGACGCGCCTTCGACCCAATGACCGCCGATCTGAAAAGCGGACTGACCGGCACCGGTGAAGAGGTTTAGAAATGAATCGGGAGGCTGCGCCAGCGCGGCCAGATCTTCGAGATCGAGATTGACGGTTTCGAGGCCGAAAATCTGACGCGCATTCTCGTTGACGTAGATGATCTGGCCGGATTGGCTGGCAACGACAACGGCGTCACTTGCCCCCATTCCATGCGACTCGTATTGAGCGTTGGTTTCAAGTTCGGGAAGTCGTCCAAGCTGCTGCCGCTGGCGCACCCATAGGTACAGCCACAGCATCACCACCGCGCCCCCGACGAATAGAATGACTGCCAGCTCCATCGTCGATCCTAACGACTCATGACTTCAGCGACGGCAAGGCACGGAAAGCAGATCGTCCTCATCTACCACGAGGTCAGAATATTCGCGCTACTGTCTTGCCCGGTCAGACCGCGACGGCGATCTTCCGCTGCAAGTTCGGTAATCTCACGAATATCCGAAAATTGATGCGTGCGCGTGGAAACCGCACCAACGCTAAGGGTCATCAACGGCACCTGCCGTTCGCCCATCACGCCATCCGGCACAAGGATATAACCGCGCTCACGATCAATAAACGAATAGTGCTGTTTCACCTCATCATCAAAACGATCCATAATCATCTGTCTGAGAGACTCATAGTCCGCTGCATGGGTGACCACTACGAAATTATCGCGACCGGGATGCCCTGCATAATCATCGCTAGTCCCCTGACTATCAATTACTTCACCGATCAACAGCGCCACGAAGCGGATCACCTCGTCTCCGGCTACAAAACCGTAAACATCGGTAAAGGCGTCAAAGTTGTTGATTTTGATGTCCATGTACGTCCATGGCGACGTGCTTTGCATCAAGCCGCGCAGATGATCTTCGATCAGGCGGCCAGAGGGCAGGTTGGATTTACTGTCAATTTGGGACTGGCGGGTTGCTGCCAGAATCGCGTTTTGTACGCGCAGTTTCAATTCTTCAATGTCAAAAGGCTTGGTGATGTAATCATCGGCACCCAGTTCCAGCCCTTGAATTTTATCGCTGCGATCATCTTTCTGGGTGAGGAAGATGATCGGGATATGGCTGGTGCGGGCGGTGGTACGCAGTTCCCGGCACACATCATAGCCGTTCATATCTGGCAGCATGATATCCAGCACGATCAGGTTAGGAAGCTGTTTGCGTGTGGCAACTAATGCCTCACTGCCGCGTGAGCATACCTGCACTTCGAAGCCCTGCGAAGCGAAGTATATTTTTAGCATGTTCGAAATATCAAAGTCGTCTTCGACGACGAGGATGCGCCCCTTGCTCATGCCCGCCCCTGCCTGCATATTTCAAAGGTCTGTATAGTAATCTTAATCATACAGAGGAAATGGCGCATACGCTATAAAGGTAATTCACGCGAATGTCAAATTTTTCCCCAATTTTTGTGAATTACTGGATGTTTTATGACTGATGGGAACAAAATTGGTTGGGCATGCTGCAACAAACCCGCATACTCAGCGTATATAATGGCAGAGTCGTTAGTGCCAGAGAATGAGTATTCATGATTAGTCGGTGGTGGTATTACCTCAAATATGCTGCGCGTAACCTGCGAAGAAGCGCACGCTGGACTATTTTCGCCGTATTTTGCATTGCTGCGGGCGTTGCTGCAGTGGTGGCGCTGCGCTCGCTGGGCTTAGCTATTGGCGATTCGCTGGTGGAAAATGTGCGCCAGCAAAATCACGGTGATATCACGCTCTCTTTTTCTTCTGGCGGTGGATTCGATTTCGGCGGCATGGGGCAGGACACTAGCAATACCTTCACGCCCGACGCCGTTGCCAATGCTCAACGGTGGGCTGAACAGCATGGGGCAGCAGTGACGGCATACGCGCTCAATTCGACGGCGCAGGTCACGCCGCTGGATGCCGTGACCGTAGGGCGACCTCAATTCGTCAGCCTATTTTTGATCGATCCAGCGACCTTTCCGCCACATGCGCCGATGACGCTGGTAGACCCACCCGGTTTAGCCTTGAGCGAGGCATTCACTGGCGAACACAGCATCGTGATCAGCCGGAATCTGGCCGACGCGCAGAACTTACAGGTGGGCGACACGGTTCGCGTTAGCGGTACAGAGGAGATCTACACCGTCACGGGTATTGCGCCTACCGAGGCGGAAGCCGGCACCGGCAACCTGTTTGCGTCATTTTTTGGCTTTGCGTATCTGCCGATCAGCGAAGCCACAGCCCTACAACTGCCGGAACAGCCGGATACTATCAGCATCGCGCTGCCTGAGGGTACGCCCGGCGAAACTATCGAACAGTATGCCCGTGAACTGCTGCCGCTCACCCGCGCGCCTTCGTACACCACCTCCAGCGAACTATTAGAACGCAATCAGGAGATTGGCGATATTCTGGGGCGCTTCATCGTGGTTATGGGGCTGGGCGCTCTGCTGATCGGCGGGGTGGGCATCATCAATACGATGCTGGTGATGGTTGGGCGGCGCACCAATGAAATTGCCGCCTTGAAAACTTTCGGCCTGAAAGGGCGGCAGGTTGCGGCGATGTTCCTCTGTGAAGCCTTGCTGCTGGGGATCATGGGCAGTATCGTGGGCGTACTACTTGGCTTGCTGCTGACGGGCGTCGTCAACCAGTACGGCGAGGCCTTCTTACAGCAGCAACTTCCGACGCGCATCTACCCCGAAGCGATTTTTTACGGCGTGGCGCTGGGGATCGTCGTCACGATGGTATTCGGTGTTCTGCCGGTGCTGACCGCCAATAAAGTGCGCCCGGCCACGATTTTGCGCCCGAATGAAACCGCGCTTCCCGCTGCCGGATGTTTGAACGTGTTCATTACCCTGATTCTGGTGATCGTGGTGATCGGTGCGATTGCCGGGCGGATACTAGGCAGCATCCCCGCCGGAATCATCGGGGTGGCACTGACCCTGCTGCTGCTGGCGTTCCTGGTCGGTGTGATGTGGTTGGTCGTATGGTTCGTGGGCAAACTGCCATCATTCGGCAATGCTGATCTTCGGCTGGCGCTGCGAAACTTGACCTCGAGGCGTATTCGCACCGCCACCACGCTGTTGGCGCTGGCGGCAGGCATGTTCGCGCTGAGCAGCATCACATTCATTGGCGCGGGCACGCGGGAACTATTGAACTTTCAATTATCCCAGAATTTCGGCGGCAATGTGCTGGTATTCCCGTTGTTAGGCGTGGTTTCACCAGCCATCGGGCAGGCGACTGTCAACGCGCAGGTGAACAATCTAGAAGGCATTGAATATCTCACCAACACCATGACCTATTCGGCGGATCTGGAACTGGTAGATGGCGTAACGCCGCCACAAACAGAATTTCAGGCGCTGGTTGAAGAAGCGCCGGGGAGGGCACAGCGGGTGCTCAACCGTATTCAGATTCAATCCCGCGAAACCACTAACCCGAATCCTTCGCCATACAGCGTGTCTTCCGGGCGCGCGCTAACCCCCGAAGATAACGGGCGCGCGGTGATGCTGGTCAGTGATGGTTTCATCACCCAACAGCGCGGTATCGGGCTGGGCAGCACGGTTTCGGTGGAATTTAAGGGTGTGGACTATACCTTTGAAGTGGTGGGCATTTTGAGTGCCGCCGGCGGATTCAATAACTTTGGCCAGTACATCATTCCGTCAGGCAGCATCAGCCAATCGCCAAGTTTCACCCTGACCACGCTGCAAGTGATGCCTGAAAACTTAAATCAAGTGCTGCTCGATCTTTCAGCCAACCCGCTGATCATTGCTCTGGACATCAGCTTCATTGACAGCCTGCTGGGGCGGCTGATTGCGCAGTTCAGCGCCATTCCGACCATCGTCGGGCTGCTTTCGCTGCTGGCGGCGGCGGTTGCGATGGCGAACACAGTTTCGCTGGCAACGCTGGAACGGCGGCGACAGATCGGTATTTTGAAAGCCATTGGCCTGAAAGGGCGGCGGGTGCTGTGGATTATGCTGCTGGAAAATACAGCGATTGGCCTATTAGGCGGGCTTCTCGGCATCGGCCTGAGCGCCGTAGGCGTGGCGTTGATGACCGCACTTGGCACCGGCATCCCCACACCGATTCCCAGTACGGCGGTGCCTACCGCCATCGCGCTGTTGGCAGCGGCGCTGTTGATCGCGTGGGTGTCAACATTCCTGAGCGCGCGGCCAGCAGCACGCGAACGGGTCGCAAACGTACTGCGTTATGAATAAGGGGCAAGCTATAAAAGAAGTGATGAGCCGCTGGGTGCGGCATGCGGTGCCCCCGCCACAAAAAATTGGTTTACACTGACTGCTTTTGACGGCTTGCCAAGACGCATCCCTATTCCCTTTTCAAGGGGCTGCTGGCCAATGGCGTGTTGGGTCGGGTGTTGGCAGACTCTTCGATCAGCGCCGCCAGCCGTTTCTGGCGGGTTTCGGCTCTTTTGGCGCTGATGACCCAATGAATGGCTTTGCGGCGGTAGCCCGGCGGCCGTGATTCGAACCATGCCCATGCTTCAGGGTGGCGCTGAAACTGCGCGATCTCTTCCTCGTTGAGCGCGGCTTCTTTTGCCTGTTCAAAAGAATACACGCGCGATTTTTCGTCTTTGCGTTTGCTGAAGGCTTCCAAACCTGCCGGATACATCAAGCCCTGCGCTGTCAATGTTTCCACTTTGGCGATGTTTACCGCGCTCCAATTGCTGGTTGGCTTACGCGGCGTGATGCGGTTCATAAAACGGTATTCATCTATCGTCTTGCGAAGGCCATCAATCCAGCCAAAACACAGACATTGATCTACTACTTCCGGCCAAGTGATGCTGGGGCGGCCTGTGCTTTTCTTGTACATGCCAACCCATAATTCTGTTTCTGATTGATGATTTTTCTCTAGCCACATGCGAAAATCGGCGGCAGTTTCAAAGAATACGGGTTCACCACGCATTTGTCAGCTCCAATTACCCCCTAAGTCGGAAGCACGGCGCTGACCGCGTGTTTGCCGGGGATCGCGCTGATTTTCCATCGGGTTGGCGCGCCCACCGCTGACTGCACGTTTGGCTTTTTGCACATCGCTCTCGTGCTTAAGCAGCACTGTCAACGTATTTTCCAGCGTTTCCCGATCAAGGCTGTCTGCATTCAGCATGACCAGTGCCCGCGCCCAATCAATGGTTTCCGAAACGCTGGGATTCTTCTTCAAATCCATGCCGCGCAGCCCCTGTACAATTTCGACTGCCTGCGCTGCCAGCCGCGCCGGAAGTTCCGGCACGCGCATCCGCACGATATTGAGTTCTACTTCCTGCGACGGGTAATCAATGAATAGATACAGACAGCGGCGCTTCAGGGCTTCGCTCAGCTCGCGGGTGTTATTGCTGGTCAGCAGCACTACTGGCTGATGTTTCGCCTTAATCGTGCCGATTTCGGGGATAGATACTTGAAACTGACTGAGGGCTTCCAGCAAAAATGCTTCAAATTCAGCATCGGCGCGGTCAATTTCGTCAATCAACAAGACCACCGGCACATCGGAAGTCATGGCTTTTAAGAGTGGGCGCGCTAGCAAAAAGCGTTCGCTGAAGAAGATATCTTCTTCCTGCGCCAGCCGGTCTGCGGCCTCGGTCAGCGAATTGGCGTTTGCCAGAATCTGGCTGAGCTTATCACGCAGAAGCTGGGTGTAGAGCATCTGCTTGGCATATTCCCACTCATACAGGGCTTTACTTTCGTCCAGCCCTTCGTAGCATTGCAGGCGGATTAACGGGCGGCTACTGATTTTGGCCCACGCTTGTGCCAGCTCGGTTTTGCCAACGCCAGCAGGCCCTTCAACCAGTACTGGCTTGCCCAGCTTTTCCGCCAGAAACATCACCGTCGAAATCTCATCGGTAGCAATATACTGCACATTCCGCAGCGCATCTTTCACGCGCCCCATTTCAGAAGCCATGAGACTCATCCAATCCCGTAAAAACGACTTTCAGAAGTGTAACGCCTTTTGCAACATTCGAGGTTTTTTCTGACCGAATGGTTAGCTAAATCCCGTCTTCTCTCTCCGATAATCGCGCGCGAAAGGTTACAATCATGCTCTCTTTCATCTATTTGGGGCAGTTATGGTCAAGGCGTTAGTCACCGGCGGCACCGGCTTTGTTGGCTCGCACGTAGCACGGGCATTGGTGGAAGGGGGGCATCAGATTCGCATATTACATCGCGCTAGTTCAAAACTAAATGCGCTTGAGGGGCTGGTTTATGAAAGCGCGCTGGGCGATGTGACCGACGAACCTGCCCTACGTGCCGCCTGTGAAGGCTGCGATTGGGTGTTTCATGTAGCCGCAGTGGCCGACTACTGGCGGGCAGACAGCAGCTATATGATGCAGGTGAATGTAGAAGGTACGCGCTATGTGCTGCAAGCGGCTCAAGAGGCGGGCGTAAAACGAGTGATCTTCACCAGCAGCGCGGCGGCGGTGGGCATGCGCGCTGATGGCAAACCGGCTGATGAAGGCGAGCCTTTCAACCAATCTCCGTCTCATTTTCCGTATGCTTACAGCAAGGTGCTGGCCGAAGAACTTGTGCTGGAGGTCGTCAAAAAGGGGCAGAATGTCGTTACCGTCAACCCCGTTGTGGTGATGGGGCCGGGCGACCTGAACAAGATTTCAGGCGAATTTGTGCTGACGATTGCGAAATGGGGCGCGCTGGTGCCAGTTACTTCCGGCGGCGTGGCGGTCACTGATGTGCGCGATGTAGCTCGCTGGCATGTCGCTGCGGCAGAGCGCGGGCAAAGCGGGCAGCGGTATATCCTCGGCACCGAAAATGTGGCATATCCGTACTGGTTCGATTTGATCGCGGAGACTGTCGGTAAAGCGCATCCCCGCCTTCATGTTCCATCTGGCTTGCTGCCAATCACTGCCGATATTGTTGGGCTGCTGCGGCGGTTGAGCGTCAAGGTGCCGGTAGACAGCACGCAAACGCGGATCGCGGGCAAGAACATTTTCTTTGACTTTACCAGAACATGGAATGAACTGGGCGAGCCGCAAGTGAATATGAAAACTAGCTTGCGCGATACCTATGAGTGGTATCGCGAACACGGGTTCATATAGATTTATGCGCCTGATTCGCTTCTGGAAGCCCTATGGCGTATTGACCAAATTCACAGACGGCGAAGGCCGCCCTACGCTGGCCGATTACATTGACGCGCCGGGGCTGTATGCCGCTGGCAGGCTTGATCTGGACAGCGAGGGTCTGCTGCTTTTGACCGACAGCGGCATATTTAATGCCCGCCTCACGCAGCCGAAATATCGCCATCTACGAACCTACCGGGTGCAGGTGGAGCGTATTCCAGACGAAGCCGCACTCGATCAATTACGGCAGGGCGTAATGCTGAAAGACGGTATCACGCTGCCGGCGCAAGTGCGACTTCTGGATGCTGCGCCAGAAATTGATGGACAGCCTTTGCCGGAACGCCCGGTGCCGATTCGCTTCCGCAAAAATGTGCCAACGACGTGGATCGAGATGAGCCTTGTTGAAGGGCGCAACCGGCAGGTGCGGCGAATGACAGCGGCTGTTGGTTTTCCTACGCTGCGGCTGGTGCGCTGGTCAATCGGAGAAGGGGGCGGCTTAATCACGCTGAGCGGATTGCAGCCCGGCGAGTGGCAGCCAATTGATGAAAAGATCGTCAGTTTGATGCAAGGGCGTTTTCAGCGGCGATAAACGATTCAGGGCGGACAGACCTCTTTTCGAGCCATCCGCCCCTACATCCTCGGCCGCTTACAGCCAGGTTCTAGGCTTTAGTTCAGCGCCTCAACATTGATTCTGGTCGCAATTTGCGACAGTTTCTTATCGGCTACTTCTTCGTCTTCCAGCGTTTGCTGGAAAAGCCGCCCGGCTTCGGTATGGTTCATCAGATGCGCATAGGTACGCAGCGTTCCGTAACCAGCCATTTCATAATGTTCCACGCGCTGCGCCGCAGCGATTAAGCCGGCATCCATTACCGCGGGATCAGCGTCCATTTCTAGCATCTCGTCGCCTTCTTGAATCAGCCCTTGCATGCCCTTGCAGGTCTTGCGCGCGGGCGTTTCGCCCAACGACTTAAATGCCTGCTCCAGCCGCTCAATGTGATTGTGGGCTTGCGCGAGGTGATCATTGAAAGCCGTCTTTAATTCAGGTGATGCTGCCGCTTCAGCCAGCTTCGGCAGCGCCTCAACAATTTGATGTTCGGCGTCATATACATCTTCAAGCTGTTCCAGCATAAGCTCATGTAAGCCTTTAATTTTCATCTTCATGGCTCCTAGTATTCAAGGTAATACCAGCTTAGCTTGAGTGCCAGATGGGGCATACCGGCAACCTGCTGATTTGAAATTAGGTCAGATGGATAGAGTTCGGCTAACCATATAGCAGGGAGCAGGCGGATTTGGGGGATGGTCTATTATGCGCTGGCTGCTGGAGCCGCATAGGACACAATAGACCTTTCAGATGGTTAATTGAAGCCGCAATTCAGGCGGCAGGTTCTGGCGCAGTGCGGCTTTCAACTCTGGCGCGGGCACAGCGCCCGTGCTTTCCAGCGCCAGCAGCAGCGCGCCTACCACTGGCGGCACGTCAATGCGGTTGACCTGAGCATATGGCGCAGCCTCGCTGACCAGTTGATGTACAGTTGTGAATAGGAGGTCGCCTTTGCCCCAGAACAGGCTGCCGCCCAGCACGACATCACAATCCACTTCCATCAAGTCCAACCGGCGCAGCATGGCAAGCGCCGCGGTGGCTAGCTCAACCCCCTGCTCGTAAATGATCTTCGTGGCGACGGCATCGCCCTGCGTGCTTATCTCAAAGATCAACGGCGCGAGATGCCGCACATGGTCATGGGTGACTTTGCGATCTGCCCAGTGTTCGGCCAGCGTCGGGAAGTCTGGCACATTGAACGCCTGTAAAACCGCGTCTTGAAGCAGTGTCGCCTCACCACGACCATCCCATGCGCGAAAAGCGGCACCGATGCCGGACATGGCAATATCCCCGCCGCCGCCATAGTCACCGGTGAAACTTCCCAGCGCTGGGAATCGAATCTCTTTACCACTGCGGCTGATGCCTCCGGCGTTAAAGCCAGTGCCGCACACGATACCAACGCCGTAGGGGAACCGGCTGCCCGCCCGGAAAATTCCCATCACATCGTTACGCAGCGTAAACACACCCGGTAAGCCAAGCTCGCCCAGTTTGGCATTCAGCTTAAAGAAGTCTACAGGCGTATCTGCCGAGGCCATGCTGAAACACGAAGCATCTGGCGAACGGCCTTGCAGCGCGCCTTCAACAGCCTGTCTCACGGCGGCATAGGCTCTTTCTAGCCCTAGCGCGTGATAGTTAGAACCGCCGACCTGTGACCAGCCTAATACCTGCCCCTGATCATCTGCCAGCAGTGCAGCCGTTTTCGTGCCCCCGCCATCGAGTCCTAGTATCAACATTGAGCGTATCTACTTTCATGTGAACTGCGGTAAATATGCTGCATGCGCTTGTTTAATATCGTTCCACAGCGCGGCTGCCACATCCCATGACGGCACTAGTGGATGTGAGAACAGCGCCAATTTGGCGATAGATTCGTCGCCAGTTACTGCGGCTTCAACCGTTAATTCTTCGTAGGCTTTGACGGAAACTACCAGCCCGCGAATGGCTGCCGGAAGGCCGCCCTGCATCAAGGGCTGCGCGCCGCTTTTGCCGATCACGGCTGGTACTTCAACCACCGCCGATACCGGTAGATCATCAATGCTGTGCTGATTCGGAACGTTGACGATATGCACCTCGCGGCGATCCTGCGCGATGGCGCGGATCAGGTTCACAGCGGCTGTTGAATAATAGGCGCCGCCGCGGGTCTCCAACAGTTTCGGTTTCTCTTTCAGATTCGGGTCTTTATATAGTTCCAGCAGTTCTGCTTCTACGCCTTGCAGATATTCGGCGCGGGTTTCTTCAGCGGTCAATTGTTCGCGCAGCACGCGATCTGGATGGGCGAAATAGCGGATGTAGTAATTGGGGATTAAGCCCACGGTCTTGAGGTATTCATCGTCCAGATTACCACCCGCCCATGCCAGCTTCAAGGCTTCATCGGTCACATCGCGGCCATTCACCAGCGCCCGCGCCCAGCTTAAATGATTTAAGCCCATGTAGCGCAGCTCCACCTCTGACGGCGGCACCTGTAATTTTTCGGCAACCCGCATTTTCATGTTGATCGGCACATTACATAGACCGATCACTTTGACATTGGTATGGCGGCTGAGCGCCTCCACGACCAGCCCCGCTGGATTGGTGAAGTTGATCAACCATGCATCCGGCGCATAACGCTCAATATCACGGGCAATATCCAGCATCACGGGAATAGTGCGCAGGGCTTTGGCGAAGCCGCCGGGTCCGGTTGTTTCCTGCCCTAGAACTCCATGCTGCATCGGAAGCTGCTCATCTAGCGCCCGCGCTGCCAGCCCACCTACGCGCAGCTGTGCGACCACGAAATCAGCGCCAGTAATGGCTTCACGGCGATCTGTAGTTCGCACCAAATTCACCGGCAAATCACCCAGCATTCGCTGCACCAGATCGCCAACCACTTTCAAGCGATCTTCAGAAATATCCATCAGCGTGATTTGCGCAACCGGCAGTTCGTTGTAATAGCGAATAAAACCTTCGATCAGTTCGGGAGTATAGGTGCTGCCGCCGCCGATTACGGTGATATTGAGCGCGTTCATGATATTTCCTTCTCCTGTTTTGGGCGGCGCCGCAAAGCCGATCGATCTCAAGGCAGCCACCCACTACGCAGGATTATAAACGGATAATGAAGAATATGGGAGCGCTCCCAGAACTATTTTGCATCAATTTGGGCAATTTACCAAAAACACATCGGCTTCAGGCAAGGGGAGTGCCGCTCAACGGATAATCGTCCCGACGCTCTCATCACCCTGAAAGGCGCGCATTAGTGCCGACTCATCCCAGAAATTGAGCACCAGTATGGGCATATTATGTTCCTGACACATGGTGAAAGCCGTCATATCCATGATGTTCAAACGATCTGAAATCACCTTGTCATAGCTAATACTGGAATAGCGGGTTGCTGTCGGGTCTTTACGCGGATCTGCGGAATAGACGCCATCCACTTTGGTGGCCTTGATGATGATGTCTGCGCCAATTTCCATGGCGCGCAAAGCTGCCGCTGAGTCAGTTGTGAAATACGGGTTGCCAGTGCCGCCTGCGATGATCACCACGCGGCCTTTCTCTAGATGGCGGATGGCGCGCAAGCGGATATACGGCTCAGCCAGCGCCTTAACCTCAATCGCTGTTTGCACGCGGCTGGTTACGCCAGCGCGTTCCAACGCATCCTGAAGCGCCAGCCCGTTCATCACCGTCGCCATGATGCCGATCTGGTCGGCAGTACTTTGTGCCATGCCGCGTTCTACGCCATCTTTGCCGCGCCAGAGATTGCCCCCGCCGATGACGATGGCAATTTGCACGCCAAGCTGGTGCAGTTCTTTGATGCGCTCAGCAATCAGCTCAGCTTGATCGGGATCAATACCGTACCCGCGGTCAGGGGCTAAGGCTTCACCGCTCAACTTCAATACAACTCTACGATAAGCTGGCTTTGGTGCTTGATCGTTATTCAAAGACATTCGCTACCCCCTTTTGAAGCAGGCAAAAAAAAGGATCAGCAATTCTGCTGATCCTTGAACTTGATGATCGAAAACGGTCGGGTGTCTCGCGTAAGCTGACGTTTCTTTCCCATACCGTTCCTCTATAGTGACACGCTTAAATTTCACTCGCCAGCGTCTGCTTCGCCAGCGTCGCCCAGTGTGAAGCAGGCAAAGCGGCGGATTTCAATGCTCTCGCCAGTCTCAGACACAGTCTCCGAAAGCAGCTGTTGAATAGATTTGGCGTCATCTTTCAGCCACGGCTGCTCAAGCAGCACGATTTCCTGAAAGAATTTCTCCATGCGGCCATCTACGATTTTATCAACCACTGCGGCCGGTTTGCCTTCTTCCAGCGTACGGCGGCGATTCAGATCGCGCTCAGCCTCAACAATTGCGCTGGGGACATGCTCGCGCTTCACGTACAGCGGCTTCAAGTTGGCGATATGCAGCGCAATTTCCTTGCAGAAGGTGCGGAAATTTTCGGTATTGGCGACGAAGTCGGTTTCACAGTTGACTTCCACCATCACTCCGAGGCGGCGGTTGAAGTGCAGATAGGTTTCGATCAGCCCTTCGTTCATGGCGCGCCCGGCGTTCAGCTTCTTAGCTGCCTTGGCGACGCCGCGTTCGCGTAGATATTCCACGGCTTTTTGAAGATCGCCGCCGGTTTCTTCCAGCGCCTTCTTACAATCGAGCGGGCCTGCGGCGGTCATCTCGCGCAGGTCTTTCACCATTTGTGCGGTAATTGTTGCCATGTTTAATTTATTCCTCGTCTGATTCGTCGAATATCTGCTTGCCCTTGATCTTGGCAAGGACAGATTCGCCGAGCAGGTCTTCATCTTTCGCTTCGTCATAGCCGCTGAAATCACTGGCAAAGGTTGTGTCAGCATCCTCGCCCTTATGCATTGAGCGACCTTCGATCACTGCCTCGGCAAAGGTTTCAAGAATCAGTTTCACCGAGCGCACGGCGTCATCGTTTGCAGGCAGAACATAATCTACCTTGTCAGGGTTGCTGTTTGAGTCAGCAAGCGCCAGCACCGGAATGCGAATGGTATTCGCTTCCTTCACGGCAGTTGCTTCGCGGTTGGTATCTACCACGATCAACATTTCAGGCAGCTTCTTCATAATGCGGATGCCGCCCAGACGGTCTTGCAGTTTCTCAATCTGGCGATCCTTGATCAGGCGTTCTTTCTTGCCTAGAACTTCGTACTCGCCGGATTCACGCTTTTTTTCCATCGTCTTGAGCGTATCAATACGCTTGCGAATGGTCGTCCAGTTGGTGAGGGTACCGCCCAACCAGCGCTTGTTCACATAGGGCATGCCGCAGCGTTCAGCTTCACGGGCGACAGCTTCTTGCGCCTGACGCTTGGTGCCAACAAACAGCACGGTGCCGCCAGCAGCCGAAATATCGCGGATCATGTCATAGTAGGCGTTCAGTTCAACGATGGTTTGCTGAAGATCGAGAATGTGAATGCCGTTACGCTGGGTGAAAATATAGGGCTTCATTTTCGGGTTCCACTTGGTCGTGCGATGACCGAAGTGAACACCCGCTTCCAGAAGCTGCTTCATGGAAACTTGAGAGGGCATTATAAGGCTCCTGATGCCAGTGTTTAATCACAGCGCCGATCATTCCCGACACAGCAGAAGGCGCAATCAGCAGTGATTTCGCCCAACACCAGCCGCCAGGTCCCGGCGCGTGAAAATACATACGATAAAGGGCATTTTAGCAGGCGGGAATTGCTTTGTGTAGGGGCAAGGCGGCGCGTGCAAATAGACGCAGCGGTGGGAACAAAAACACCCGCCTTGAGAGCGGGTGTTCATCAAATTTCGCTAAGTTACTTGAGTATCGAAACGGCGCTGGCCTGTTTGCCCTTCTTGCCATCGGTAATTTCGAACTCGACCTTATCACCTTCGTTCAGAGAACGATAGCCAGTGGAATTGATGCTCGTATAGTGCACGAACACATCAGCGCCGTTTTCAGGAGTGATAAAGCCATAGCCCTTTTCACCATTGAACCACTTAACGGTGCCCTTGACGCGGTTGCTGCTCATTGAAACACGCTCCCTGGAGATATAAAAACTATCATGGCTTTGTAACTGCTGCAGCCATTCTGAACCAGAAAGCCCTTCAATTACATGCCACAGAGGGTGAAATTCCCATCCAATAAAATATGCTACGCCAAATTTATTCTTAACGCAAGTAGGAAATCTTGTAAATCTATAGGTTAATTATTATATTTTAATGTTAATTTTCCACGCGCCGATCCCCAGAGAAACCCACCCGGCAATCAAGGCTGCCCCGCCAAAAGGCGCAACTGCCCCCATGAACCGTAAGTTAGCCAGGCTCAGAATATACAAGCTGCCAGAAAACAGCAGGATGCCAAGCGCAAACAACCATGCCGCACGGCGTACCCATTTCGAGGGCATCCATGCGGCCAGGGCTGCCGTCCCTAAGAGAGCTGCGGCATGAATCAGGTGATATTGCACCGCCGTTTCATAGGTGGCTTGCAGCGAAGGATTCGCCTCAAAATGGCCGCTCAGCGCGTGCGCGCCAAACGCACCTAATGCGACACCAGCCGCGCCAAAAACCGAGGCCAGTAAAAGAGGTACACGTGCATGAACATCAGACATTTGCCGCATCATCCTACAGCCGGAAAATTAGGGCGATTGTATCACCTGTCTATGAATTGGTTACAATCAAGATCGCCTTAATGATAATCATGGTAAGGAAGATACATCGTGCTGCTGGCAGTAGATATTGGTAACACCAACATAACGCTTGGACTCTGGCATAATAATGAATGGGTTGCGTCGTGGCGGGCGCGCACCGTGCCGGACAAAATGCCCGATGAATATGGCGTGTTGGTCAACAGCTTCTTAAGCAGTCAGAATTTTGACTATCGCAGCGTTTCCAGCGTGGTTATTTCCAGCGTTGTCCCTGCGCTAACGCCAACTTTTCTCGAACTCAGCCATCGCTATATTGAAGTTGAACCTATCGTGGTGACGCATCGTACAAAAATGGGCATCCGCATCGAGATCGATCAGCCAGAACAGGCGGGCGCGGATCGGCTTGTGAATGCGGCAGCCGTCACCGCGCTCTATCAATGCAATGCTATCGTCGTGGATTTTGGCACCGCCACCAATTTCGACATCGTAAGCGCTGAAGGGGCATACTGCGGCGGCGCGATTGCCCCCGGCATTGGCCTCGCTCATGATGCACTGGTGGCGCGGGCGGCCAAGCTCCATAAGATTGATCTGCTGCCGCCGCCAAACCCGATTGGACGAAACACGATCCATGCGATGCAATCCGGCATTTTCTGGGGCTATGCGGCGCTGGTTGAGGGCATGATTTCGCGGCTGAAAGCGGCTATGCGCGATGCCGAGATGGGCGATAATATCCGGGTGATCGCCACCGGTGGGCTGGCGCCGCTGTTCCGCCAGCATACGAATGCGATTGATCAAATAGACCCTGATTTAACGCTTGAAGGACTGCGCGTTATTTACCAGATCAATGCCAGCGCATGAGATAATCCCCGCGCGACCTGATGTTGATTCTGGTGCCGACTGTCTGTACAATGACGATCAACTACGGGGCATAGCGCAACTTGGTAGCGCGCGGCAATTGGGGTGCTGAGGTTGTCGGTTCAAGTCCGGCTGCCCCGACTGGCACAGAAGCATGATACACTGTGCGCAAACTGCGGGTGTGGTGTAACGGTAGCATACGACCCTTCCAAGGTCTTGGCGTCAGTTCGAGTCTGATCACCCGCTCTCTCGTTTTCGACCTATTCGGGGCTATAGCTCAACGGTCAGAGCAGGCGGCTCATAACCGCTTGGTTCCAGGTTCGAATCCTGGTAGCCCCATGCCAAACGCGCTGGTTTTAATATCAGCGCGTTTTTGTTTTCAACGGCGCTGATTTGCCGGATATACTCCGGCGCCCAACGTAACATTTGCGGCGCCGCCCCCATCTATATATAGAAGGTTGTCTCCTTACTTTTTCGATGCGCTTACTTCAATCAGCCTTATGCCTGAAGATTGAGGATGTGTCGTTCACCGATTCTGATGTGCAAGATGAGGATATTCTAAATGACCGAAAAAATGACTAGAACTGATGCTGAATGGCGCGCACAGCTATCACCAGAAGAATATGCGGTGCTGCGCCAACATGGCACTGAACGCCCCTTCACCGGCGAATATGTGAACACAAAAACACCGGGCATTTATCTTTGTGCCGCTTGTGGGCAACCGCTGTTTGAATCAGATACTAAATTCGATTCTCACTGCGGTTGGCCCAGTTTCTGGGATGTTATGGATAAGGGAAATGTGGAACTGCGGCAGGATAACGGCTATGGCATGCAGCGCGTAGAAGTACTGTGCAGCAGCTGCGGCTCGCATCTGGGCCATGTATTTGAGGACGGCCCGCGAGATACCACTGGTTTGCGCTACTGCATTAATTCGGTGGCGATGAAGCTGCAACCAGACGCAGAAAAGGGCGCTAAATAACGGGGGATATATTCCCCTACCTTCTCCGACGCATTGGGGAAGGTGGGGGAATCAAGCAAGCAGTCCAACCGGCATTCGGAAAAACTGCAACTATAATTCGCATTCACGATCTAAAATATAGTCGGTGGCGATTCTATTCTGCAGAACGTTTTTGATCTTGTGGCAACTTTAGCGATACCGTAGACTTTGTAGCTTGCTTCTAATTTGCCACACCATCCTGCTCTGAAAGACGGGAGTAGAAAGCCTGTTTGCCCCGTATGCCTGATTTAATGGTGGTTCTGCCCACCTATAACGAGACCGAAAATCTGCCACTAATAACCGAAGCCCTTTTCGCGCTTCCGGTGAATGACTTGAATATTTTGGTGGTAGATGATAATTCCCCTGATGGCACCGGGCAGCTTGCTGATGAATTGGCGCAGCAGCACGCCGGACGCTTGCACGTGCTGCATCGCACAGAGAAAAGCGGCCTTGGCCCGGCCTATATTGCCGGTTTCAGACAGGCGATTGCCATGGATGCCGGGCTAATTTTGCAGATGGATGCTGATTTTTCGCATCAGCCCAAATATATCCCTGACATGATCGCCAGAATGAACGAAGGCTACGATATGGTGTGCGGCTCGCGCTACGCCAAGGGCGGCAGTGTAGACGAATCATGGAGTTTTTATCGCAAACTGCTGAGTACATTTGCCAATCGCTGGTATGTTCGCGCCATTTTGAACATTCCGATTACCGATGCTACGGCTGGCTTTCGCCTCTGGCGGCGGGAAACGCTGATCGGCGTTGACCTTAGCCGCGTGGAATCTAATGGCTATGTGTTTCAGGTAGAAATGGCTTATATTGCCCATAAGTTAGGCTATAAACTTACTGAAATTCCGATTTACTTTCCGGATCGAAAACGCGGTCAATCGAAGATGGACATTCGTATTCAACGCGAAGCTGCTGTCGAAACATGGCGTCTGCGCTCGCGGCACGGGTATCTGACACCGCAAATGCGCAAGTCACTTACCTCTGATAACGACGAATTATCTGATTAATGGGGCGATATGGCTTCCTACAGCCGCTTTGAGCAAGCGCGTATCAACCAGCTTTTAAGCGCTTACTCGCCGCATGAATCGCCGCGCCTTTCGCTGGATTTCGGAGATTATCTCTCGCTGATCTGGCGGCTGGATCATTGTGCTGAAAAGCCAAAGCGTGCCAGTTATTACCGCGCCTGCCTATCCGCGCTGGCACAGGCACTGGAAATTCAGGATAGCACGCTGCACAAACTGGTCAAAACGACCGAACCGGGCACGATTTATACTCAGATTACCAATCTTCCATATCGCAGCGGCAGCCGCCTGCTGGACGCGCAAGATCGAAAAGCCGCCATTGCCAAATTGGTTCAGATACGAGACAGCATTTGCGTGTTGGGGGCAAGCCAGAAAAATTGGCAGGTAAGCTACCCCGGCGCAGGCATCATGGATGTTGATTTACGCGAGCGCGTTTTTGCTGTGCTGTTCACCGCCTTTCAGGGGCAGTTCAGCAGTTTCGCGCGGCTGCTGCTGGTCAGCGACATCGTGCTGGCAAGCTTGCTGATCGGCTACGATGTTGTCCAGGATATTTCGCTGCACGATCTGGTGATACGTTTCGGCTACCCTGACCCCGAAAGTGAACGCGCGCAAAGCGAGTACGACACAGACGATATTTCGCGCCGTATATCGTCATAAATAACATCAGCTGCGGACAGACGTTGTTTGCAGGACGCCTCAGCGCTTGACCAGCGTCAGGCGAAACGAGATGACCTGAGCGCCAGATGGTTATTCTTTGCCCACAGTAATACACCGCGCTACAATGTTTTCAACTTGCCAGCGCGGCTTTTTGCCGTTATTACGGCAAGGCATTGAGGTTAAACTATTAAGTTAGAGGAGATAACCAATGCTTAGAAAGACTGCTGTCTTAGTGAGTTTGACTGCGCTGCTGGTTGCGCCAACCATGGCCTTCGCGCAGGATGACATGGTGGTAATGGGTGACGATATTGCGGAAGCATGCCCGGCTCCTGCAAACCTTTCAGGGGAAATTCCGGTTGGGGCGCTGTTCACAATCAGCGGCGCGGCCTCGGTTTATGGCAGCGTGCAGCAGGCCGCGGTACAGATGGCAGTTGACCAAATTAATGAGGCAGGTTTCCTCGGCGACGCCACCATCAATATCCTGTTTGAAGACAGCGCCAGCGAAAATGAGCAGGCGATTGCTGCCATGACCAAGTTGGTAGATGAGGATGCCGTGGTTGCGGTCATCGGCCCGACACTTTCCCGCGAAGCATTCTCGGCAGATCCGATTGCGCAGGAAGCGGGCGTCGTGGTTCTGGGCGTGAGCAATACCGCCAGCGGCATCACCGATATGGGCGATTTTGTTTTCCGCAACAGCCTCCCGGAAGCTAGCGTGATCCCCGGCACCGTTGCTGATACTATTGCCGCGGCGGAAATCACCAGTGCCGGCCTGCTCTATGCCAATGACGATGACTTCACCGTCAGCGGCTTTGAAGTGATGGCCGATGAGCTTGCCAACGCAGACGTGACTATCGTTGGCGAAGAAACATTTGCCACTGGCGACACCGATTTCAACGCTCAGCTGACTAACCTGATCGGCGCAAGCCCGGATGCAATTTTTGTCTCGGCGCTGGCTGCTGAAGCGACCCCGATCATTCAGCAGGCGCGCGCGCTCGGCTTCACCGGCCCCATCGTTGGCGGCAACGGCTTCAACAGCCCCGCAGTTCTGGCGCAGACCGGCGAAGACAGCAACGGCCTGATCGTTGGCGCAGCGTGGAATGGCGCCAGCCCGAATGAGCTGAGCAATGCATTTGTGGAAGCTTTCAGTGAAGCAACTGGCAATCCGCCCGACCAGTTTGCGGCGCAGGCTTACACTGGCGCATGGTTGATCGCTTCGGCCATTCGCTGCGCAGACTCCGTTGATCGCACGGACATTCGTGATTCACTGGCGGCGCTGCCAGAAATTGATACCCCGCTGGGCATGTTCACGTTTGATGAAGATCGCAATCCGGTTCACCCATCCATCACCCAGATTGCTCAGGATGGATTCTTCGTGCCGCTGATCAGCGAAGAAGTTTCATCGTCATAGCAGTATTTGATGGGGCGCGGGATCACTGCGCCCCATTTAACGTTTAAAATTCTGTCAGCACCAACGAAAATATTTCATGAACCTACCACAACAAGTCGTCAATGCCATCTGGTTAGGATCAGTCTACAGTCTGTTTGCGCTGGGCTATGCGCTGGTGTTCAGCGTACTTGGCGTCCTCAATCTTGCCCATAGTGCCGTTTTTACATGGGGGGCATTCATCGCCCTGACGGCGGTGCTGTCATTCTCAATCCCAATCCCACTTGCCGCGCTGATCGGTATGCTGGGCGCTGGCATCATTTCATATCTACTCGAAAAAATTGCCTTTCAGCCATTACGCAAACGGGATGCGCCGCGCATTTCGCAGCTCATTTCAAGCATCGGCGCGGCCATTTTTCTGGTTGCGCTGGCTGAGCGCGTTTTTGGTACGACGGTACAGCGTTTCCCTTTAGGCAGCATTCCCAATAACCCGATAGCCGGCTTGCCCTTTAGCGTTACGCCAATTCAGATCATTGTATTGATCGCGGCGCTTGGGCTGATGCTGCTGCTTCAGGCTTTGATCCAGCGCACCAAAATGGGGATGCGGATGCGTGCCGTGGCCTACAATGCGCGTACTGCGTCGCTGCTTGGCGTGAATGTCAACCGCGTCTACGGGATTACCTTCTTCATTGCCGGAGCATTGGCAGGTGCGGCAGGTACGCTCTTCGGATTGGCCTATAACTCCATGGATCCCTCTATGGGCGAGGGCATTGCGCTGAAGGGCTTAACCGTGATCGTGTTAGGCGGCATGGGGAATATCAAAGG
>JACSRP010000174.1 GCA_014879665.1 Anaerolineae bacterium | reverse complement strand
GGTGACTATATTGCTAACAAAATGGACTCAAAATTTGAGGGGAAAAAGGGGCATAAAACGGATAAAAAAATAAAAAAAGACTGTGAAATGCGGATCGTTCAAGATCAGAAGCGGGGTTATACGGAAAGTGAAAATTGTGGGTTAAGGTGCCATGTCAAAATAGGCTTCGAAGACCTGACGGGCAATGGGGGCGGCGATTTCTGAACCCTGGCCGGCAGTTTCGACCAGCACGACTACAGCAATTTCAGGATTTTCGCGGGGCGCGTATGAGGTGAACCATGCGTGGCTGGGGGTTCCGGGGCCGCCGGTTTGCGCGGTGCCGGTCTTACCGCACACGCCCAACGCCTGCACCGGAGAATTGCGGAACACAAATTCAGCGGTCCCCTGTGGGGTGCTGGTGACGGCACACATGCCGGACTGGAGCATGTCAATGACTTCGGGGCGAAGCCCGGTGGGTGTGGCTTCCGGCTGATAGGCGGGAACCGGATCGCTTCCCAAGAGGCCGGATGACTGCACTAGATGTGGGGTATAGAGAGTGCCGCCGTTGGCGATGGCGGATGTCCAGCGGGCGACTTGCAGCGGCGTAACCTGTACATAGCCCTGACCAATCGCCATGTTCACTTCTTCAGAGGACGGCATATCGAAACCAAAGCTGGTACGGAACCAGTCGGGGTTGGGCATGAAGCCGGCTTCTTCGGGAATATCAGGGATGCCGGTAGGCTGGCCGAAGCCGAGACGGGCAGCATAATCGGGCAGGATATAGGGATCGGCCATGAACAGGTCATAGCCGGCTTCGTAGAAATAGGGGTTGCAGCTCTGCGTGAGGGCGTTGGGAAGAGTCAGCGTACCGTGACCGCCCGCCAGCCAGTCCACGCGGGGGATATCGCGGTTCCAGGTGCCGACACAGGTATAGCGTTCATCGAGGGCATAAACGCCGCTGTCGGCGGCGGCGGCGGCGGTGACCAGTTTCATGACCGAGCCGAGGGTAAATATGCCCAGCGCCGGGCGGTTGATCTGCGGATTGCGCGAATCGGCGGCATAAGTTTGCTGAAGGGCAAGCGCCGCCTGACGGCCCATGGCGGGAAAGGCGTTATAGGCATTGTTATCGAAGGTGGGATAGCTAACCATCGCCAACACAGCGCCCGTGTTGACGTTCATGACCACGACAGACGCACCGGGGGAGCCGGGCGCCCAAGTATCTTTGGCCTGCGTATAGGCATCGGCGACGATACGGGCGACATCGGCCTGCAAGTCGGCATCTACCGTGAGCCAGAGGCTGCGCCCGGGCTGCGCTTGATGACTGGCCAGCACGCGCAGCACCTGCCCGGTGGGGCTGGCGATTTCGAGGCTGGCAGCGGGCACGCCGCGCAAGGTTTCGTCCCATTCAAGTTCGATGCCAGTACGCCCGATCAGCGAGTCCTGATTGAAGCCTGCGGCTTCGAGGGTGGGGATTTCACTCTCGCCGGGGTAGCCAACATAGCCAAGCAGGTTGGGCATAAGCGTGCCGTTGGTATAGCGACGGACGCGGCGACCTTGTAATTGAGCATCGCAGAAGCCGTCTAATTGGGCGGCTACAGCATCATAGGCGGACTGATCGATCAATCCGACCTGCACCAATTCACTGGCGGGGCGCGATTCCAGCCGCGCGCGCACGGTATCTAATGAGAGGCTGAGCGCTGAGGATAGGGTATTGAGACAGTTTTCCCAATCGGGCGCGTTCTGGCGGACGATGTTGATCATGGCGATACGGCCTTCTTGATCGGCCATGATGGAGCCATCCGCATCGTAAATGTTGGCGCGAATGGGCGGGGAGCTGGTCATTCGTAAACGGCCACCAGCGGCGAGTTCAGGGAAGAGATCGGCAGGCGTCCAGGCAACACGCCAATCTTGCGCGCGCGAATCAACGACCAGGCGCATGTTGCGATTGTTATCAGTGATGGTGCCGAAAGATTCGGTGGTAAAGGCGACGTTGTAATTGAAAACGGCGACGGATTCGCTTTCGCGATAGATGCCGTTGGCGACGATCTCTAAGCCGGTCTGCCCCATGACGGTCGCGGCATTGCTATAGACGGCCTGAAAATTCTCGAAGGGATAGGCTTCTTGACTACCAAAGCTGATGCCGTCGAACATAAATTCATAGCTGCCGTCAATCCAGTTCTGGATAAATTCACGGGCAACGCGCTCGGCATTTTCAATCGGCCAGAGGTTAGGGGCTACGCCTACTGTGGGGACGGCAGCAACAGCGGCAGGCTGCGCAGGGCGGCAGGCAGCGAGCGCAAGCAGCACTATTGAGATGAAGGCGAGGCGGCGGGTCATGAATTGTGCTTTGCAGTCCGTTTATCACTCTATTATAGCTGTGAAACAGGCTGATGATATGAGAGGTTCAAGAACTTTTGGTAGGGTAAAGAAGTGCTGAGTGCTGAGTGAAAAGAGCGTTAAAAGTTACAAGGAAGGGCGGAGAGATGCTTTTCCGCCCCCCATTCCCGCCCCTTCTCTCACGCACTGCGCGTAGACACGGCAGACCGCAGGGAAAAGGGGGATTGCCAGCGTTCCTGCGTAGAGGATGTGGGATAACTAGCCTTCAAGCACGACGTTGCGAATTTTTTTAAGGCGCTTCATAACATTATTGGAGCCACGCCCGAAATAGTCGTAGAGCGCGCGGTATTCGGCATAGAGTGCATCATAGACCTTCTGGTTCTCAGGGATGGGCGAGACGATTTCCGGTTTCAGCTTGCCCATTTTTTCGGCGGCGGCGGTCACATTCGGATACAGACCGGCGGCGGCAGCGGCATAAATGGCCGCGCCCAACGCTGGCGCCTGCGACGAACCGCCGAGCTTCAGATCGCGCCCGGTGACATCGGCGTAAATCTGGCGCAGCAGGGCGTTCTTCTCAGGCAGGCCGCCAGCAGCGACCAGCGTTTCGACATGCACGCCGCGGGACTCAAAGGCTTCGATGATTTCACGGGTGCCGAACGCGGTGGCTTCGATCAAGGCGCGGTAAATATCAGGGGCGCGGGTGGCTAATGTGGCACCTATGAGCAAGCCGCTGAGTTCGGTATCTACCAGCGTGGAGCGATTGCCATTCCACCAATCCAGCGCCAGCAATCCATGTTCACCAACGCGCTGTTCGGCGGCTTGCTGCTCCAGATAGGCATGAATGTTGAGGCCAGCAGCCTGAGCTGCGTCGTAGTATTCTCGCGGCACAGCGTTCTCTATGAACCACGCAAAAATATCGCCGACAGCAGATTGACCAGCTTCATAGCCAAACAGGCCATCCACGATGCCGCCATCTACCACGCCGCACATGCCGTCTACGTCTTGCAGGGTGGTGCTGGAGATGATATGGCAGGTGGAAGTCCCCATGATCATGAGCATGACGCCGGGCGCGGTCGCTTTTACGGCGGGCGCGGTGACATGGGCATCTATCACCGCGGCGGCGACGGCGATGCCGGGTTTGAGGCCAAGTTTGGCGGCCATTTCGGGGGTTAGGCCGCCTGCTCTACCGCCAAGCGGAGCAAAATTACCGGTGACTTTCTCAGCAATCACATTCTTAAAACGGGGATCGAGCGCGCCGAAATATTCGGGAGACGGATAGCCGCCATCCTGCACCAGCATTTTGTAACCGGTGGTACAAGTGCTGCGGGTTAGCTCGCCGGTTAGCTGCCAGATGGCCCAATCGGCGGCTTCAATGAACACGTCAATCGCGTCATAACTATCCGGCGATTCTTCCAGTATTTGCAGCAGCTTGCTGAAGAACCATTCAGACGAGTATTTACCGCCGTAGCGTTTAAGCCACCATTCGCCGCGCTCGCGGGCAACGCGATTGATCTTATCGGCCTGCGGTTGGCTGGCATGATGCTTCCAGAGCTTGACATAAGCGTGAGGGTTGTCTTTGAATTCTGGCAAAAATGAAAGCGGCGTACCATCACTTTTGACGGGCATGGGCGAGCTGGCGGTGAAATCAACGCCAATGCCGACGATTAGGTCAGGATTGACGCCGCTTTGTTTGAGGACAGCGGGAATTGTCGTTAAAAATACATCCAGATAATCCTGCGGGTCTTGCAACGCCCATTCAGGAGGCAGATCTGCACCACTGGCGGGCAGTTTATCGTCAATAACGCCGTGCGGATATTCAAGCACACTGGCGGCAATTTCTTCACCAGTGGCGGCATCTACTAAGAGCGCGCGGCCAGAGAGAGTGCCAAAGTCTACGCCGATGGTATACATGAAGTCATTCCCCAAGTACGATTCCCGTAATCATACCGTTGAAGCGGCGCTGCTCCAAGTGAAGAATTCGATTTCACAGATAAAACACTTCGGGTTTACAGTGCGCCCCGTGAACGGGGCTGGAAAACATCCTTATCTCCCTAGACTCCTCTCTATCGTCATAAGTGTGGAAATGAAACGGATCGCTCGCCGGCACAGTTTTCGCCTGCTACTGAAGCATTCCGGTGAATAAGTGCAAAATCGCATCTGCGCGATGCCCCTTGAGCCTCAGGCTACCTATGAAACAGGGCTAATTCAGGTGAAGAATTCGATTTCTGAGGTGTGGTGTATAAAGCACCTAGACCCTCACCTCGACCAGCCCTCACCCCTTTCCCCTTTCCCTCAGGGCGAATAAAGCGCAGTGTGTGGGGGTCTGCACAACAATTTTGCCCTCTTAAAATCCTATCCGAACCTGAGGTTCCACAAATTTGAATCAGTTCGGGATTAAATTTACTGTGGGCAGAACTGCGCGGCGTTAGTAACAGCTTCCTGAATTTCACGGATGCGATTATCGGAACTGGGATGCGTGCTCAGCCATTCGGGGCCACCACCGCTGCCGCTGAGGCGCGCTAGAATTTGCTGAACCTCGATCATCGCCTGAGGATCGTAGCCGGCATTGATCAGCAGGCAAACACCGAGCGAATCGGATTGCAATTCATCTTCACGGCCATAGCTCATATTGACCATCTGGCCGATCATGGCGGCGGTTTGCGCGGCGCCAGCACTTTCTGAAGCTACGGCTACCGCGCCAACCAGGCCGTTGGTGAGTTCACTTTTGGCGATTTGCTGGGCGCTGTGTCGGGCCAAAACATGCACAATTTCATGCGCCATGACGCCAGCAATGCGATCTTCAGTTTCTACAGCGTTGATCAAGGCGGTGGTCAAGAACATTTGCCCGCCGGGGAGCGCGAAGGCATTGACGATGTTGGGGTTATTTAACACGGTAAATTCAAACTGCCACGGAGTAGCTGCTACGGCACTGGTGCCGCTGATCAGGCGCTCACCGATATCGTCTACAGCCTGTTGAAGCTGTGGATCGCGATATTCACCGCCAAACTCCTGCATCATCTCTGGAACCGCCTGCAAGCCAAGCGCGATTTCCTGCTGCGGCGTGAGGCTGATATATTGATCTTCGCCAGTCACGGGGTTGAACTGGCGCGAACCAAGAAACGAAATTACTGCTATCACCGCCAGCACCAGTCCGATAATCAGCCGTATGCCTAAGCCGCCTGACCCACCGCCGCGATACGATGTTCGTGGGCGTGAATAACTCATGGCGCATTCTCCTGAAAAATCGGTTGGTCATAGCGATCAAGGGCTTCATAGACGCCACCAGCAACCGCGCCGAACAGCACATGGGCCGCCAGCAGCAGCGGCGAGTTTATAGCAAAGAACCACGGAAAAATGAGCGTGAGCAAATAGAGATTGATGGCGTAAAAGGCCAGGCCGAGCAGCGCCCCGCCGATAATGCCCACAGCCATGCCCCAGCGGAACACCACGATTGCGATGAGGAAGGCCAGCAGGATGGAGATCAGATAATGCACCGCTAGACCGACGATGAAAACAGTGGTGGTATGCTCCACCAGCGCATCGGGGCCAAGGATCAGCGCGCCAGAATAGCGTATAAACAGAGCGCCATCCACGCCAGCGGCCAGTGGCAGCAGCGCAAACATGAACACAAGATAAACAGTACCGGCAGCAAGGCCGGCAATCAGGGCGGCTTTAGGCGAAAGGAACTTCTGAATTTTCTGCCACATAGCATCCTCTTTGTACAGGCAGCGCAAGTGCTTACAGCATATGCTGCTGTTATAGGCCGATTATATCCAATTTAAATCAGCTTAATGGCGGGTTTTTGAATAAGCAGCCCTCAACCCCCGCCTCTCTCCTTCATGACGATGAGGAGAGAGTACGCGGCGTAGGCGTTAATATACCGCGGGTGTTCGAGGGAGGGCATGACCATTGTGGGCGATTAAATTCTAAGCCAGCCCGCGCCTGAAATTGGACGGCAAGCTGAGCATTGCGGAAGAAATGCCGATGTGGCACCCTCTATGAATTGAAACGAATCGATATTTTGAGGCGAAATGAATCGTTTAGCGGATGAAACCAGCCCTTATCTGCGCCAGCATGCCGAAAACCCGGTGAACTGGTACGCATGGGGCGAAGAGGCGTTGACACAGGCGAAAGCAGAGGGCAAACCGATCTTGCTAAGCGTGGGATACAGCGCCTGCCACTGGTGCCACGTGATGGCGCATGAAAGTTTTGAGGACGAAGCAACTGCGGCGCTGATGAACAGGCTGTACATCAATATCAAGGTGGACCGCGAGGAGCGCCCGGATATTGACGATATTTACATGCAGGCGGTACAGGCGCTGTCTAACGGGCATGGCGGCTGGCCGATGACGGTGTTTCTGCTGCCCGATGGCCGCCCATTTTATGC
>JACSRP010000262.1 GCA_014879665.1 Anaerolineae bacterium | reverse complement strand
CCGCTTAAAAAGATTTTCTTCCTCAAAATTGCAACTTGTTTGGTGATCGTCCTTCAGCTTTGTTTCCAGAGGGAACAGATGGCATCAAACCTCATGGCGGCAGCCGTTAACTCTCATGAAGTCGTATTCGCCGGGGATGCTGTGCATCTGGCGGGACAGATTGATGTGCCGGAAGGCGGCCAGAAACGACAGACCTACCCGCTGATTTTTATCATTCATCATGCGGCTGCACCGTCCCGCGAAGACTATGCGCCTTTTTCCAATATGGCGCTTGAAGCCCGTTATGCAATGTTTCGATGGGATAGGCGGGGCAGTGGGCGCAGCGGCGGTGGCGCGCGGGGCAGCACCATTCAGGATGCCGTCAATGCCTACGAAATTGCGCTTGAGCAGAAAGCCGTTCGGCGGCAAAATGTGGTGATTCTGGCCTTTGGCGCAGGCACCGCGCTTCTTGGCAACAGCTTTGGTCTATTTGCGCGGGTACAGCGCCCGGCAGGCGTGCTGTTGATCTCAAACCAGTTGAATGCCCGGCAAATTCTGGCAATAGACACCCGCGTTCTGCTCGTTTCTGGCGCAGGTGATTGGAATGCCACGCCAGAATATACGGCTATGCCAGCATTGGCACACCGGAAGACTTACTCCTATGGCGCGGATGCTTTCGTCGCCCCTGACGCCGATAGTATGCTGCTGATGGATGATGGCAATATGCACCCGCGCGCACGCAAGGAAATGACCACGTGGCTTCTGAACCTACAGCGCAATTCCACGTCAATCTAAATAATCATGCCGCCATCGTCACCGGCGGTGGCACTGAAATTGGCCGCGCCTGTGCGCTGGCGCTAGCACGATCCGGCGCAGCAGTTTGCGTCAATGATCTCAACCCCGACAGCGCCGATAGTGTAGCCGCAGAAATTCAGGCAGCAGGCGGTAGGGCGGCTGCGTGGCAGGCTGATATTTCCAATCGCTTTCAGGCTGCCGCAATGATCGAAAACGCCCGCGACACGTTTGGCCGCATCACGATTCTTATCAATGCTGCGAGCGTGTTTCGAGATGGCCCGTTTAATAAGCTAGATGAGTGGGATTGGCGGCGAATCTTAGATGTAAACCTGACCGGCGCGTTCTTCTGCACACAGTTGATCGGGCGGGTGATGGCCGATGAAGGCGGCGGTTCAATTGTGAACATCGCTTCAAACGCGGGGCATGGGCGCACGCTGCCCGATGGCATCTCGTATGTCGCCAGCAAAGCGGGGTTGATCGGGTTGACGCAGCAAAGCGCACGCGAGCTTGCGCCGCAGCATATTCGCGTGAACGCGGTTTGCCCCGGCAATCTGGAACCTACTTACGGCGCAAGCGGAGAATCACCACAAAATATGCTGGCACGGCGCGGCACCGATGAAGAAGTGGCGCAGGTGGTGCTGTTCTTATGCTCCGATGCAGCGCGTTTCATCACCGGTCAGGCAATTGATGTGGATGGCGGGGCGCTGTAACCGTATTTCGGCGTTGATCAGAAAGCATCGTCTTCTGCGCTGCCGCGTAGATAGCGAATGAAGAGCATATTTTCCCGCGTAATCTGTAGGTCTACACCCTCGTAAATTTTCAGCGCACCGCTGCGATTCTGCGCATCCACGCCTAACGCCGCGTTTTTCAGCCCCCGTCCGGCGAAGAGGGCAAAACTCTCGCGCAGCAGCGTCGTTGCCAAACCATGCTTGCGCCATGGGCGGCGCACGAACAGCGAATCAACGTAGCCCGCCTGAAACTGATAACGCGAGGGAATATCATTCAGCGCCGCGCCTGCAAGCTGATCGCCTTCCCATGCCAGCAGCCACAGCGAAGGATCGAAGCGCGAGAAATCAATCATATCTTTGCGCCAGCTCTCGAACGATTCATCGCCAAACGAATTAAAGTGATCGCGAAATGCCTCTTTCTGCGCCTCGTATATGATGAAGGCATCACGCTCCCGGTTAAACGGGCGCAGTTCAATTCCCGGAGGCCACGCCGATATCGAAAGGGCATCTGGCGCAGTCAGGTCTTTTTTCATCTCAAAGAAGCTGCGTAAATGCGTATACCCCGTAGCCCCCATTAGGGCAACATCACCGGGATTGCTGTGAGAAGCGATACGCTGTACGCTCAAAGGTTTTGCCGTATCCACCAGCGCCCGCGCATGTTCAACAAACTGTGCATCCGCCAGTTCGACCAAGCGTGCGCCAATGCCCTGCCGCCGAAAATCGGGATGTACCCGCCCGGTGCCCCGCGCGCGATGTAACACAAGGTCGGTGATCGGGCGATTGCGGGCGTAGGCGATAGGCGTGCCTTCGCTGAGAGCAACGAAGGCGTTCATTTCAGGGTTTGTGCCATCAGCCTGCCAGTGGCGCTCCATCTCTTCAACGGTGATTATGTTTTGCTCGCCATCAGCCATCTCCGCCAGATTCCACATAGCGGCCAGCGCCGGGAAATCTGCCCACTGAAATAACCTATAACTGATGCTCATGGTGCGCCTGCCTCCCATTCTGCCAGACGCATATGGCCGAGTTCATGCCAGCGCGAAACAACCGGCACCAAACGCAATTCGCGCGAAATTTGCCGGGCAGCCAGCGCAATAACCGAGCTGAAAGAGGGATAGGCGAAATCCAGCCCGGCAAAGCTATCCACCTTCAAGCCGTCAATCATGCCGACTGCCACCATATTGATCAGTTCAATTGCCTGTTCGCCAACAACATGTGCACCGATGATTTCGTGGGTTTCACGATTGACCACCAATTTACAATAGCCCTCTGTTCGCCCATCAATTACGGCACGGTCAATTTCGTTGAAGGGTACGGTCACAACTGCAACCTTATCTTCGCCTAGCTGTTCATTGGCTTTGGCTTCCGTCAGGCCAACCGAGGCATAGTCGGGGTCGGTGAAACCGCCGTGAGGCACAAACGGCGCTTCGTATTTGTGCTTTGCGTTGGCCAATATATTTTCAACCGCGCAGCGCGCCTGCTGGCTGGCGGTTTGCACCAGCATCATCTTTCCGGTGATGTCTCCGGCGGCATAGATATTCTCGACCTGAGTTTGCAGATAGTCGTTGACAGCAATATAAGCGCCGTGCGTTTCAATTCCGGCAGCCGGCAGGTTCAATGCTTCAAGATTGCCCGGCCAGCCAACTGCGGAAACCACCGTCTCAAAAGTGCTGCGCTGTTCCGCGCCTTCGTAGGTGTAAATTAGCGTATAACCTTCCCCATTAGTTTCAACCGCCTGAACCGCCGCGCCGGTGAACACCTGAACCCCTTGATCGCGAAATGCCCGCTCAATTTCAGCCGAAATCAGCGCGTCTTCCGGAGACAGCAGCCGCCCGGCCATCTCGATCACGGTCACGCGGGCGCCAAAGGTTTGAAAGATAGTCGCTAATTGCAACCCGGTGGCACTGCCGCCAACGATGCCTATGGTTTTGGGAAGGGTTTGCATTCGCCAAATGTCGCTGTGAGTCAGCGCCAGATCGCCGCCGGGCACCGGCAGTTTACGCGCATGACCTCCCGCGCAGATCAGGATGTTTTTACCCACCAGAATAGTGCCATCTGCTAGTTCCACCTGATGTGCCGAGGCAAATTTCGCGGCACCAACATTTTCGAACACCTTTACGCCTGACGATTGCAAGTGATCAGTCAACTGCTTCTTTTCCTGCACCTGATAGACGACCTGCTGGGCGCGCTCCATCAGGCGGCCAAAATTGACGCCCGGCCTTCCGGCTTCCAAACCGTACAAATCAAACAATTCAGTATCACGATACAAACGGGCGGCTTTTGCCAGCACCCGCGTGGGTACACAACCATCATTGGTGCAGGTGCCGCCGAGTAAACCGCGCTCGATTAACGCCGTTCGCGCACCTAATTCACGCGCGCGCAAAGCCGCAGTTATTCCTGCCGGTCCACCACCAATTACGATCAGATCATACGAGCGATAATCAGTCATGAAGTTCCCTCGTATGGTTCTAGTAAACGAGAATAATGCACGGGGACGCGTTGTTTGAGCAGTGGGAATAATTCGCGCCAGTGTTCAAGAATTTGTGGTTGAAGCACCGCGTCAATCACTTCGGTGCTATCACGCCCGGCCTGTGCCAGTATTGTGCCGGTTGGATCGCAAATGAAGCTGCTGCCATAAAATGTGACCGGTGGTTCAATGCCTACGCGGTTGGCCGCCGCAATAAATACGCCGTTGGCGATGGCATGGCCGCGCATCACGGTTTTCCAGCTTTCAGCCGTGTCTATCTGCGGATCCGTCGGTTCGCTGCCGATAGCCGTAGGATAGTAAATAAATTCAGCGCCGTTCATAGCAGAAATACGCGCCATTTCCGGAAACCACTGGTCATAGCAGGTGGGCGCTGCCAGCTTAATGTCCCCCAGATCGTGTACCGGGAAACTGCTGCCTGCTTCAAAAAAGTGCGGCTCGTGATAGCCTTCACCGTAAGGCAAATGCACTTTGCGAGTGGAGCCTATGATCTGCCCATTGCGGTCATGTACAACCGCCGTATCGAAATGGCCAGCCTCATCCTGCTCAAATATGTTGGAGATGATGTTAATGTGATACTGTGCCGCCAGCCCACCGAAAAACTGATCGGCGCCGCCGCCGTGTAAGGGTTCAGCCCATGCAAAGCCGGAAGAATCGGTTGAGGATGGGAAATAGGGCGTGAGCGAAAACTCAGGCAGGCACACCAACTGCGCGCCCCGTTCGGCGGCCTGCGCCACAAGATCGCGATACTGCGCCATCATGGCTTCACGGCTGCCATTATAAGCAAGCTGGATCAAAGCGACGTGCAGCGATTGCATAAGCCACCTGTTTGAACAACAAATGATGCTGAACTATACCGTATGCTTGCGCTGTCACGTATTTAAGCGGACAATCTTGGCGTTTCACGGCTCAAAAAGGATTCAAGATGCGTAAAGTAGGCTTTGTATTGATCGCTGCGGCATTGATCAGCAGCGCGGCGCTGGCACAGGAAGCCACGCCAGCACTGGAGTTTCCCGCAGGCGTTTTCTTCGATGATTTCAGCTATACAGGCACCGATGATCCGACATTCATCAGCAGCGGTTGGATTGTGCGTACGGCTGAAGGCTGGCCAGGGATTCCCGGCGCATTCTGGAATCCAGACGGTATCACGGTCATAGACGACCCTGATCATGAAGGCAACCGGTTGATGCAAATGATCTCCACCACCGACGGACGCGAAGAAAACACCACGCAAACCCAGTTCTGCCAGCAGCGTAAATTTCTGCAAGGCACTTATGCCGCGCTGGTACGCTTCAGCGACGCGCCAGAATCGGGACTCGATGGCGACGAAATTGTGCAGACATTTTATGTGATTAGCCCGCTTGAATTTGAACTTGATCCGAATTATAGCGAACTGGACTTTGAATATTTGCCTAACGGCGGCTGGGGCACGCCCCGAAACACATTGTTCGCGACCAGTTGGGAAACCTTCCGCCCTGATCCGAATTGGCTGGCGATAAACAGTTCCTCAACGCGGCAGGGTTCGCTGGCCGATGGCTGGCACCTACTGACGATGCAAGTGGTGGATGATACTATCACCTATTATGTGGACGATGAACTATTGGGCGAACATGACAGCGAATTTTTCCCTGAAGTGCCGATGTCTATCAACTTCAACCTGTGGTTCATCAACGGGGGGTTGAACGCGCGGGGGCAGGAACGCGCCTATGTGGAGCAGATTGACTGGACGTTTCACATTCAAAATGCGGCGCTGACCCCTGAAGAAGTTCTAGCGGCTGTCGCTAGCTTCCGTGATGGCGAAATTGCATTTGTGGATGGCGTTCCATCCGCTGATGGATCGCTGGAATCGCCCTGTAATTTTTAAGCCATCTTCACCTCAACCTGCGGCTCTGCGCCGTAGGGATAAGGCATGAGATGCCTTGTCCGCTCATACCCTCCGTAGGGGCGCACTATATGTGCGCCCCCTTTACTTGTCGCCCCGAACTTATTCCTCCAACCTGCTCATGTCATCATCCTAAAGACTATGCTAGGATTGCGCATGCTTGTTCACACACGCGAATCGATTCGCCGTCTCTATGAAACCCAATGTCATTCTGATCATTCTGGATACTACGCGCCGTGACCGGCTTTCAGCCTACGGCCATAACCGCGAAACCTCGCCTGCTTTCGACTCTTTCGCCGCTGCTGGCACGCGCTATACCCGCGCGATTGCGCCCGCGCAGTGGACTATCCCGGCGCATGGCTCAATGTTCACCGGGCTGATGCCGTCTGAACATCACGTCACGCAGTCCAACAGCCGGCTGAGCGCAAACGTGCCCACATTGGCGGAACGTCTACAGGGAGCAGGCTACCACACGCTGGCATTTTGCAATAACCCTCTGGTGGGTGTGGTCAATCACGGCTTGCAGCGTGGATTTGATGAGTTTTTTAATTACGCCAGCGCCGTGCCGCACCGCCCCGGCGATTCCCGGAAACCCTGGCTTCGCCGCGAGTTTTCACGCCGTTTTCGCCCCACAGCGCGCAAACTTGGCAACCTGTTCGCGCAGTCAGACACGTTGTTCCGGCTGGCGCTGAACCCGACCATCGTGCCGATCTGGACGCGCTATATCAATTTCAAAGGGCATACGGCCAATTCGATCAACGATCTCATCGAATATTGGGATGCTTATCAAGCTGGCGGGGCAGAACAGCCCATATTCGCCTTTTTGAACCTGATGGGCGCGCATACGCCCTATGTGCCGCCGCAGGATGCGCTGGATCATATTGCG
>JACSRP010000052.1 GCA_014879665.1 Anaerolineae bacterium | reverse complement strand
AAATTCAGCAACATTCAGCGCGGGATTAGCCAGCGTTGGCTGTTGTAGGCTCATGTAGTGTCCTGTAGCTCGCGAAAGTTCCGAATCTCATTTGTGACGTTCAGAACAATCTGAATTTTATGAACCAATTTTACACAGAATGAGCGATCAAGTCAACGAAATTTCACGGCTTAAACGAACGGAGGAAGATCAGTCGAGGTTCGCTAGTGGCAAGCTAAAAGAAAATGTGCTGCCGATATCAGGCTCGCTGGTAATGACCAAGGGCGCATTATGTTTATCCAATATCATTTTGGCTAAAGCGAGGCCTAATCCAGTCCCATCATAGCGCCGATTATCTTTGAATTCGACCTGATAGTAAGGATTGCAGATGTATTCTATGGCTTCCTCCGAGATGCCGATACCATGATCTTCAACAACGTAGTAAACGTGACCACTGCTTTGATACACACTGACCAGTACCGGGGCATCTGTATCGCTAAATTTCAGCGCATTGTCCATCAGATGATGCAAAGCGATGCCCAGCCCGCGCCAATCCCCGGACACGATATAACCCGAATCTTTGAGGTTAAATTGCAGACGGTCTTCATTTATTGCGGCGTTAACGCGGCGATTTGCAGTGCGCAGCGCGGCTTCTACCGGACTAACGGCAACCATAGGCTGCACGCGCACTTCGAGTCCCTCCGCATGAAGGGTAATATCTTGAATGACACGTTCGAGGCGGTGGGCGGCCTGCAATGCGTAATTAATCAATGTAGCACGCGGAATAGGGGATTCATCTGCCTGCACCAGCGCGTTGATAGCGCTTCCTACCTGAAGCATCGGTGTTCTCAACTCATGTGCGAGTTTTGAACCGATTACCTCCTTGAAAAGCGCCAATTCCCGCACCGCGAGTAATTGTTCAGATTCGCGCAGGTGGTCATTTTCCAACTGAAGCTGCTGCTCACTGGCTTGCTGTACACTTTTCAGGAAGCCCGCGTGCATTTTTAACGCTGATATAAGCGTTTGCCGAATTTGCTGTGAATCAGGATAAGCAAAAAAATCGAGATTATCAACTTGTGCGCTGGCTTCGTAGCCGACGGCGATCAACACTGGCCGATGGGGGATTTCTGCTTCGGCACAGAGATGAGTAAAGATTTGCCCGATATCGCGGGTTGCCCACCCGATAAGCGCGTTAGCACCGTGCAGCATTTTTCTGGCGTTGGGTTTTTTGTGAGCGCTGAGATTGACAATTTTCCAACCGCAGTCGCGAACGAAATTCTGGAAGAATTGTGGGGAGTCTTTGCAGACAATGGCGATGACTGTATTGTCTATGGCAAAAGGATGAAGCATTTCTTCACCAAACACATGGGTAACTGCTGGGGCTGAAGACGTAGTCATCCGGGCGGCCTTATCAGCGGTAAATCACTCGTGTTCATCCTGTTCCAGAGCTTCAAAAAAACGCTCAAGCCCCGGTCTTTCAGTATTGCACTGCGGACAGCCTACATATGGGTCTTTAATTTCAACGCGATGACGCCTGCACGATGCCCGCACAACGGGCTTGCGCCCAAGGCCGAAAAGCTGTGGGTAAATCTTGAGATCCAGCTCAAGATCGGCGCTGGCATTTGCATTGAGAATATCAGGGACGGAGCACTTATCGCAGTCTTTGGCCCGCCATGGAAGCGTTTTGCCGGGAATAACGGTTACCAAACGACATTCTTGAATATCTCGACCGCGGTTATAGTCCTGATAATAAAATCGGCACTCTTTCCCGGCGGGTGTGCGCATGAAGCCTCACTCAATCAAACTCAACTAAGATCCTAACATAATTTATTAACATTGCATATCACAATCTCGCTTGTGACATGTTAGCGCGAGGTTTGAAGTAACCAATTTTGGGCGGCATTGGGAAGTTGTGCGAGCGTTCCCCGCATGAGCGTACACTCAGGCAGTGCTTCAATAAACCGCGATCCATAATTTTTGGTTAGAAGGCGATTATCAAAGACGGTCACGATGCCGCGATCTGTTTTGGTGCGGATAAGGCGACCAAACCCCTGACGAAAGCGAAGGATCGCGTCGGGTACCGAGTATTCATCGAACGCGCGCTGGTAAGTTTCGGTTCTAGCCGCAATGATCGGATCAGTTGGGACGGCGAATGGCAGACGCACGATCACCAGTGCGCTGAGGTCTTCACCGGGAATGTCTACGCCTTCCCAGAAACTGCGGGTTGCTAGCAGCACAGCCTTTTCAGAGTGCTTGAATCCTTCCAGTAGCGATTTTCGACTGCTGCCATCACTCTGGTCGTAAACAGTGATACCGCCAAGCCGCAGGCGGGGCGTAATAGCAGATGAGGTGGTGCGAAGCTGACTGTAGCTGGTGAATAAAGCGACAGTGCGGCCACCCAGGGCGACAGCAAGTTCGATAATGCCACGTTCTACCGCCGCCTGATAACGGGTTTTGTCAGAAGGATCGGGAAGGTCTTGCGGCAGATAGAGTAGGGTAGAGGTCTTGTAGTCGAACGGCGAGCCAACATCAACCGTGTGAATTTCTTCCGCACCAAGCCGATGCTGAAGGTAACTAAAATTATTGTTGGTTTGTAGGGTGGCGCTGGTCATGACCACCGTATCTTTGTGCGCAAACAAACTTTCACGAACCAGATCGCCAACATAAATCGGCGCGCTGTTCAGGGCGACCTGCTGTACGGCCTGCATCTGGAAAGAACTGAGCCAGTAAACGAGATTTTCATTGCTACGGGCGAAGAATGTATCCAGCCACTGACGCAGCTCCGCAAGGAAACGCGCTTCAGCAGTTAGCGCACTCATCAAATCATCAAACTCGTCTCCAGTGCCGAGATCGCGGCGAGTGAGCGCGGTATGAATTTCGAGCAGCGCGCCGGCAACGACCTCCAGAAACTCTGCAAGTGGATCGTAGGTTTCAGAAATTCTGGCAAAGGTGTTGTGTCCACGTATGGAGGGTGTGATACGTAATGATGGCGTGTAGTCGTTGGTTCCTTTGACGTGATCATTCAGCACGATACGCAGATCGTTAAAGAATTTTGTGATATGGATGTTCATGACTGTGATTGCATCGCTGACGTTGGCGGCAAAAGTATGTAGTTTTTGCCGTTCCTTTTCGGCACCGGAACGCTGTACCAGCGCATCAATCATGCCCAATAACCCGCGTGACGGTTCGACGCTGCCAATGTCGTGAATGTGACGGCGCAGAATTAACTCATCAATCTGATAGGAAAGGCCGCCGGTGGCTGCATCTTCAAGCTGGTGGGCTTCATCTATGATCAGTCGCGAGTAGGGCGGCAGCACCTGATTATCGGAGAGGGCATCTGCGACGAGCAGCGCATGATTGACAATGATCACGTTAGCCGACCCGGCGGCACGCCGCGCCTTATGAAACGGGCAAACGCCATTCATGCGAACACGACACTGATACTCACCGCAGCCTTCATCTTCGGCGCTTAGACGTGACCAATACGTGTTTTCGCTGCCACGCAGCGAGAGCTCGCCCTTATCGCCACTCTTACTGTACTGAGTCCATATCAGAATTTTTGCGAGGACACGCAGTTCGTCCACGCTGGCGGGCTGGCGGGCACGGACGAACTCAAAACGACGAGGACACAGATAGTTTCCGCGCCCTTTGAGTAAGGCCGCCTTGAAAGGGAAATCAAGCGCAGCGGCTATATCGGGAATGTCTTTATTGAGAAGCTGTTCCTGAAGATTGATGGTGTGGGTAGAGATAACGACTCGCTCGTTATTTTTTTGTGACCATTCAAGAGAAGGAATTAAATAGGCGAGCGATTTGCCGGTACCCGTCCCCGCTTCAATCATCACGGTTTCGTCCCCGTTAAAGGCAGCGGCGACAGCTGAAGCCATTTCTTCCTGCTGAGGACGGCTTTCAAAACGGGATAACGCCTCTGCCAGCTTGCCGCCATCCTCGAAGTAATGTTGAACTTCTACGGCATCAAGCCGGATCGTTTTTTCGTTTTGCTCAAGCTCTTTATTCTCAACGGCGCGTTCGGTGAACAGCGGTTGGCGCTGAAATTGATGAGCAGCCAGAAACCCGCGTTCGGCGGCGGCAGTTTCGAAAGTGAAACGCCCCTCCCACGACAGCCCGCGCGAGGCATTCAGGATTTCCAGAACGATATCTGGCGAGAGATCCATGAGCTGCTGCCATAGAACAAGGAAAATACGACCGGTGGCGCGGGCATCATCCAGCGCACGGTGGGCAGAGCCTATATTGAAGCCCAACTGGTCAGTGAGACTGCCGAGATTGTATCGAGGCGCGCCGGGCAGCAGTACCGAGGCGAGTTCGAAGGTGTCTATATGTGGATTTGTGAGCAGCGCGCCGCGTTTGTTGAGAAAGCTGGCATCAAAACTGATGTTATGGGCAATAAAGGGCGCCCTTCCGGCGAAACTGCTGACTTGAGCAACTGCCTCGGAGACAGAAGGTGCGCCGAGGACATCTTCATCACGAATACCGGTTAATTGGGTGATGACTGGCGGAATTGCACGTTTTGGATCAACAAAGGTTGAAAATTCTTCGGTGATTTCGCCATTGACCCAGCGTACTGCGCCAATTTCGATAATTTCGTCACGCACCGGGTCGAAGCCGGTCGTTTCAAGATCAATAGCGACGATTTCACCGCGCATAGGTTAGACTTTCACGTGAATAGGGTAGGTAACTAAGGTCATAAGTATATCATGACCGGAAACGAAAAGGACGCCCTAAGGCGCCCTTTGATGGCTTGAGAATGAGCCTATGCAGCGGTTGATTTCACGCCATAAGATGCATCATCGAGCACTTCAAAGTTGGTGAACAGGAAGTGATCGTGATAGTAGTGGATCCATAGGAATGAGAGGATTGCGGTGTAGTAGGCGATGTCAAAGTGCTGGTTTCCGCCGATCCCGGGGCGAATAATTGGCGCGATAGCATAGACGCCGAGGAATACCAGAATTGAGCCAATCAGCATGATTGTGCTGAGCAGGAATAATCCCTTTGTGCCGTGTTTCTCGAAGCGAGAGACCAGCGGCGCAGAGTTATTAAGATTGCGATAGGCTGCCCGAATCCCGATGATATAGAACGTAATCGCCAGATACTGGAACGAGTGCCATGTATTCAAGCCCTGAAACGCGGTATCGAGGTTCGGCAGTGAAGGGATGATGAAGGCGACGAATACTGTGAGCATCACGAAAGTTGTTTTAGGCCAATTCAGAATGCCAGCACGGTATTCGATGACCGACTTCACAAAGAAGGCGGCGACGGCGGTCAGGAAAATACCGGACATCATGACAAAGAACCACGTGGCTTGAAAGAATTCAGGGATAACCGAAGTCAGATCGTTCGAGCCAATATCGAATTGACCCTGACTAATCTTTAGCGCGGCGAAGGGGAACAGGCAGGTAAGGATTACCCCGTAGTCAATGGCGCGAGCAAGCGGGGTTACGCCAGTACCGGGGCGAACAAATGTGTGTTCCTTGTGGTTATACAGCTCTGTGATATAGGTAACCTGATGCAATACATGCAGGGCTGCCCAGAAGAAGAAAATGGTCAGCAGCAAGTTCAGATTCAAAAAGGCCAGCGAAACCACAATAATGGGAATGATCAGCGATGAACGGAGCAGCATGGGATAGCTTTTCCGGAAATTTTGATCCAGCCCGGTACGCAGGAAGGTGGACATCATGTGTGGGCCACCAATGGCAACAGCCACGAAACCATTCACCGCGTTACGGCTGATATCGGGATCTATGCCCAACTTTACACCCAGCAGATATACCAGATAAGGCAGGGGGACCAGAATCACGCTGAATGAGATAAAAAGCAGGTCCCAACGACGGCTACGAAGCCACAGTTTTGAGTCTGGCCTTGATTTTGCGCTAGGCTGTGACTGAATACTTGCGCTGGCTGAAGCCATGTGAATCTCTCCATAACTCTACCACTCAGGGCATTATACATAGATTTATTTAGCGCCGCAAACTAATTTTTATTGGGGTGCTCAGCGGGTGACGACATGATGCTCACGGCACCGGGCTTCATAGCGTTCTGAGGCGCCGATTAAAACGATGGGATCGTTGTAGCGCGCGGGGTCGCCATTGACTAATCGCTGCGTCAGATAAGCGGATTCTCCACAAACGACGCAGATCGCATGTAACTTGGTCACTTCATCGGCAACGGCGAGCAGCTGTGGCATCGCGCCAAAAGGTTCACCGCGAAAGTCCATGTCCAGCCCGGCGGCGATGACCCGCAACCCACGCGCTACTAATTCATCAACGGCTTCAACGATGCCATGATCAAAGAACTGCGCCTCGTCTATCGCAATGACGGTGGTATCGCTGTTCATATTGGCGAGCAGGGAGGCGGAATCGGCAACGGGCAGCGCCATAATGGTTTGACCGGTATGGCTGGTGACACTTTCAATGCCAAAGCGATTATCTATGCTGGGCTTAAATACCTGAACGGTTTGCCGGGCGATTAGCGCGCGGCGCACACGCCGGATCAATTCTTCGGTTTTGCCACAAAACATGCTGCCGCAGATCACTTCAACCTGACCGACCTTGTGCATCATGATAAATCCTAGCGTAAGTGGAGCGATGGCCACAAAATAAAAGCAGGCATCCACAAAATGGAGCCTGCCTTCATATGTTAACGACTACAAAACGTTATTCAACCGTTTCTGCGTTTTCCGGAAGTTCAAAGCCACGGGAGCGCAGCGCGCGCTTGATATCGGCAAGCACTTTCTGGCCGACGCCTGCGATTGAGAGGATAGCATCATCGCCACCTTCTTCAATGCGCGT
>JACSRP010000227.1 GCA_014879665.1 Anaerolineae bacterium | reverse complement strand
GCTGGCATCCTGCCATGTCAGGGCGTTCATATCGTCGTTCGCGCAGTCATAAACCTGACCCAGCACTTCGAAAGTGTGAATCACTTCCGGGCTGGTCCAATTGGTGGTACCGTCCCACAGGCCGTTATAGGCATCTACGCCGAGGGTACCCAACGCAATAGATTCCCACAGATGAACCTGTGTCCAGTTTTCAGCGATGCTTATCGGGGTAACGTCAGCCGCTTGCAGAGCAGGGCAGGTGGTGCCCACAAATTCATCCCATGAAGTTGGAACGGTCACGCCCCACGCTTCAAGATTGGCCGGCACATACCACATTACGTTCGAGCGGTGAATATTCACCGGCACCACGTAAATGTTGCCCGCATCGTCAGAAATCAGGTCGAGCAGTCCCTGCGGGAACTGATCCATCCAACCATTGGCTTCGTAAATTTCATTCAGCGGCTGCATTAAGCCTGCGGCTACCCATAGGGCATTCAGTTCTTCACCAGCATGCACTTGGAAGGTGTCCGGCGGGTCGCCACCGAGCATACGGGTGGTCAGCACGGCGCGCGCATTAACGCCGGAACCACCAGCAACCGCCGCATTGATCACGTTAATTTCGGGATACAGTTCCGAAAAACGCGCGATCAGAGCATCTAGACCGGCAGCTTCACCGCCGCCCGTCCACCACGAGAAGATTTCGAGATCGCCGCTTGGGGTTTCATCCTGTGCGGATGCCAGACCAGCGACACCGAGTGCGAGCACTGCTATCAGCAGCAGCACCAAAATCCTTGAGCGTTTCATTGCAAAACTCCTCATAACACGAAACAAATTCTTCCGGCGAATAAATCGCGGTGTTACCTTCAAGTGTAACAACTACTTATGTATATCTTGTTTATCCAGCAAGGCGAATCAATCATGCAAATTGAACAATTTGATGATTTGAGTAAACGATTTATTGATTCAATTTGATGAGAACAAGCTAGAAATAGCCAAACACAATTCAAAGTAAAATTGGATGATTTACATAATCCGAGTTCTGGATTGATAGCATTTGACCATTGAACACCCCTCCCACATGACCCATACTCAACAAACCTTCCCACCCATCAAACCGACAATTCATCGCACAGATTCAACCTGTGAGTATTCAGGACAATTTCGCCTATCTCCCAAAATCTTGAAGCTAGTTTTCATTAATCAGGCGCTATAATCGCGGCAAATTGCACTAGAGGAATAATTTCTAATGACCACCAGACGCTTAACGATGGCGCAAGCCCTCATACAGTATCTTTTGAACCAGTTTGTAGAACGCGACGGCGTGGAAACCCCGTTTTTTGCCGGATGCTGGGGTATTTTTGGGCATGGCAACGTCGCCGGTATCGGTCAGGCATTGCAGCAGTACGCCGACCAGTTTCGCTACTATCAAGCCCGCAACGAACAGGCGATGGTGCATGCCTCTATCGCATACACCAAAACCAAAAACCGCCTGCAAACCTTCGCTTGTACCAGTTCTGTCGGCCCCGGTGCGCTGAATATGGTCACTGCCGCGGCTGTCGCCACTGTCAATCGTTTGCCAGTGCTGCTGCTGCCCGGTGATATTTTCGCAGAACGCCTGCAATCTCCAGTTTTACAGCAGTTGGAGGCCGAATGGTCACAGGATGTTTCAGTCAATGACTGCTTCAAGCCGGTTTCCCGCTACTGGGATCGCCTCAACCGCCCCGAACAGTTGATCGCCTCGCTGCCGGAGGCGATGCGCGTACTCACCTCGCCCGCCAATACTGGCGCGATCACGCTGGCGCTGCCGCAGGATGTGCAGACCATCGCCTATGATTACCCCGCAGCCCTGTTCGGTAAGCGCATCTGGCACATTCCGCGCAATCGCCCCGATCTGGGTTCGATGGCGCACGCGATTGCCTTGATCAAAAGCAGCAAACAACCGCTGATCGTCGCCGGGGGCGGCGTTCACTACAGCGATGCTTATGAGGCACTGCGGCTGTTCGCCGAAAACGCGGGTATACCGGTCGGTGAAACACAGGCTGGTAAAGGTGCGCTGCCTTATAACCATCCGTTAAATTTGGGCGGCATCGGCGTGACCGGCACTTCTGGCGCGAATATCCTTGCCCGCGAGGCCGATCTAATCATCGGCGTTGGCACCCGCTACAGCGATTTCACCACTATGAGCAACGCCGCTTTTCAAAATCCGCAGGTTCAGTTCATCAACATTAATGTCGCTGAATTTGATGCTTATAAACGCGACGCCGTAGCGCTCATCGGTGACGCGCGAGTCACGCTTGAAGAATTGGCAGGCGCGCTGCAAGGGTGGCATACAAGCGAAACCTATCAGGGGCGCGCACAAACCTACAATCTAGAATGGGACGCCGAAGTTTCACGCATTTATAATTTTGAACATGGCCCACTACTCTCGCAAGGCGAGGTGATCGGCGCGGTCAACACCCTCTCCAAGCCGCATGATGTAGTCGTCAACGCCGCAGGTAGTATGCCCGGTGATCTACATAAACTGTGGCGCACCCGCGATCCCAAGGGCTATCACATGGAATACGGATTCTCTACCATGGGCTACGAGATAGCCGGCGGGTTGGGCGTGAAAATGGCGGCGCCAGAGCGAGAGGTTTATGTCATGGTTGGCGACGCATCCTACCTAATGTTGAATTCGGAAATTCCTACTGCTGTTCAAGAAGGCATGAAAATCATCATCGTGCTGGTGGATAATCATGGCTATGCCAGTATCGGCGGCCTGAGCAAAGCAGTGGGCAGCGACGGCTTTGGCACCAAATATCGCTACCGCACCGAAAGCGGCCAGCTTGATGGCGATGTGCTGCCGGTTGATTTCGCGGCCAATGCTGCCAGCCTCGGCGCTGTGGTATTCCGCGCATCGAATAAAGATGAGCTGGCAAACGCGCTGTTACAGGCACAGGCGCTGGACCAAACCGCCTGCATCGTGGTTGAAACGGATCGCAGCCAGCGCGTAGGTGGCTATGAAAGCTGGTGGGATGTGGCGGTTGCTGAAGTCAGCGAAAATCCGGCGGTTCAGAAGGCGCGCGATGACTACGAAGAAGCCAAACAAAAACAGCGGCAGTTTGTGTAACCTGAATTTCGGAGAGATGACACTATGAGCAGCATAACCCATTCAACTGGCACCTTCAAAACCTCCGACAACCTCAGCTTGCACACCGCCCGCTGGATTCCCGATTCTCCACGAGCTGCCATCATTCTCGTGCATGGCTACGGGGAACACAGCGGTCGCTATCAGCATGTGGCGCGGGCGCTTGTAGATCGCGGCTATGCTGTCTTTGCGCTGGATCATCGGGCGCATGGTAAAAGCGAGGGCACGCCGCGCGCGCTCGTTCGCTCAATCGCCACCGTTGTCGCCGATCTCAAGAAATATGTCGAGGCAGTAAGCGCAGAATTCCCCCATTTACCGCGCTTCATGTTGGGCCACAGCATGGGCGGATTGATCACGTGGGGCTATATTGTGCGTCACAGCGGTGATCTTTCTGCCGCGGTGATCAGCGGCGCGCCGGTCAACGCCGATGCGAACGTATCACCGCTGCTGCTCGGATTCGCAAATTTAGCCAACAAAATTTCGCCAGCACTGGCGCTGGTTGACCTCACGCCGCTTGTTGAACTCAGCCATAATCCACAAAATCAGGAACAGTTTGCCGCCGATCCGCTGAATTATCATGGAAAACTGCCGGTGGGTACCGGCGTTGCCATCAACGAAGAAGCCCGTTTTGTACGCTCTCAATTACCTGAAGTCACCCTACCGGCACTCATCATTTACGGCGAAGATGATAAAATTGTGAATCCTTCTGGCAGCCACACGGCTTACGAGCTAATCGCTTCGGCAGATAAGACGGAAAAGGGTTATCCGGCCATGAAGCACGAAATCCTGAACGAGATTGAAAACGCAGTCGTGATCAACGACATCATCAACTGGTTGGACGCGCATGTTGCGTGAGAGACAGCTGACAGCCTAATTACATCGCGGGCAGTTTTCAGGCATCTGCACGCCCAACGCCGCCACCACGTCGGGAATCAGCAGGATGTGATTGCCCAGCGGCAGCGCCATGCCAAAGTTGGTATCGTAATCCCACATCGCCCAACCGATACCGTTCGCTTCAAAAGTTTCTCGCGTGTCCTGTATCCATGACGCCCGATCCGCTGCCGGCGCATACGGCTGATACACCCCAAATTCAGTGTTGATCACCCTCACACCATGTTCACGCGCCCAGTCGAAAGCAGGCTGCAAATAATCCGCTACGGCCTGCCGATCCCAGCGTTCCTCACCGTAATTCAACAGCATCTCGCGCTGAGAATCGCCAAACGCCCGTTCTACAAACGGTGCTAAAGTTTCCGGAGATGAGGGATAGGGAATATCTCTGAGCGATGCCACCTCATCCATTGACCACGTCGCGCCCTGATGCGTGAATGGAAACGGTTCGTAAAAATGGAAATCATAGATAATGTTCGGATCATCCAGCGGCGTGAGCGCAACCAGCGTCTCGATTGAAGACCAGCGCGCAGTATTGGCGATGAGTGTATGTTCTGGCGCGCCTTCGCGGGCCGCCGCCGCCACTTCCGTCAAAATCGGCACCCACGCACCGGGATTGTCGTAAAATACCGGCTCATTCATTAGCTGAAAGAATGTCGTTTCCGAATCGTACTGGCTTAAATGTGCCGCAAAGTTGCGCCAGAAGTTCGAGAACACTTCCACAAATGCCGGGTCTTCCAGCGCCCCGGAGTAATTCGCAGCATTGCTATCATCAATAGATGTGCTGTGCAGGTCAATAATCACGGCTAAACCAGCCGCGTGAAGCTGTTGAATTCCCTGATCCACCATCGCCAGATGCTCATCGTGCAGCATATCCTCCGATTCATCCAGCAAAAAACCGAGATCAATCGGCACACGCATGAAGGTGAAGCCCATCTCGTGCAGCATCTCAAATTCGCCAGCGGCATAGCGGCTCATCGGGTCGGGCGGCGCATACCAGAACCACGTCGTCAGGTTCAGCCCCCGCGCCAGATGTGCATAACGTTCATCGCTCACGCCCTGTTCATTTCCCTGCGCCAGCACGCTGCCAACCATCAGTAATATGCCCACCAACACCGCGCCAATAACCTTAAATCGCATTATCACCAGCCTATACTCGCATTATCTTTATTCAACGCCCGGCGCTCAGTTACTACGCAGTTCCCCCGCGCAGCTGCTGTTCTAGTTCGGCACGATCAAAATAGACTCGCTCACCGTCAAACAGCTGATGTTCTGGATTCCATGGAAAGTGAATCACGATCAGCGTGTCTACCTTCATGCCCGTTGGCAGAATACCAGCCCATTCATTGTGATGCGTCCCCGTCATTCTAGTCACTTCAATCACCCCTTGCGGGCCAATCACGATATCTTGAAGGTCGAAACGTACATCCGGAAAGGCGAATAGAAATGTCGTGTAAAACCTGCGCGCCCCATCGTGACCTTCAAATCGCTGCCCGGTAGGGATAATTTCATAAACGCAGGTCGGCGCTAAGGTGGCGATCAGCCCATCCAGATCGCGGTTGTCCTCAGCAATCGAATGGTTAATCCAGATGCGACGAATCTTCTCGTAAAGTTCTGGCGTGACCGGCCATGCTAATCTTTCGCGAATAGTCGCATTCGCTGAAGGCGCATCAGACATAATGCTATTTCTCCAAATTCTCTAAAATCTACGCCGCTTTATCATCATCGGATGTACCACCCCTCTCCATGACGCTGAAGAGGGGTGAAATAAGGGGTGAGAATTTCTTCACCGCTGCAAAATCACACTAACTTCAACATCGCCAATGTCGCCGCCACCAGCAAAGCCGATCACCACTCGATACAGGCCGTCTTCCGATACGCGGAATCCATCAATTACCGCGTCCAGACCGGCAATACCGCCCCCGCCATCATCATCTGAGAGTATCGGCGTACCCGAAGGATCGAGCAGCACCAGCGCGGGATCCAGCGTATCAGCCAGCGCCTCTGCGCGTATGGTCAGCCTATCCCCAGCGTTCACTCGAATCGGCAGCACAAATCGCGTCGTGCCATCCATGGTCAGCGTAAAAGGTTCAGCGGCTATACTTGCAGTGAGCCGTTCCACCTGTGATGCTTCAAGTTCCATCCACATATAGTAATCAGGCGCAGCCGTGGCAAAATCGCCTAATGACCAGTGTGCAAACCCGCGCCCCAGATACAGACTGCTCCAGTCCGGGTCAATTTCAATCGCACGATCATAGTCCTCAATTGCCGCTAGATAATCGCCTGCTTCCTGTGCCAGCGAAGCGCGCAAGTAATAACCATCCGCAGCATTCTGATCGGTTGCAATCAAATACTCTGCGTCGGCCAGCGCCAGTTCCGGTTGTTCGTTCGCCCAATAGGCATAGCCACGATTAATCCTCGCCTGCGCGTAAGTCGAGTCAAGATCAAGCGCAGCGGTGTAATCCCTGATCGCTGCTAGAAAATTTTCTAATCTATAGAATGAGTAGCCGCGATTGTTGAAGGCCAGTGAGTCCCGCGGTGTGAAGAACAGCACCTTCGAGTAATCAATAATCGAGTCTTCATACCTGCCCAGTTCAGCTTCGACAAAGGCTCGTGTAAAATAGGCATTGGTATTTCTCGGCTCAAGTTCTAATAGCGCGGTGCAGGCCTCAATCACCTGTTCCTTATCGGGATTTGAACTGTCACAATAATCAACATCTACATCGCTCTGCGCATAAGCCGCAGCCGGAATCACGAGCATCAATATCACCAGAAGCAGTAATCGCTTCATCGTTTTCCCTCCAAATAAGCAAATCCTCACCATTTCACTATACAGCG
>JACSRP010000245.1 GCA_014879665.1 Anaerolineae bacterium | reverse complement strand
TTCCGGAAGGGCATCCTGCACCACCCGGAACGGAATCGCGTCGCTGCTGATCGTCGTGCCATCGTCCAGTACGGCCTCCGCAATCAGCGTATGCTCGCCCAATTGCAGCGGCCACCACATCGCCCACGGCGAAGCGTCTACTGCTCCTAGCAGCACCCCATCCAGCCGGTAGCTAATCCGCCGTGTATTAGCCGGCGCGCCCGCCGTCAGTCGAATGCGCTGCGAGTCCGGCGGCAGCAGCGGCGACAGCTCAAACACGGTATACGGGTCTGGAGCCAGCAGCCGCAGCGCGTCATCATGCGCATCCACACGGGTCACCACCTGCGGCGGCGGCTGCGGAATACCCGAACGCGCTGCCCAATCGCGGGCTTCCTGCGGCAGAATCTCGAACACGCGGCGCACGCGGCTTTCCGGCGGTGTATGCTCGTCGGCTAACAACCCCGTGCGCGTGTCAATCTCAAACGCCTGCCACACCGTATCAAACGTCTCCGGCTGCGTGCCCTCGATGAACCATTCCACATGCCGCTGCGGGCAGTCATTCGTCGGGCGTAGGCCGCTTGGCGCGCAAACTTCCATTCGCGTCAGCCCGTCCGGTCGCGGAAAGCTCAATTCCGGCTGCCCACGCAGCACCGTTCGCATAAATTCATTCCAGATCGGCGCCGCCCCGCTCACGCCGGTCACGTCGGTCATCGGCGCGTTGTCAGCGTTGCCCACCCACACCCCCACCACCAGATTCGGCGTATAACCCACGATCCAGTTATCCCGAAAGTCTGTCGTCGTGCCGGTCTTGGCGGCGGCAGGGCGGCCAATATTCAAGGCGCTGTTCTGCCCGAACCCCATAATCCGCGCGTTGTCGTCGCTCAAAATGTCGGTGATCAGGTAGGCCACCCGCTCATCAATCACCCGGGTTGAAGCGCGCTGGTTCGCCCACTCATATAGCATGTTTCCGGCGTGATCCTGTACGCTCAAAATCATCGTCGGGTTAACCCGCGTGCCGCCGTTGGGAAAAATGCTGAAGGCCTGCGTCAAATCCAAAAGGCGCACCTCGCCCCCGCCCAACGTCACCGCCAGATCAAGCTCGCTGTTTTCGGTCAGCGTGGTTAAGCCGGCATTCGCCGCAAGGCTGATCATTCGCCCGATGCCGGTGAATTGCAGCGTCTGCACCGCCGGAATATTCAGTGATGAGGCTAAGGCTTCGCGCGCGCTCACCGGCCCGTGTTCAACCAGCCCGTAATTGGCCGGCGTGTAGCTTTGCAGTTGGCGGGTGATGAACGGGGTTTCAATGTCCAGCATCATCGTCGCCGCGGTCATCGGGGTGTCCAGCAGCGGGTCAAACGCCGAAGCATAGGTGAATGGCTTCAACGCGCTGCCCGGCTGTCGGGGCGCCAGCGCCGCATTGACCGCCCCATCAATGCTTTCGTCAAAGTAGTCAGGGCTGCCCAGCATCGCCAGCACCTGTCCCGTGAATGGATCCATCGCCACCAACGCCGCATTTTCGGCATTCGCAGGCGGGCGTGACGGGTTCAGATTCAAAGCCTCAAGCTGATGCTGCACAATCGCTTGCGCGGCATTCTGCCAGTCCACATCAACCGTCGTCACCACCTCCAGCCCGCCGCTGTAAAGCTGCTGGCCGTACTCGCGCTCCAACTGCTTGATCACTGCCATCACGAAATGCGGCGCTTCAATCGGGAAGGGCGCGGCGGCAAAATCCAGCGGCTCATTTCTGGCAATTCCGGCCTGTTCCGCCGTGATCGCCCCCGTCTGCGCCATCAAATCCAGCACCACCATCTGCCGATCTTTGGCCGCCTCAAGGTTAGTCAGCGGATCGTACACCGCCGGCGATTGCAGCAGTCCGGCCAGCAGCGCGCATTCCGCCAGCGAAAGATCGGCCGCATCTTTGCCAAAATAAGCCCCCGCCGCCGCCTGAATCCCATAGGCCAGATTGCCGTAATACGACTGGTTCAAATACAGCGCCAGCACCTCATCTTTGCTGTAGGCGGCTTGCAGTTGCAGCGCGAGAATCGCTTCCCGCAGTTTCCGGCGCAGGCTGCGTTCCGCCCGCTGCTGCGGATCGAGCAGTAAATTGCGCGCCACCTGTTGGGTGATGGTGCTGCCCCCCGCCAGCACTTCGCCGCCCTGCACGTTGATCCACAGCGCGCGCAGCACACCTTCAATGTCCACGCCCGGATGGCTGTAAAAGTTGGCATCCTCAACCGCGATAGTCGCTTGCCGGCAGGTCATCGGAATTTCACTAAGGGGAACAGCGGTGTTCAGTCCGCCAGTCTCGCTGTCAGACAGTATTTCGTAGATCAGGCGGTGATTGCGGTCATAGATGCGCGTTGAAGGCAGCGCCATCCCCGCCTGCAAGCGGTCAATGGTCGGCAAATCCCACAGCAGCCATACCGCAAAAGCCAGCCCCGCCGCGCCCGCCGCCAGCCCGATGCCAATCATCAATTTGCGCCGCCGCGGCCACCCGCGAATCCGTTTGAACAAGCCGCCCTCCGGCATTCTAAGTCCAAGTCTTATTGTACTTATCCTGGCTTAAAATAACCGCCGCCCGCCACACGACAGCGCGATTCATACTCCACGCTTAAGCATCGTATGGCGGGCAGAGGAAGCTGTTCGCTTCAGCCGAAACTATCGCTCGAAATAGATCAGGCTGTAAGCACCGCTGGCGCTTTCAGAAAATCCCCGTGCAACCACGGTATATGTGCCGGGCTGCAAGGTTGTTTCGATTTCGGAATTGAGCGACCCATTTGCGTCATCGTTATAGTTGATCCGCGAGCTTCCCTGATACAGTTCGAGGTAAGTATCAAAGTCATTCGAGTTCAACTGAATCGTGACCGGCGTCTGCTCGCTAATGACCAGTGTCCACTGGTCACGTGCCCCCCGTACAAGCCGTCCCGCCGCCGAAGCATTCGGCTCCAGCACGCGCGATGTGGTTGATGCCGCCGAAGCAGTTTGACCGGAAACGCTCAGGGTGTAACTTCCAGACGAACTGGAGCGGTAACTACGTGCCACGATCGTGTAAGTACCTGCATTCAATGTGGCGTTGATTTCTGAGTTCAACCTATTCGCATCGTCATTTTGGGCAATCAAAATGCCATTTTGATGCAGTTCCAGATACGGATCAAAGCTCGAAGAATCGAGATTGATAGTGACATTGGTTGGCTGAGACAGAATCAGGGTGTAAATATTTTCCGACCCGCTTGCCAGTGAACCATTCACCGAGTCGCCCACCCCAATTTCACCACCGGAAGCCGCCGCCGCGCCCGCACTTGACGATGCCTCAATATCTATAGAAAGTGTATATGCACCGGATGCGCTCGAAGAAAAGCCCCGCGCGACTACCGTATAAACCCCGGGAGACAATGTTTGCTGAATCCGAGAATTCAGCCCGTTGTAGTCGTCATTCTCAGTGATATACGTGCCACCTCGAAATAGCTCCAGATAGGGATCAAACCGGCTGGAATTCAGCGCAATCGTCACCACTGAGGTTTCGTCAACAGATATTGTGTAGAGATCTTCCACATTGCTGCGCAGCGTTCCCGAAATGACATCGCCCGCTGATAGCGTTGTATTCGCTGCCCCCGTATTTGAGCTGCTGGCCGTCCCAACGTCGCCAATAGATAGGGTGTAACTTCCCGCTGCATTTGAGCGAAAGCCCCGCGCGATGATTGTATAAGTGCCGGCTTCCGGGAAAACAGCCATAATCCGAGAATTCAGCCCGTTGTCGTCGTCGTTGTAGTACAGAACGCTTCCGTTCTCATCCCGTACTTCCAGATACGGATCAAAGGCGGAGCTGTTCAGCGAAATTTCAACGGTTTGTCCCGCTTCCGTCACTTCAAAGGGATAGCTATCCATTTGCCCGCTAGTCAATTGCCCGTTGGTTGAGCCAGTATTGATTTCGCTCAATAAGTTAGCCGTCATGCTCGCCGATGCGCTGCTTCCCGAACTGTTGCTGCCGCCCGTGCCGCCCATCGCCATCGCCATTGCTTGCGAGGATGCCTGCATGATAAAGTAATTTTGCAGCATCACATCCATCCCACCGTTGCCATACGCCAGCAGTGTATTGAGTTCGGCGCGTGTTAGCGGAATGGCACCCGTCGGCGGTTCCCATTCGATAGTTTCATTGTAGTCTGTGATGGTCATGTTATAAATCATGCTCATCGCACTTTCTGTTCCCACCATGCTCGAAAGCAGGCTCCCAAACATGTCGTCGTTCATGCTCCCTAGCATGTTCGATACGTCAGAGCTAGTGGTTGTTTGAATGTGCAGCCCGTGAAGCAGCTCCGTCTCCGGATCGACAATGACGCTCCCGAAATAAGTGGATTGAAGCTGCAATTCTGAATCGAACATCGAACCCAGCATGCTGCCGATCAGCGCCCCCCCCAATGAATCATCGCTGGACGAGCCAGACATACTGCCCAGCAGTCCGAAGGCAGTGCTAGCAGGGTTATTATTGATCCCTCCAATTACAAAGCTGTGCGCAGTCATTAAATCTGGAATTTCGACATCATCATGTCGCATCCAATCATTTGCGCCCTGCTGGCCTGTAAAATACCGCGTTGGCATCATGCTAAAGAAGTTGCGGTTGAAATTTACGTCGCTGACATCAGCGCTGTGCCAGACGACTGATTCTTCGTCGTTTCCAGTCCCCAGATAGAGGACATCATCAATCAGCAGAAGGGCAAAGATGCCAGCATTTGTAGAATTGTTGCCCATTAAACTACCCACTGAAATTTGCGTGTCCCAGAGTGTGAGCGACATTTCATCAACGTTGCCGGACTCGTCAAAAAATACAATGCCTTCTCCGTCGGCATATAATTCACTGCTCGATATATTGCCCATAGAAGATGTAGCAGTGTAGGTCGTATGAAAATAAACCGACTCTGCATTAGCAAGATTCTCGAAACCGCTTCGAAAGAGTGCGCAGTCAGAGGTATTCAAATTTCCACAGGGAACAGAGCTTTGCGCAAAAGCCGGTGATGCCGTGCTCAACAGCGTAATAACAGTAAAACCTAGCGAAATAAAGCCAGCTCTAATTGAGAACTTTCCTAACGTCATGCGGTAGCCTTTCTTAAGCCTAAGATTACGAACATTCTGAATTATAGTGAAATTTTCCCTTCAGTGAACCAGATAACGTATGAAAAACTCCCTAATTTTCAGCGGATGGCAGCTAGGTGACTCTATTTGCTTGATCCTTTTGAACAAATAGACCATGTCTCTCAACAAGGCAATCTTTTGTAGTAAAGACGCCGCATGCAGCGTCCGATGCCGTATCTTCATCATCATTACCAATCTTTGACGGGCATTGTCCGCTGCAAAACGATGCTATAATCGGCGCTATACGCATTCCCGACGCTTTATGTGGGATGCATGATCACAAGGGTAGGTAAGACGTGGAACTTTCCCGCGAAGAAGTTCGCAAAATTGCTGATCTCGCCAAACTCGAACTTTCCGAAGACGAGATCGATCTGTACGCCGGGCAGCTTTCCAGCATCCTCGGCTTCTTTCAAACGCTGCAAGAATTGGATACCTCGCAAATCCCGCCGACAGCCTCGGTACTGCCGCTGAAGAACGTGTTCCGCGCCGATACCCCCCTGCCTGCGCTGGCGCCGGAGCAGGTCGTCGCTAACGCGCCGCGCTCGCTCGGCAATCAATTCCTCGTTGATTCGGTTCTAGACGACGAATAAGCCCCCATGAATGCTGAGCAGCCCTCTCGACTGCTGTATACAACCAGCCTTAGCCGCTGGAAGTACTTTCGCCGCGCGCTGTTGGCGCTGCTGGCAGCCGTCGCCAGTTTTGCGTCAGCATGGGCGCTGCTTGAGGCCGCCAATCGCCATCTGGCGGATCGCCTGCTGTTAGATATCACCACCCTGCTGGCAATTGTGCTCGGCGCGTGGTTCACGGTGCGCTTCTTCTTCAACATCATCCGCTTCATCAGCCGCCGCAGTATGGAAATTCGCATCTACAATCAGGGCGTAATGTGGGTTTACGGCGGCGAAACCCACCGTTATAAATGGAAACAGGCAGTACGCTACCGGCAGGCGGCGCGCGGTTGGTATCTGTTCAACCGCCCGCTGATCGCTTGGGGAGCGAATACGCTCGAATTTCAAGATGATGACACCCGCGAGCGCGATGCCCTGAAATTCACCGCCGCCTTTGGCGATCCCCGCGTATTCGGGCGGCTCGTTACCCCCTATGCCGCCTATGTCACCAGCATGCGCATGGGCGCCGCGCTGCGCAGCGAACAGCCCGTTCGTCTCCATCGCAAACTGATCCTCTATCCCGGCGGTTTAGAAGCTGGACGCCGCGAAATTCACTGGGCGGATCTCGATATCAGTGTCAAAAGAGGGATGCTGATCGTCAAAGAGCGCAGCCCCCGCGGCAAGTTGCGCACCGTCAAGCGTTATAACACCCACCGCGTAGATAACGTTGGCGGCTTTCTGGAATTGGTCAGCGGCCTGATCGCGCAGTACCGCGCCGCTGAACGCTATCACCGGCAGGCAGCGCACCCCGCATCCGCCCTCTCGCCGCGATCATGAGTCGTGCGCCGGTGGCGAATGCCGTGATCAAGCGGCATCGTTTACCCCGCTCTTATCGTGTGCTGCTGCCCGCGTTCGTGCTGCTGCCCGCGCCCATTTTCCTCATCGCCATCCTCATCGGGCGGGGCTTTTCAACCGCCTTATTCGACCCGCGCTTCTGGTTGCCCCTTTGTGTCGCCCTGATCCCCGCCATCTATTGGTGGCGTGAAGGCGTAGATGTGCTCGAAACCGGCATCGTCCGGCGCATTCACCTTCCCTGTTATTATGCCTTCGCAGATCTCAAAGATTGGGCGTTCCTCTCGCGTGATGGCGTGCTCGTGGTCTGGGATCAGCGCGGCGACAAGGCGCTTGAATGTCGCCAGAACCTGACCGATTTCCCCGATCTGCT
>JACSRP010000166.1 GCA_014879665.1 Anaerolineae bacterium | reverse complement strand
ATTTTTGAGTTTGAATTTCTTTTTGGAGAGCGAATAGGCGGCGGCGCTAGAAATCAGAATAGACGCTGCTACCGTGACTACCGTGATCAACATACTGTTGAACAGATAGCGGCTGACCGGAATACCCGATGTGGATAATCTGGAGAGCAGGTCATTGAAATTCTTCAGCGTCGGGTTCACCACGAGCAGACGCGGCGGATAGGCGAATAATTCATCTGGTGGCTTGAAGGCGCTGGAGAAGATATAGATGATGGGCAGCAGCATGAAAATTGAGAGCGGAACTAGAATGAGATAGAACTTGATCTGGCTCACGTGAAACCCGGCCGGATTGATGCCTCGATTTCGAACCCCTGCGTAGCGGCTAAACTTGGCTTTCAACATTTTATTTACTGACCGCTACTAAATAATCGGCTGGCGACGCGAGAAAAGAAGAGCACCATCAACAGTAAAACAACGGAGACGGCTGCTGCATAGCCCATCTCGTAGCGTAAAAAGCCGTAATCTTCAATATGGTTGACCACTAACTGGCCGGCATACTGCGGCGTTGGATTGCTGCCAGATAACAGCGCGCCGATAGCGCCGGCTTGAAATGTGCCGACAATCGCCATCACTGCTCCGAACAACATTTGCGGCTTCATGGAAGGAATGGTGATATAGAAAATTTCTTGTAAACGACTTTTCATGCCATCAATGGCAGCGGCTTCGTAAAGCTCTGGGCTAATTTCGAGGATGCCGGCTAACATCGCTAGAAAGCCGATACCCATGCTGCTCCACAGCGTGACGACGATCATGATCAGCATCAAATATTGCGGCGATTGCAGCCACTGTACCGGCTCGCGCAGCAGGCCAAACCCCATGAGAAGGCTGTTCAGGTAGCCGGTTTGATCGCCGCTAAACAGCGTTTTCCAGACCACAACCATGGCGACGCTGGCGGTCATCGAGGGCGAATAGAGGATGAGGGCAAAGATGGTGCGCGGCGTCTTTGGAAGCTGCGCCAGTATCCATGCCAGCAGAAAGGCCAGTATATAACCGCCGGGGCCAACGATCACGGCGAACTGGATAGTGTTTGGCAGCACGTAACGCATGAAGATATCGTCCTGAGTGATCAGGGCGATGTAGTTGCTTAGGCCGACAAAACGCGGCGGTTGGATCGCATCGAAGAAAGTGAATGACAGCAGCACGGCTGCGGCGACGGGGATGATAATGAAGACCATAAACAGCAGCGCATAAGGCGTGAGAAAGGCATAGGCGCTGCCTTCTGACCCCACCCAACGTTGAATAGAACGACTAATCTGCATTTTGTATCCAGCCTACGATGGTATCAATCGTTGGGATCGAGTAATCGTGCACACGCTGGCCGTCTTCAAGATAGCCAAATTCTTCCATCTTGCGGGTAATTTCGCGGTTGATGGTGATGATGGCGCGATCAATGGCTACGCGCGCGTTCACGCCGTCGAATACGATACGATTCCAAACGTTGCTCAATTCGCGCTCTTGCATATAGCTGCCGGGAAGCCTGACTGGTTCTTGTACCCACTGCCACTGCTGCAAGATGGCTTCACGGTGCTCGTCAGGAATATCTAGCTGGCTGAAGGCTTCGATGTTGGCCGAGAACCAGAGATACTCGCGCCCATAATTCAACATCAATTGTTCCTGAAAACTGGTCTGGGTTTCGGTGGACATCCACCACTGAAGAAACTGCCACGCTTCATCAGGCATATTTGTATTTTGAAAAATAATGCCAGTTTGCGCGGAACCGGTGGCCCAGCGGTTTTCGGTGCCGTCGGCAAGCACTGTTGCGGGATACAAATCTATGTTCCACAGTCCTGCTAGTTCCGGCGCGGCGGAAGTTAATTTGATGTAGGTTTCCGCATTAGAGATGCCGATGGGAACATTGCCATCGCGAAAGCTCTGATAAAAGCTGGCGGTGGTTAGCGGCATGCCGTAAATCGTAAAGCTGTCGGCCATAAACTCGATGGCGGCGATGGCTTCTTCGCTTTGTAGGCCGGTGGAAAACCCGTCATTGCTGTAAAGCTGCGCGCCGTAATTGAAGAGATAGGGGGCGGTGGCGAGATAGCCCTTTTGCCCGCTGCCGCTGGAGAGCGCCGTATTGTAGTTCATGCCATAACGCTGAAGCTCTGGCAAAATGCTGATGACCTCATCCCATGTTTGGGGGATGGGGATGCCCAGCGAATCGAGTATGTCCTGCCGGTAAAATGTCACCCAGAAATCCTGCGTCTCAGGGATAGCATAGACCGAATCATTGATGATGTATCCCAGCAGCGCACCCGGCGAAAAACGGCTGATGTACGAGTCGAAATCAGGGAATGAGCGCAGATCATAGAGCGCATTACGAATCGCCAGTTCGTAGGGAATGTTGGTGCTTACGCCCAGCGCCACATCCGGCTGTGTATTGGCGGCATTGGCAAGAATCAGCTTCGATTCATCGGGCATGATCGAGAATTTCACGCGAATTCCGGTTTGCGGTGTGAAGATCGAGTCGGCCATCATTTGCATTAAGTTGACGTACTGCCGCGGGCGGTTGACCCATACTTCCAGTTCATTTTCATCTGCACCGATGGTCTGGTAGGGATCGGGTTGGAATGAGTTGAGAAAGCGCTTGAAGTCTTCGAAAATGGAAACGTAGAAAGGCGGCGCTGGCGTTTGCACGACAACATCCGGCGAATGAATGTAAATCTTGTCCAGCGCCAGCGGCTGCTCTTGCAAAAGCGGCAGCAGTGATGCTAGCTGCTGCGCTGCCGAGCCAGTGCCTTCCGAAAGACGGCTCAAGTAAATCGGAATCTGATCAGGGTCTTCAGCAAGAAAGAGCAGATTATCAATCGCCATCTGGTAGGTCATGATTTCGGGCGACGCGCCGCCGGGATCAATCGCCAGCAGGGCATCTTTATCATCAATCAGGTTTTGCGCGATGGTGTTCAAGCGCTCATCAATATCAGGGATATAGTCGGAGATCACCCATTCCCTGAATACATCGCGCTGATTTCCAGTGAGTCGTCGAACTTCGAGCGCCAGATCGTTGATATCCAGCAGGGCTTCTTGAATGGTTTCAATGGCGCGCAAATAGGGCGAGTTGGTCGCTTCGATGCCGATGACATTGACGCCCTGATGCAAAAATATCTGGTAGGGCGTTTCGCCGCCTAAAGGCACATCTAGCCAGTCCGCCGAATAGGGAAAAGGGACGGCGTTCAGTTCTTCGAAGGGAACTTCGCCATTCACGGTGATGCGGCGAAAGACGGTAAAATTGCCGCGCGAATTTTGTAAGGCGCGCAGGGTGATGGCGTACAGGCCATCTTCGGGTACTTCAACTTCGTAATAGACGGTGCTGCCGCTGAGATTCCAGCTTTCGCCGCCCAGCGTATTCATGAGCAGGCAGTAGGTATCGTAAGGTGTCACGGTGACGCCTCGATCCGGGACAGGGCGTACTGAAGTTTCGTTCTTATAGACTGGCAGCTCTGCTTCTAACGTGATGGAAATGCCGGATGTGCCCGCCGCAGATTGCGAGGCTAGATACTGCGCGTAGTCAGGGTAGGGTACGAAAGGTACGATGTGAATGCTGCCCAGATAAATTTCACCTTCGCTGAGGGTGAAATTGAGCCGGTGTTCGCCAGCGGGTAGATTGACGCGCAGCGGGTAGGGTTCGCTAAACTCGACGTCCCGCGCCCATACGGTAGACCAGCGAATATCGCGCTCCTGCGGGATGAGCGCGTCGTTGCCGTAGCGATCTTTAGGGAATTGATCGCTGCTGTTGCGATAGAAAACCGGAAATGCCAGCCGTTGAAAATCGCTGGTTGGAAAGTCGCCATTAATGCTTACCTGTGCTTCAGGGATGCTGGACTCTGCTGTTGTGACAGCGTCAAAAGCGAGGTTGTATTCGCCGCTCTCAGGAATAGTAAAGGTAATTTGCAGGCTGTCTCCACGCTGCAACCGGACGCTGTCGCCCGCATATAAACTGGCAATCTCGCTCTGCGCGAGGGGTAAGCCAAATTCGTCTGCGCCAATGGTGATTATGGGTTGGCTGGCCGAAGCGGATACATTTTGAACCAGAATACTCGTGAATTGTTGGGGCGCGGCTGACAGCGGGTTAATAATATTTGTGGATTCACGCGGGGGAGCAGCGCAGGCAGCAGCATCACTATTAGCGCTGGTTGACCCCGCGGCATAGCCTAAGAGCATGATAATCGCGATGAAAATCAGCAATAAAGTGATAGGACGAAAAATTATTTTCAATATTGAGAGCACCGCACAGTCTCCGGCTAGCACCTAAAGCACGAGATGATGCTCTATCCCAAAAAGAATCGCTGCATCTATTTTTGCGAGTATCTTTTGTCCCAAAAATGGGAACGATGTGTTATTGCACCGTTCCCATTGACTGTTAATCTGCTTACTGAGAGAGCTGAGCGTTAGCTTCGTCGAGAATGTTGTTGGCGAATTCCTCTAGCTGCGGGGCAAGGTCTGCATACTGGAATTGGCCCGATCCGACGTTATCGAAGATGAAGCCAAGCGACACATCCAGATTCTCGCCAATATCAATACCGGGGCGGCCTTCCCAGCGCGCATTGATGTAGCCGGGAACGATCTTCGCCAGCGATTCGATCAGGCTGTTATCCAGATTTTCGAGCGCCTGGCGCAGGCCGGGGCGTTCGCCTACCAGCGACATATACAGATCAATGCTTTCGGTGGACACGGAAACTGGCATTCTGGTTGGCACGGTATCGTTATTTCCGGCCAGTTCAGCTTCAGTTGCATAGCCTTCGCTGGAGTAGCTCATCCACTTCGCAAAGTCGAAGGCTGCGTCCGGGTCTGCTGCTGTTGCGGATACCACCAGAAGATCGGCCACCATTGCCTGATTGCCGCCGGGAATACCGATGAAATCCCAATTGAAGGTAGCGTTATCGGAGTATGAAGGTACAACCCAACCGCCATCCCATACCGCGCCGGATTCCTGATTGAGGAATAGTTCCCACGGGCCAACTGAAGTGAAGCCTGTTTTCTGGTCGTCGGTTAGCCCCTGCCATGTATGCGGCTGCATATTCAGCGCAGTGTCTACCGCATGGCGGAAGGCGTCCGAATTGTAATTCATGTGTTCGCCGTCAAAGCTGAACCAGCGCAAGCTGCTGTCTTCGGTGCTGGCGTACCAGCCGAGAATTGGCCCCATTTCATGCAGACCCAACACACCCTGCGAAACATCGGTTAGCGAGGTTGCGGCGCTGAAGAAATCTTCAGCCGCAATGCCATACTGCGGGGCATCGAGGTTAGCGGCATCGAACAGGTCCTGATTGATGAAATAGCCCATCACGAATTGGGCGCTTGGCAAGCCGAGTACCTGACCATTGTAGGTGACGGCATTTTGCAGGACAGCCGGCACCGTGGCCCAATCAGCATCATCTTGTACATGTTCCGTCAGGTCTGCGAGCCAGCCATTTTGAACGTAATAGGGCGTATTGTTGGCCATGAAGACATCGGGCAGCGAGCCACGCGCGGCCAGATTGGTCAGTTTTTCTTCCCAACCGCCATCTCCGGACATGTCCACCAGTTCAATGGTGACATCAGGATGTGCTTCCTGGTAGGCGTTCACCAACTGGCGCTGAATATTGTTCTCTTCTTCCGTACCGAGATTCCATGTGGCGTAACGGACGGTTGAACCTTGTGCTTGCGCGGCGATCCCGAAGGACATCAATCCGAGGGCTAAGGACAACAGAATGGCGATGCTTGTGAATTTCCTTAAGTTTGTCATTTTTCAACTCTTCGCAATCTATTTACCGGACACAGATGATAGATAACTTAGTGGCTACGTACCTACCTTTTGTAAATATTGAACAAGTCTAGATAGCGCCAGCATACTCCTTTCTAGATTTATGAACCCAAAACGATCTTGACGATGTGCGACTTGCCATCGGCAAAAACGGGCAGAAGGTTGCTTGCGTATGGCTGCCCGTCAACGCGGATTTCACGGATACCGTGATTGATGCGATCAGGGTTTGTAACTTCAATTTCATAGGTGGCGCCCCTGAACTTGCGCCTGACTTTGAAACCATCCCAATGGGCAGGGATAGACGGGTCAATGAGTAAGCCGTCTTCCTGCGGGCGGATTCCTAAAATCCAATGCGTAGCGACGCGATGCAGCCACTGTGCTGAACCGGTGTACCATGTCCAACCGCCGCGTCCGTAATATTCCGAGAGCGGGCCATCAATGTTCCCCGGCGTGACGTAAGGCTCAGCCTTGTAAGTATCAATATCAACACTACGATTTGGCGGGCAAATTTTGCGGTAGGCTTCATAAGCCAGTTCCGCCTGCCCGTGTGCGCTGTAAGCCCAGATTGACCACGTAGCGGCATGGGTATAGACGCCGCCATTTTCACGCAGGCCGGGCGCATAGCGTGTGACGTAGCCAATATCCGGTCGTGGTCTGGTGAATGCGGGATAGTTCAAGAGCGTGCCGTAATCTTTGAGCAAATATTCAGACACGGCGTTCATGGCCGATTGCGCACGGCCTTCATCAGCGATGCCGCTCATCACTGCCCAGATATTGGGCATGAGGAAGATTTTGCCTTCGTCATTCTGGTTGGAACCCAGCAGCAGGCCGTCATCGGTGGTTGCCTGTAAATACCAGCTTCCATCCCAACCGTAGCGTTCGAGGGCATCTTTCAGATTCTCGCGCACAGCTTCGCAGCGGGCAGCCCAGCGATTATCACCACGCCGCTGCGCGAGAGGGATGAATTCGCCTAGAATCATATATAAGAATTCGGCAACCCAGAAGCTTTCGCCCTTGAGCAGCGTACCGACGGCGCTCAGCCCGTCGTTCCAATCGTGATCGCCCATTAAGGGGATGCCGCGCGGAGAAAAGCGCGAAAATGAACGCTCAATCGCCCGTTTACAGTGTTCGTAAAGTGGTTCGGGCGTGCCGTTGAGATAGGGAGATTCTTCATCCAGAATCCCGTAATCGGCAGTTTCCTTCAAATAGGCGTTCAAGATGAAAGGCAGCCATAACAGGTCATCGGAGCAATTTGTGCGTGGGCC
>JACSRP010000258.1 GCA_014879665.1 Anaerolineae bacterium | reverse complement strand
GAGGACTGCGCTAAGCCACGCGCCACGTTCTTTCATGAGTCACCTGTGATGGCATAAGCTTTAGTTGAATAATAATACCTATGACTCGTATCTGCTGCTGCCTTCGGGCGTGCCGCCGCGCTCTGAGTTTGACAGAAAGCGTGGATTATGACCCGCCCGTAGGCAAACGCATTAGTGTGGAGTCTATGTTTTACGCGGCGGACGCGACATGCCGCATCCTTACAGACCCATTTTGAGCGAAATTAGTAAGACTGCCGATGTCCACTTATCGAGAATTGACGCTGATTTAATAGCGGCGAACGATGGCCTTATAGACGGTTGGCTCGCGATTCTGGATGAGTTGGAATTCTTCGCGTGTGCGGCGCACATCCTGTAAATCAATGCTGGCGATTGCAAAGCCATCCATGGGCGCGCCGGATTCTTCATCCGTTTGGGAAGCGAGCGATGCATAAATTTGACCGCGGGGGCCAACAATCATGCTTTCGCCGCCGAAGGTCATAGTGACATCTTCACCGATACGATTCGCCCCGGCCATGAACAGTGCATTTTCGTAGGCGCGGGCGCGTATATAAGTTTTCCATTCATCTAGATTTGCCGCTTCCCAACTTCCCAGCACGCACACAATGTCGGCGCCATCCAGTGCAAGGCAGCGTGTCGCTTCGGGGAAAGCCAGATCGTAGCCGATGAGCATGCCGATATTGCCAATGGCGGTATCCACCACGGGCATTTTGAAGCCTTCACGGAAGGCCATGCGCTCTTCGCCACGCAGATGCACCTTATTGTAGACTTCCATCAGTTCGCCATCCGGCCCGATCATCACTGCGGAGTTATAGAGCACAGACTCTACGCGCTCTTTGGTGACCATGCCAAAGACGATATGCACGCCATATTCGCTGGCGCGCTGCGACAGGATATTCACGGTGGAGCCGGGGATACGCTGCGCCAGTTCAGTGAAGCGCAGGCCAAGTTCAATGCCGGTTGTGATCAGTTCTGGAAAGACAATGAGATCAACCTGATTTTTAGAACAGATTTTGGAGATGAGTTCCGACATTTTGACAAGATTTTCTTCCACCTCGCCCAGCTTCGGCTTGAACTGAGCGACGGCGATAGCCACATCACGCATGTGTTTTCCTTCTCGTGGAGTTTCGATCAGACTCGATAATTGTAGCCGATCTTGAACATAAATTCTATTCTGAAGCCGGTGTTTCGAGAACGCTCAAGGCTGTAGAAAGCACATCCGGCAGCGGGGCTTCAAAGCGCATGCGTTCGCCTGTGGTGGGATGGTCAAAGGCAAGCGACGAAGCATGTAGGAACTGACGGTTTAGCCCTAATCGCTGGCGACGCAGCCCATACAGGCGATCTCCGACAATGGGGCAGCCGATGTAGGCCATATGGACGCGAATTTGATGGGTGCGCCCGGTGAGCAGGTTGATTCGTACCAGCGTATAGCCACCGTCAAAGACCTTTTCAACGAAAAATTCAGAGACGGCGGGGCGGCCGGCGCGCTGAACGCTCATTTTTTTGCGATTTACGGGGTCGCGGGCAAGCGGAAGATCAATGCGGCCACGATCTGTTTTGGGGCGGCGTTCCAGCAGGGCAATGTATTGTTTTTCGACAGTGCGCATTTGAAACTGGGCAGTGAGATTGTGCAGACTCGCTTCGGTGCGGGCTATGAGAATGACGCCGCTGGTTTCTTTGTCCAGACGGTGAACAATTCCACGACGCTTCGGCGCATAGCGCATTTCCCCTATTTCGGGATAGCGCGCAAGGATGGCATGCGCCAACGTACCCTGTTCATCGCCTGCGCCGGGGTGAACCACCATGCCCGCGAGTTTGTTGATCACCGCGATGCTGGCATCCTCATAGAGAACGTCTAGTGGGAGTTCTACAGGGATAATCTGTTCGACGGCTTCGTAGGCAGGCGCGTTGAGGGTGACAGTTTCACCACTTTTCATGCGCCAACCGGGTTTAGCAGGCTGCCCATTGACCAGCACATGCCCGTCTTTGATCAGCGATTGGAGCTGCGAACGGGTGAACAGCGCGGCAGCATGCGCAACTAGGATTTTGTCTATGCGCTGGCCTGCTTCGGCGGGTGCAACCGTGAAAGATAGGTTAATCGGATCAGTCATATGGAAACTCTATGCTATAATAGTCCTACATTTCGACTTCGGAAACTTTTGGAGGAAAACTCTGGATACGCTAGACATTGCACGCGATATTGTCAACGGATTGGAAGACAAAAAAGCAGAGAATATCGTTCTGCTGGACATCACCACTCAGGGACTCAAAACTGATTACACTATTGCCGACCTGTTCATTATTTGTACCGGTAACAGCGATCGGCAGATCAAGGCGCTGGCCGAAAATGTGCGTGAAGTGGTCAAAATTCTACATGATAAACTGCCATCTTCGGTAGAAGGTAACACGCACAGTGGGTGGGTTTTAATGGATTACGGCGACATTATCGTTCATATTATGAGCGAAGATATGCGCAGCTATTACGATCTTGAAGGTTTGTACCGCCGGGCAAACGTGCTGTTGAGCATTCAATAAACGGGGCGCAGTACGCCCCGTTTTTATTAATCCCTCACCCTGACTTCTTCTGAAAACGGACACCCTACGGGTAAATGTTGAGCGAAATTCTCGCTCAAACATACCACATCTCAGCTTTCAAGGCGACGGTGTGATAGCGCTGCTCATTTATAACCGGCGTTATTCAAAAATCCAGCTGTCGGTGCTGCGCGCCCACGATACCAATTCGGGTTCGTTAAAGAAATTGGCGATTTCAATCAGGCCATTTTCCGGGCTATCTGAACCGTGAACCAGATTGCGTCCCACTTCAATAGCGAAATCGCCACGAATTGAGCCGGGGGCGGCTTCATTCGGGCGGGTAGCGCCGATGGTATTGCGAGCCGCTTGAATGGCATTAGTGCCTTCTAGCGCGATCACAACCACGGGGCCAGAGGTGATGTAATTGACCAGACCTTCATAAAAACTTTTGCCTTCGTGAATGGCGTAGTGTTTCTGAGCCAGTTCACGGGAGACGGCAATGAATTTCATACCGATGATGCGCAGACCGCGCTGTTCAAAACGGGCGATTAGCTGGCCGGAAAGGCCGCGTTGAACGGCGTCTGGCTTGAGGATAATGAGCGTACGTTCCACGAAGACAACTCCTATAGATGTTTGCAAGCGTGGTAAGTATGCTGAACACCGCGCTATTTCTCAAGCGTGAGGTCTGGAATTACACTGCGGATATTGGGCGTGTTGTTTATGCAGATGGCGCGTGCCTAAAAATAAAAAGGGCGCAGCGCGCTGCGCCCCAACATGGGTATATCTAGAGATAATTTAAGGCTTCACGATAGATATCCAACGCCTGCTGCAAATGACCCTGACGCACATAACCATCCCCTAATAGGCGATGCAGCACCGGGTTTTCGCGGTGGATGCGCACAAGGTCGGCCAGATCATCTACAACGGAATCGAGATCGGCGCTGCTCATAATGAGCGATTCATACTGGTACAAGCTGCCTTCTAGATCACCTGTGCGCTGTAACGTGCGGGCGTTTTCCAGCGTGGCAGCGGCGTCTAACGGGCGCTGCGTTGAATAAGCTGGCGCGGGCGGCGGCACGAATACAGGCTCAGCCCGCAGCGGCGCGATGGTTTCTGCGGCGTCTGCATCTTCCGGGCTTTTATCCCACCATGGTGCGGTTCCGGTTTCATCTTCCGACTCTACTTGAACTTGCAACCAATCGGGCATGCCATCATCTTCGGCAACGGCCTCAGCGACAACTTCGACAATTTCTGCTTCGGGCGCAGCTATCTCAGGCTCAACCGTTTCAAACGCCATCCATTCTGGCAGCGGCTGTGGCTCACCTTCGGGGAGTAGGGATTCTTCAGGCAGCGGCTCGTCAATTAATTCAGTGACATGCGCCGTTTCCTCGCCTTCCTGTAAATGAGTGGCACGCTCGATACGCTGCGAATCGCTCAGATTTTGCAGATACCATTCGGGCGGGTTGGTCAGATCCGCAGGGCCTTCATCATGCTCAACATCAAAGGCTTCGGCCCATGTATCAACGCTCCTGCTAGATGCAGCTTCTAAACCGTCGGAAACGGGTTCTTCATCGGCGTTTAGGAATGATTCGAGATCGAATTCTTCCGATTCTTCCTCAACATTTGCCAGCCACGCTGGAATCTGCAAATCATCTCCGGCGGATTCATCTAGCTCCGGCAGAAATGATTCTAGCGGCGGTAGATCACGCGGGGTTTCGGGCGCGGGTGGGCTGCCAATGCCCTGCAAAAGCCATTCTGGAAGTTCGGCCCTTTCGAGTTCTGCCGCCTCAGCTTCGTCTGAATCGTCATCAAGTTCTGGCTCAGGGATGTCCATCGCCCGATCCATCTGCCGTTCCAGAAAATCCTGCATTTGTTCGGGGGTTACGGTACCCTGCGCAATGGCATCTGTAACATTGGCATCATCGCTGCTGGAAACCCAAGGTTTCTGTGTTGCCAGAACGCCATCTTCGCTGTAGCCACTGTCTTGTGACAGGGATCGCAGGAAATCTTCAGGGTTGGCTGCGGCGCTTTCAGCTATGGTGCTGCTGCGGAAATTCGCAGGGGATTCAAAAGAGAAGGGCGTATACGCTGAAGGTTCAACTTCTGATACAGGTTCGGGAATATCTGATGAAGCATCGGTGAGCAGTTCATCTCGATCTGCACCCTGCCTAACGGCCAGCGTTTCCAGCCATTCGAGCGTGTCACTGTCGCTTTCATCACCGCTGTCATCAATTTCCAGGCTGCCGCCTTCACCCTGCGATACTGCCAGATTCTGAAGCCATGCTTCAGGATTTACACGCGGCGGGGGCGTTTCAGCGGGGGCGCCAGCCACTTCGATGGCAGAAAGATCGAGGTTGAACAGCGATCCGCTTTGATCGGCGGCTAAACTTTCCAACCAGTCCAGCGAGCCGCCTTCAATCGCAGCCTGCGCGTGGGTGGCGATATCATCCTCTATTTCATAGTCTTCAATGATCGGTTCTGGCGGTGGTGGTGGCGCTTCCGGTTTTGCCGCCGCCGGCGGGCTGTTGCCAGAACGCTCGGAGTAGGGCACATAGCCCGGCTCGTCAATCACCACTGAGTCGGGATCAATTTCGGCAATATCCATGTCGGCACTGGTGATAAATCCCTCGGTTGCGCCTGCGCGCTTCGCAAGTGATTCCATCCAGTTCATAATTTCTTCTTCCGACATATTGTCGAAATCAGGGGTGTTATCCACCATTATCAGCACCTCATGAAATTAGCGCAGCCATTCCGGCAGGTTGTCATCGTCAGCAGTGCCGTCTGCGTCAGGTGCGGCACCATTTTCTTCATAGTCAGGTTTATACCACAGGGGAAAACGTGAAAACTTGAACTGTGATTCCTGACCGGCAGCAGCTTCCAGTATCGCCTCTGACTCGCGCTCTTCCTGCGCGATCATCTCTTCAAGCCAGTTCGGTTCAGAGGCGGCGATCTCGTCTGGCGTCAGTACGGTTTCCGGCTCGGACTCCAGATACTCAGTTTCGATGGGCTGATCTTCTTCAGCCTCGTAATCCACGTCGAGACCCGGCACCATGGCATTCAGCCAATCTGGCGCATTCTCAGCAGCAGCTTCAACTGGCGCATCGCTTACTTCAGCAGCAACCTCTTCTTGAATCGCCTCTGCGGCTGTTTCGGGAATTTCGTCGTTGAAGGGCGACTCCTGCTCGCTGTCTTGAGCCGCCAGAACCGTACCCACTGCCCCCAGTGCAGCTGCCCCGGCAAGCGCTGAAATTTCATCTGGCTCATCGTTTAGGAACGATTCATCTTCACCGTCATCTTCGATGGGCGGGATGATGGAGAGTGTTTCAGCAAGCGGCGCTTCATCAAAAGCGGTTTCTGGCGCGAAGGTATCTTCATCGAAGATATTATCCCCGGCAGCTTCCTCTGTTAATAGGTCATCAATGGAGGTTTCTTGGGGAACCTCATCGTCAGCGAAGATATTATCATCGGGTTCGGATATGACGTTGGTGACCTCAATGAAGTCAATTATGCTGACGGACTCATCAATAACGTCTTCGTCGGGGATTTCCTCAGTTTCGGAGGGGTGATCGGTTTCTTCAATGGCCTCCAGCCAATCGGGATATTCACCCGTATTTTCGCTGGCTGCGAAATGAATGGTCCTGACGCCAAATTGGGTTTCATCGGCGGTATAGCTCGTTTCTTCCGCAGCTTCACCCTCTTCATCCGACACTACATCGGCGTACCAGTCTTCTGGATCAGTTTCAAGTTCCGGCACGTTAGCCAGCGCTGACTCATCCAGTTCAGCATCAACGAACCAATCAACCATTCCGTCACTATCCTCATCGGAGGGTTGAATGGAGACTTCGGCAGCTTGCAACTCTGCTTCAGGCTGCAATTCGGATGCTTCTTCGGGTTCCGGGGTTTCCCACCAATTCATGGTGTCCTCCGATTCAGATGCAGGTTCAGGTTGGGATGTTTCTTCACCAGCAGCAGCATCGTCCTGCTCAGCCACCGGATGCCCAAATTCATTCATTACGTCCTCTGTGGCAGTAGATATCGCCGTTTTGGCAATTTCATCTTCTACAGCCTCCGCCACGTCACCTTCAGAGGATAACCAATCTAACTCAATTTCTGCGACCTCAATTTCAGGCAGCGCCGCAGGATCAGCATCAGCGTAACTTTCGGCCCCGTCCTCAGGGCTACCTGCTGCAAATGCAGCTGCCCCCAGCCCTGCAGCAGTCGCAGTTGTAAACACGGCATCGAATTCAGCATCGCTCGCTGTTTCTGGTTCTTCAGCGCCGAATATCGCCGCCAGATCGCCTGCATCAGCAGGTAAAATTTCTTCTGGAAGCTGCGCGGCTGCCGCCTGCTCATCTGCGATTTCAGTTTCGGCAGTGGCAAACAGCGCTTCAAGATCGTCTTCACGATCCGCGGAGGATTCGGCTTCGAGCTGTTCGGTGAGTGTAGAATCAAGCTCGCTGAGCCAATCAAGTTCGGATTCGCCGGCTGCCGCTTGCTCATCTGCGATTTCAGTTTCGGCAGTGGCAAACAGCGCTTCGAGATCGTCTTCACGATCCGCGGAG
>JACSRP010000260.1 GCA_014879665.1 Anaerolineae bacterium | reverse complement strand
CCGCATTTCGGGGTCAAACAGACGGCGATATTCTAACAGCGCGCTGCGATCTGTCATACTGGCAATATAGTCGGCAATCGTTCGCTTCTGTCCCATTTCCTGCACTTCATTCCGGGACGCAGGCGGAAGCTGCCGCGGATCATTGTCAAACGACAAGAAAAGTTCGCTGATAAATCGTTCTGCCCTCTGCTGCATCCGAATTACCCGGTAGTGACGATACATCTTCTGATACAAAAATGCTTTCAACTCGCGGCTGTATTCGCTCACTGTGCTGCTATAGCGAACTAATCGTTCGGGATAACTTTGAATGGCCGTACTATTCTGCGGGTTTAGCGTTTGAAGTCCCTGATTAGTGACGGCAACCGCATCATCTACGCAGATACCCACAATTTCACGCACCAATATATGCCGCTTAATCTCATCAATCGAGTCATTATGCCAGCCGCGCCGTTCACAAACGAAACGCCATATCGCCAGTTGATTGAGATCGTCAGGTTTTATCAGGCCAGCATTCAGCCCATCATCCAGATCGTGCGCGTTATAGGCCAGCGAATCCGAAAAGTCTGCAATCTGCGCCTCCAAACTGGGGCCAAGGTTGGTCTCTAAGCCGATGGCCGCGCTCACATCAATGGTTGTCTCATGTTTGACAATACCATCCAATGTTTCCTGCGTCAGATTCAACCCGTTCCAATCGGGATAGCGCTGTTCTAGCTCGGTAACCACGCGATAGGTCTGAAAATTATGATTGAAGCCGCCCTCATCCTTCATCAATTTATCAAGCGCGCGCTCGCCAGCATGACCAAACGGTGGGTGGCCTAGATCATGGGCAAGGCAAATTGCCTCCACTAGATCTTCATTCACGCCCAATGTGCGGGCAATAGTCCGCCCGATCTGCGCAACTTCCAGCGTGTGCGTCAAGCGAGTACGGTTATAATCCCCCTCATCATTGACGAAGACCTGCGTCTTGTATTCCAGCCTACGAAAAGCTGCCGAATGCAGCACTCGATCTCGATCCCGCTGGAATGAGGTTCGATAACGCGGCTCTTCTTCAGAATATTTGCGGCCAACACTGTTTTTACTCAGCGTGGCGTAGGGAGCAAGCCACTTTGCTTCCCGCGCTTCTAACGCTTCACGATCAAAAAACATGGCTCAGGACGCTCCTTTGACTGAATAACGCGCTTCCCATGATATAATTCTAGTCGGAAAGCCCTCTAGCGGTGGAGCAATATCAAGATGGATGTACAACAAACCGCCCGGATGATCGAATGGCTCGACGAAGAACGTCGCCGCGATAAGACAGTGATCGCAACGTTGCAGGAACGGTTGGCACAACAGCAAGAAGTCATTGAAACCTTATCTCGAAGGTTAAATGGTATCGAATCTGATCAGACCACGCTGCGTACACAGGTCATGCCATCCGGCAAGGATACCGAAATATTAGAGCAGATGCGCAAAGAGATGCATCAAATGCTCGAAGCGGTAGAGGCTAAACGCCTCGCCGCAGAACGGGAAGCCGAGCGCCGCGCCGATCTGGGGCGTGAAACTGTCGCGCGCCCGGTACGCGAACTCAGCGAAAAAATTACCAGATTGGAACGGCAGACGACTGAACTACCTGCTATTTCAGTTGAGAAAGATCGCCTTGCCAGCACCGTCGCAACGTTGCAGCAGCGGGTCGAAGATGTATTCAAACGGCTTGAAGAGCCGGATCGTCGTATCGCATTTCTGGAAGAACAGCGCCGTACTGACTCGCGCCGTTTAAGCGAAATTGAATCGGAAACGCCTGAAGTGCGCAAGCAGTTCGACGCGATCAAGCCCAAAATTACGCTGTTAGAAGACCTGTCTCTGCGTAATGAGCGTAAAGTTCAAGATGTATCCAATGGCGACAGGGAACGGCGCGAACAGATTCAGCAGTTCATTGACCAGCAAACGCTGCTCTTGCAACAGCGTGATCAGCAGGTCACCGATTTGATGAAGCGGTTCGCTGAAAATGATGACGCCATGAAACACAACATGGAACGCTTCGAAACATGGGCGGAAGCTTACCGTGAAATGAAGCGCATTATTGATGACTTTGAGCGTATCGGAGATCGTCTGGAACGCCGCATCAACGAAGTCGCTGAAATGCAGCGTTTGAGCGAAGATCGCTTCCGTCAAGAGTGGAACGATTGGCGCTCTGAAGACCAGAAGCGCTGGAAAACGTTCACCTTATCCACCGATGAAGTGTGGAAGCAGCACGACCGCGATTTTGACAAGTTCATGCAGCGTATGGCCGAGATGGAAGGGCAAGTTCCACCGCTTCAGGACAGCCTAAACAGGTTGTGGAATCTAGAACGGGAGCGCGCCCAGTTGTATCGCGAGCGCTATCAGTCGCTATTGCTCCAACACGACACTGGCGCGGCCAACCCGCCGCCAGCGCCAGCGCCCAACACCCCATCGGTGCGGTCTACCGGTGAAACCAGCGCCATTTCTGCCAGCCAGATCAACGCAAATAACGGCCCCGCCCCATCAGGGCGCAGCGGCAGCACATAACAAAAAGGGACACCGGGTCAGGGTGTCCCTTTTTGCTTTAACCCGATGGCCTATCTATGTCGTGCAGATTCGATAGGCTCTGTAGGCATTTCGCCAATATTCACCCGTACAATGTTGGCGCCTAACGCATTCAGCTTTTCCTCAACATGTTCGTAGCCTTTGTCAATTTGCTGAATGTTGGAAATACGGGTTTCGCCCCGTGCCGCCAATGCAGCCAGCAGCAGCGCCATACCCGCGCGAATATCAGGACTGGAGATATTCGGCGCGCCTTTTAGGGCAGTTGGCCCCTGTACCAGCACACGATGAGGATCGCATAAAGTTATCCGTGCGCCCATCCGTGAAAGCTTATCGGTGAAGAAGAATCTGCTTTCGTACATCCAGTCGTGAAACAAAATGCTGCCTGCGCACTGTGTCGCCATCACCAGCGCAATACTCATCAAGTCAGGCGGAAACGCAGGCCACGGCTGTGCCTTCAAAATGGGGATGCGATTGCCTAAATCCGGCACAATGGTTAGCGCTTGCTGTGCTGGTACGTAAACATCCTGCCCTTGCACCTCAAAGCGCACGCCAAGCCGTTCATAAGCCAGCCCGATCATCTCCAAATGCTGCGGATCTGCCTGACGAATCAAAACGCTGCCGCCGGTCATGGCTGCCGCGCCAATATAGCTGCCAACTTCCATGAAGTCCGCGCCAACGCGCCCTTCCCCGCCGTGCAACTTCTCCACGCCCTGAATAGTCAGCCGGTTTGATCCGATGCCCTCAATCTGCGCGCCCAAATTATTCAACATCAAACATAAATCTTGAACATGCGGTTCACTGGCGGCATTTTTGAGCACAGTGGTGCCTTTAGCCAGCACCGCCGCCATGATCACGTTCTCCGTCGCCGTGACGCTGGCCTCAAACAGGAGAATATCAGCCCCGCGTAATTCCGGCGCCTTCATCGTAAACGCGCCGTCGGCATACTGAATTTCAGCGCCCAAACGCCGCAGCGCCGAAATATGCTGATCCAGCCGCCGTTCACCAATAGCATCGCCACCGGGCACCGGCAAATACACTTCGCCGCAGCGTGCCAGCATCGGCCCGGCCAGCACAATACTCGCCCGCAATTTCTGTGCGAGCCGCGCATCCACCCGTGGCGAGATAGCGTTATGCGCGTGAACCCGCATCGTGCGCGGCGCGATCCAATCAATCACCACGCCTAACCCACGCATAATTTCTGCCAGTACGCGCACGTCGCCAATATCGGGCATATTGTGCAGCACCACCGGTTGATCAGTCAGCAAGCAGGCTGGAAGCATCTTCAAGGCTGCGTTTTTATTGCCGCCAACCGTAATTTCACCGTTTAAGGGGTGACCACCCTCAATCACAAATTGCTGCATTAAGAGGCCTTTATCTGTATTTTCACAGGATCGCCCACCGCCGCATGCACATATTGCGCGGCGTTACCCTCACGTACCGCAATCTCCAGAAAGCCTTCGCTGCCAACCAGCGAGCCGGCCTGCCCCACAGAAAAAGCCGCATAGGTTCGGTGAAGCGGTGCAATCAGCCGATCCCCTATTTCAACCGACAGCGATTGCGCGTCGAGCGTCACAGAGTCTTTTTGCACGCCGAAGGCCGGTTGCAACAGCAGCTTATCCTGCTCAACCCAACGCAGCCTGCCAATTGTAGTCACAATATTCCCGAACGTATCAATATCCCACACATTTCCGGTAATTGTGTCGCCTGCAATCGCGCATTCAGGAAGGCGCAGCCGAACCAGATCATCCACGCCGCCCCCCATCTCCGAAATCGGAACGCCGCGCGCCAGGTGGGCTGCTGCCGGCGCAAATATATCACGCCCATGAAAGGTTGAGCTAACCCGCGAAAGCTGAACCTGCGTGTTGGTCAGTTCAACTGCATCCGGGCGTTCACCCGGCGCGCCCGCAAGCACATAGCTTAACAATCCATTGTCCGGCACAACAAACATTTTCCCCTGATGCTGAACCACAACGGCCCGCCGCGATGAGCCAACCCCCGGATCCACCACCGCCACGAATATCGTGCCTTCAGGGAAATAGGCATAGGCGTTATACAAGATATAAGCCGCCCGGTGAATATTCTGCGGCGGAACGGCATGGGTAATATCCACGATCTGCGCCTGCCGGCAAATCTCTAAGATCACGCCTTTCATCGCCGCAGCATAGTGATCTTGAATGCCAAAATCGGTGATCAGCGCAATAATCGGGAATGAAGTCATCTTTTCACCAACACCCTGTTTGACAAGAAATTTCTAGCAAATTATACTTCTCCCGTTTTCACTTACACAGAGAAATTCATGCGCCCGCAGCATCACCATCATCATTCTACATATCAAGTCGAGCTGGTGCTGGCCTGCGCATAGTGCATGTTCATCATGAATTTGTCATTGCAGTCCCCGCCCGGCGCGGGGATTTTTGTTTATAAGGAGAGCCGCTGTGTTAGCAGTCATAGACTATGGCGCCGGAAACTTGAGAAGCGTTATTCACGCCTTAAATTATCTCGGCGCGGGTAATTTGCGTGTCGTGCAAACATCGCGTGATTTGCGCGGCGCAGTAAAAATCATCCTGCCCGGCGTCGGCGCATTTGGCGCTGGCATGAAGCAGCTGCACGAGCGAGATCTGGTCAACCCCATTCGCAGCGCCGTATTTGCAGGCACGCCCTATCTTGGCATCTGCCTTGGCATGCAGTTTCTATTTGACAGCAGCGACGAAATGGGCAATCACGCCGGCCTAGGTATTCTGCCGGGGCACGTCACCCGCTTTGCCGATCAAGCCGGCTTCAAAGTGCCCCACATCGGCTGGAATCAGCTTCAACTCTCCAAACCATCTGCGCTCACGAACGGCATTCCAAACGCAGAGTATGCTTTTTTTGTGCACAGCTATTACTGCATCCCTGAAAACCCGGCAGATACGCTCATCACCACCGATTACGGTATTTCCTTCACCTCCGGCGTGCAGCATCAGCACATCTACGGGGTACAGTTTCATCCGGAAAAAAGCCAGCGCACAGGGTTACAACTTCTCAAAAATTTTCTGGAGCTAGGACAGTGATCATCTATCCGGCAGTTGACTTGAAACAGGGCGAAGTCGTACGCCTGCGCGAAGGAAATCTAAATGCGATTTCCTATTTCAGCAGCGATCCCGTCGAAACCGCTCGGCGCTGGATCGTTCAAGGGGCAGAATGGCTGCACGTCGTCAATCTGGATGGCGCATTTGGCGAACAATCCGCTAACTTAACCGTGTTAAAAAATATCGCGCAGTTGGGCATCCCCGTGCAGTTCGGCGGCGGTATTCGCTCCATCGGGGCAGCGCAGCAAGCATTCCAGCACGGCGCGGCGAGAGTCGTCATCGGCACGGCCGCCATCGAGCAGCCCGATCTGGTGATTGAGCTGTTGCGTTTAAGCGGCGCTGAAAGCGTAACCGTCGGGCTGGACGCGCGCAACGGCAAAGTTGCAACCCGCGGTTGGCAAAACCTGACCGATAAAACCCCGGCAGAGCTTGGGCGCGAAATGGCGGCGCTGGGCGTCAAACATGCACTCTACACCGATGTTTCCAAAGACGGGCGCTTAGAAGGCTCCGCCGTGCAAGATACCATCGCCCTCTCAGAAGCAACCGGTTTGAGCATCATCGCTTCTGGCGGCATCACAACCGGAGCCGAAATCCTTGAATTAGCAATCAGCGGCAAAGTGGCCGGCGCGGTGATCGGCATGGCATTGTATGAAGGGCGAATAAGCCTTGAAGCTGCTTTGAAATCTGCAAAAGGAATTGGCTAAAATGCTGGCAAAACGGGTTATCCCCTGCCTGGACGTACTAAACGGGCGCGTTGTAAAAGGCGTGAATTTTGTAGATCTCCGCGATGCTGGCGATCCCGTAGAGCAAGCGGCAGTTTATGACCGCGAAGGCGCAGATGAGCTGGTCTTTCTAGATATAACCGCCTCGCATGAAAATCGCCAGACGACATTAGACATGGTGCGCAGCGTCGCGGATACCATTTTCATCCCGTTCTGCGTGGGCGGCGGCATTCGCACCATTGATGATATTCATGCGACGCTGCTGGCAGGCGCAGACAAGATTTCCATCAACAGCGCCGCCATACGCACCCCCGATCTGATCGATCAGGGCGCATGGGGGTTTGGCAGCCAATGTATCGTCGTCGCCATTGATTCCAAATGGCAGGATGGGCACTGGGAAGTATTCATCAACGGCGGGCGCGTGCCCACAGGCAAAGATGCGCTAGAATGGTCGAAAGAGGTTGAAAGCCGCGGCGCGGGTGAAATTCTGCTCACAAGCATGGATCGCGATGGCACGAAATCAGGCTACAATCTGGAGCTTACCGCAGCAGTAGCCAGCGCCGTTTCAATACCGGTCATTGCCTCCGGTGGCGCCGGCGCAAAAGAGCATTTTCTGGACGCCCTCACGCAAGGCAGGGCAGACGCAGTGCTGGCGGCCAGCCTGTTCCACTATAACCAACTGCGAATCGGTGAACTGAAGCAGTATCTCGCCGATCAGGGCGTGCCGATCCGCCTGCACGGGTGGGAAACACTGTGAATCTAGAACTTTTGAAGTGGGACGA
>JACSRP010000231.1 GCA_014879665.1 Anaerolineae bacterium | reverse complement strand
AGCGTGAATAAAACGATGCTGAGCATGATGTATGATTCAGTCTGAACAGCCATAATCTCTCCGTCAGCGCCCTAACGCCGCCGCTAGCTCGCCGGTTCCGGTTCGGTATCAGGTTCAGGTTGGGGAAGCTGCGGCAAGTCTTCCTCGCTCACATCCTGACCAACCTGTGCCGAGATCACATTAGTGAGCGAACGGCTGACCTTACGCCGCTGCTGTATCTTACGCGAAGGCCTCATCTCACGATGGGTAATGACGATGACGCCAACCATGCCTGCCAAAAGCAGCAAGCCCAACACCTGGAACGGCAGCAGGAACTGTGTGAGCAGAGAGAACCCGATGGAGCGGGGACTGCCAAATTCCGGGAGCGCGGTGGTTGAGATGATCACTGGCAAGAGCCGGGAAGCGTTATCGCTGCGTTCCTGATCTGTCAGCACGAGCAGGCTGTTCTGATGGGTTGTAAACGGCTGCGCGGTCAGATCAACCAGCGTGTTTGAAGGACTGGTTGTATCAATGAAGCGCCAGTTGACTTCACCTGAAGGCGTATCAATGCTGGCGGAAGTGCTGGCAGGGATACTGGTGATGATGGTGTTTACGTATTGATCAGTGTTGGTATCCAGCGAACGCGAGTCTACCAATGAGACCGCCGCAGCACTGCCGATGCCATTAAATATGGTAACGCGGGTATCGCCATCGCGGGCGACGGCGGCAAAATTCTGCTCTACCAGCGCCACTTGCGGCATCTCACCGGAGCCATAAGCGACAATGTTGGTGAACATGCCGTCGGCGGGAAGATAAGTGGTGGTCACTTCACGACCGGATACAGGGCGCACACTGACGATGTATTGACCGGCTTCAAAGTTCGTGAATTCGGTCGCTTCGCCAAAGGGAAGACTGCTGGCAATGAGCCGACTGCCTACATAAACATCAAGCGGGCCGCTGTTGGACGCATTGACCACCCGCACTTCGCCGGGGGCAAGGGGCGGCGTCTTTTCATCAATGTTACCCTGAAGGGTAGAAATACCGGCAGTGAACAGCAGCGCGAGCGCCAAAGCCAGCGCCACCGGCGTAAACCAGCGGAAGCGGCTTTTGATTGGCCCGGGATCTGCTAAGCCTAACTTTTCAGCACCGAGAAGCATGATCACGAAGATGAACAGCACCATAATTGCGCCGGCATAGACCGTGATCTGAATCATCGCCAAAAATGGCGAGTTCAACATCAGGAAAAGGACGGCGATGCTGACCATCGTCACGATCAAAAAGAGCGCGCTATGAATAGCGTTCTCGCTCAACAGCATCATGACGGCTGCGGCTACTGCCAGCGCGCCGACAATGATGAATAACCACAATTCTGTCATTGTCGAACAATCCTATCGGGCGCAATCGTCCTTGTGCAGTTTAACACAAACGCACCTCAAGTTCAAAAATAACACACGCCCAAAACAAGCAAAAAAACACCGATAAATCCGCAAAGAAAAAGCACCTGTGCATCCGGGCACGGGTGCTTTTTTGCGGTCTTAACTACCGCGGGTTTTCCATATCGGGGATGGAGCGTGTATACACGCCCGGCTCCACTTCCTGCGGTGTAGCTTCCTGACCTTCCGGCGGAGGATCAATCAACATACTTTTCACGAAAATCGAATCGTCACGATCTGTAAAGCTGAGCCGGTGCTGGTGGCCGAGTTGAATTGCCTCTGTGGGACAGGCATCTTCACAATAGCCACAAAAGATACAGCGCAGCATGTTGATTTCATAGGTTTTGGCATAGCGTTCGCCGGGGCTGTAGCGCTCTTCGTCGGTATTTTCAGCGGCTTCAACCCAGATAGCATCTGCCGGGCAGGCAGCCGCACACAACGAACAGCCGATGCACTTCTCAAGGCCATTCTCGTAGCGGCGCAGATGATGCCGCCCCTTATAACGCTCGTTGAATTCCTTCACCTCCTCCGGGTACTGGAGGGTGATCGGTTCTTCGAGGATGTGTTTGAACGTGGTTGCAAAACCGCGCAAGATATTCATAGCTTACCCTTTATACTATCGCCACACGGTTATTATTCTGCCGAACTAGCATTATCGGCAGGAACAACAGCCGTTTCTTCACTAGCGGCCGCAGGCTTATCGGGCGCAAGCGCTGACAAGCTATCCAGCATGCGCAGCAGGCCGTTATAAAGCGCGAACGGAATTGCCAGCACACCGCCCAACACTTGCAGCAGCGCATAGCCGATGCCGCCCCGCTGACCGGTAATAATTGGATCGTTGGCAAGATCTTCGACTTCTGACTCTTCGCGTTCGCTTCGCCCCACAATGATCAAGCCGATCACCAGCACGACGAGCAAAACCACAGCAGAGGCGATGCCATAGGCTACGGGCGAACCGAGCGAATCGCCAATCAGCAGGGAAACTGCCGTCCAGCCTACTGCCATCATGGCTAGAGGAAGCATGATCTTCCAACCGAGCGACATCAGGCGGTCATAGCGAATGCGCGGCAAGGTAGCGCGGATCCAGACCATGAAGAACAGAAGGATCAACACTTTACCGATGAGCACAAGCGGGCCTAGGATGGGGACGGATTGAACCAACCCGAAACCATCGTTATAGCCACCGAGATACAGCGAGGCGATGACCACGCTGACGCCGATCATGCTGAGGTATTCGGCCATCATGAAGCTGGCGAATTTCATGCCGCTGTATTCGGTCATGAAGCCCTGCGTCAATTCCTGTTCGGCTTCCGGCAGGTCGAACGGCGCGCGATTTAGCTCTGCCAGCAGCGCGATGAAGAGGATGGCAAAAGCAATCGGATTCTGGAAGATGAACCAGTCATAGAAGTGGGTTTGCGCGGTGATGATATCGCCAACGCTCATGCTGCCGACGATCATCACTGGCACAGCCACCGAAAGGCCGAGGCTGAGTTCATAGCTGAGCATTTGTGCCGCAGCGCGCAAGCCACCGAGCGCGGCATATTTATTGTTACTAGACCAACCGGCTAACACGACGCCGTAAGTGCCAATACTAGTGATGGCGAGCAAGAAAAGCACGCCTACGTTAGGATCGGCCAGTCCAAGCGGTACGCTGTAGACGTTGCCATCGAACCACGGGATCAGCAGATCGGGGCCAAGCGGAATCACGGCCAGCAAGATCACGGCGGGAACCACTTTGAGCAGCGGGGCGATGCGATATACCCACTTATCTGCACCGGCAGGTTCAATATCTTCTTTGAAGATCAGCTTCACGCCGTCGGCGGCGGGCTGCAAAAGCCCCCACGGCCCCACGCGATTCGGGCCGGTGCGCTGCTGGAAGAAGGCGATCAAGCGGCGTTCAAGCAGCGTTAAGTAGGCGAAACTGGTTAAGAATACAATGAAGAAGATGAGCGAGAAGATAATCGCCTGTGTGACGCTGCATCCAGAGTCGGTGCGGCAGTCGATCGCCTGCGAATAGTCCACGCGATTGTTGTTGAAGACGAAATTCAGCACGTTGGAGAGCGCATCACCTAATGCTATCTGGTTCGGCTCCAGAATGGACCAGCCGGCCAGCACCAGCACGAGCAGGATAACGGTGATGATTCCACCAACGAACAACAGCGCGAGCAGGTTTGCCCACGGGTAGAATCGCTCGGGTACAACGTTATCGCGAACCTGAACATAGCCATGAACCAACTCGTTCAGTGGGCCGCGACGCTTTTGCTGCGTCGAAGACACCGTCGCCATATACTTTACCTCTCAGCCTTCGTCACTGTACCAGTAGTAAGTGTGAGCGCGGACGCTGCTTCCTGCAAATTACGGGGAAGGAGAACGCTGCCCTTAGGCGCGGCACCGTTAACATGCGCGCGAACTTTCAGCATGTGGCCACCGCCAAAATTAACTTCCACCACATCGCCATCTTTCAGGTTCAATTTGGCGGCGTCTTCAGCATTGATCTCGACATAGGGATCAGCGATGCGCGCGGCCATCATGCTGGCTTCGCTTGGCTGGAAAACACGCTCACGATTGTACAGCCGGATGGTAGGCACGACCAACAATTCGCCTTTTTGCGTTTTCGCTGCTTTTTCAGCCTTCGCGGCCTGAACGGTAATTTCACCGCCCTGATCGGCAGTGGTGGCAATTTGCACACCGAGGCCGCCGGTATTGGCATAGCCAGTGCCGCCGTAGTACATATCTCCGCCGCCTACCAGCGGGAACTGATCTTCAACGCGCGCCAGCTCAGGATATTTGCAGCCCGCGAAAGCGGGAACAGCCGCGGCAATGTCGTTCATCACCTGCGCGGCAGAGAGCTTCGCCTTGCCCTGCCCTAGCTTTTCAGCGACGCGGGAAAGCGCCTGCCATGTGGCGAGGGTTTCGCCCATTGGCCCCTGCGCGACGTAGAAACGCTGTACGCGGCGTTCAGCATTGGTGAAGGATCCATCACGCTCGGCAAAGCTGCGGACAGGCAGGACCACTTTCGCCTGTTCCGTGGCTTTATCCATGAATAGGCTCAGGCTGATTACAGACTCAACCTTCGACAGCCATTCCTCTGCTGAGGGGTCATCGGCTGCAACGTCAGCCTGCGCGAGGATTAGAACTTTGGGCGGATTCTGGATGATATCCTGTGTGGCTTCCGGCGAAAAACCGGTGTAGTGCAAGCCCAACGCATTTGCACCCTCAAACACACCGATCAAACCGTTGTTCACTTTTCCAGCGTGACCGGTTTCAATCAGGAAATTAGCGGAAGATTGCATCAACGCGCGGCTGCCATCCAGAGTCAAGCCTTCAGCGCCGGCGAAGATAACCAGATTATTGGCAGCCGCGAGTTTATCGGCAATTTCGGGGTTATCTTTGCGAATGTTCGCCAGCGCGTCTGCCGCGCGCCCAGTTTCGTAGGTGATATTAGCAGATGCAAAGTCGCCGGTGCGGGTGCAGCGGACATTAGCGACCACCAGATAGGCGCCGCGATCTGCCGCGTTCTTCACGCGTAGGTGATATAGGGGGGCTTCTTCTTCCAGATCAGAGGCAATAATCAAGACAGCATCGCCCTTGCCGAGATTTCCGAGATTTGAACCCCTGGCAATGCCTACCTGCGCGACCAGATCAGCGCCAGCATGGGTTGGCGGCCAAACGCCAAGGCGCTCACTGCCAAGCCCTTTGAGCAGCTGCGTCAGCGTCCAAGCATCTTCGTTGGAGAGTGCAGTGCCAGCAATCGCGGCGACGCTGCCACCCGCGTCTTGCAGCAATTTTGCGGCGGCGGCGGCGGCTTCGCCCCATGTTTCGCGAGACTGCGAGCCTGTGTTGGTGCGGATCAGCGGTTCTTGCAAGCGCTCTTCGCTTCGCGAGAAGTGATGCCCAAAACGGCCTTTATCGCACATCCAGATTTCGTTCACCTGCTCATTCTGGCGCGGCATCATGCGCTTGATCATCACGCGCCCACCAAAATCACGATCTAAGCGGGTATTCGCGGTGACGTTGCAGCCTACCGGGCAGTGCGGGCAAATGGTGGGAATATTGTTCAGCTCCCACGGGCGAGCACCAAAACGGAAGTCTACTGTGGTCAACGCGCCAACCGGGCAAATATCGGTGGTGTTGCCAGAGAAGTAGGTATCGAATGGGGGATCGCTGACGGTGATAATCTGCAAATCGCGCCCGCGTTCATGGAACGCCAGTACGTCATCACCCGCCACTTCCGACTGAAAGCGAATGCAGCGCGCGCATTGAATACAGCGCTCTTCATCGAGGATGATCAGGTCGCCCAGCGGCTTATTTTTATCGAGATGCTTCTTATCTTCGAAGGGCATACGGCTGACGCCGGGGCCGAAGTCCATGGTCTGATCTTGAAGCGCGCATTCACCGCCCTTATCGCAAACCGGGCAGTCCAACGGGTGACTGGTGAGCAAGAATTCGAGAATATCCTTGCGCGTGGATTTCACCGCATCTGAGACGGTACGCATCACCAGACCATCGGTAACCGTCATGGTACAGGCGGTTTGCAACTTGGGCATCCAGCGAATTTGCGGGCTGCCATTTTCATCCAGCAGCACAGCGCCCGTTGCGCGGTCTTTCTGAATATTACCGACTTCAACCAGACACATACGGCACATGCCGACAGGTTTCATCTTAGGGTGATAACAAAACACGGGGATAACGACGCCGACGTGTTTTGCAGCGTCAACGAGATTCATTCCCGGAGGGAAATTATACTCTTGCTCGTCTATAACGACTTTTGCCAGATTCGTCATTGCAGTGACCATACAGTCTTACTCCGGCGACTATGCCGATCCTGTAGCGGAAACCCCGCCGATCTTCTACCGATGAGGGTTTAGCCTACAACCCCTGTTTCTTACGTGCTTCTTTCAGCCCAACATAAGCGCGGTCTTGTACCGCCTGTGCCACGATGCCCCACCGGTGAGCTTTCACCTGTTGGGCGGCGAGTTCTAGCCCCCGCTGAAAATCAGCTTCAGCAGCGGCAAATTCGCCTATTTTCAGCAGTAGTTCACCACGAAACACATAATTCGATGCAGCCTCCGGATACGAGGCGATGGCCGCATTTATATCGTTAAGTGCCGCCTCATCTCTTGAAACATGACGCGGCGCAGCGGCTACTTCGGCGGCGCTGGTATTGGCCGGCTCATCCCATCGTTCGGCAGGCGCTTCATCTGCTTCTGCTTCTACTTCGCGCGCCAGCGTGACCAAATTATCTTGCGCCACCGCCTCAAGGTCTGCGGTGCCGCTCAAGGGCGCCAGCCCGCCCGTTTCAGCGACAAGGACTCGCTCGCCTTCAGTGAGCGCGGGGGATATATTCCCCGTAACCTGATCCGGCAGCCCGGCGTCATGCCGCTCTTCATCCGTCACTGCTAATGCCCCGCGACAGGAACTGGTTTCACGGTGCCATCTACGCGCGCCTTGAAATCTTCAGGGAAATTCTTGATGGTGTAGATGATCGGGTTGGCGGCAAAATCGCCAAGCGCGCAAAGATTCACACCCTGCATGTTATGGGCGATGTTATCAATCAGATCCACATCTTTTTGCTGCCCCTGCCCGCTCATGATGCGATCCAGAGTCTTGTCTATCCAGTAGGTACCTTCACGACAGGCGGTGCATTTGCCACAGCTTTCATGTTTGAAGAATTTGGCAATCTTAGCGGCGACCCATGCCATATCGGTATTTTCATCCATCACGATGATAGATGCCGATCCCAGAATGGAGCCGATTTTAGCAAAATCTTCGTAGGTCATCGGCGTATCCAGCAGCGGATCGTCGCTGCCTGCAAAACGGATG
>JACSRP010000249.1 GCA_014879665.1 Anaerolineae bacterium | reverse complement strand
CAACCGGGTAATTATATGCAATATAGTAATTTTGTGAGGAACAATTTACACAGAGTTTACAAAGGGGGAGGGAACGGTTACAAGCCAACTACTCCCTGATATTGCTAGTCAGCATGGAACATCCGCATATAATCATTTTTATCGTATGCGACGAGAGTATATCCCTCATGAAAATCCTGTTTGCTTTCGCATCCCTGTTCCTGCTGGCCTTCACCGCCTCTGCCCAGCCTGCCGCGCCCACCGTGGATGACTGCCCGATCTTCCCGCCCGATAACCCTTGGAACACGGATATATCCGACTTCCCGGTCGATCCGAACTCGGATGCCTACATCGCCAGCATCAGCGCCGATGGCGATGAGTACCTGCACGCCGACTTCGGCGAAGACCCCGACTACGGTATCCCCTATGTGGTCGTGGACGCTGATCAGCCGTTTGTCCCGATCACTTTCACCGATTACGGCGATGAGAGCGACCCCGGCCCCTACCCCATTCCGCCGGATGCTCCGGTGGAGGCAGGCGGCGACCAGCATGTGCTGGTCGTGAACACCGGCAACTGCACCCTCTACGAGCTGTATGATGCCGGGTTCAACGGCAGGGGTTGGGATGCCGCGTCCGGCGCAATTTTTGACCTGAACTCAAACGCGCTGCGTCCCGAAGGTTGGACCTCTGCCGATGCCGCCGGCCTGCCAATCTTCCCCGGTCTGGTGCGCTACGATGAAGTTGTGGCAGGGGAGATCAACCACGCCCTGCGTTTCACCGTCAGCCAGTCGCAGCGCGCTTACCTTCACCCGGCAACGCACTATGCCTCAAGCAGCGACGATCCCAACCTGCCGCCGATGGGCTTGCGCCTGCGCCTGCGCGCCGACTACGACATCTCTGGCTATACCGGCATGGCACGCACTATTCTCGAAGCGCTCAAGACCTACGGCATGATCGTGGCGGACAACGGTACAAGCTGGTTCATCTCTGGCGCGACCGACCCGCGCTGGGATGATGACGACCTGAACCAGTTGAAGGAAGTCCCCGGCAGCGCCTTTGAGGTGGTGGACACGGGCGAAAGCATCGTGCGCCCATAACCAGCGCTCGTGCATGAATGGGGCGCGCTTTTGGGGATACAGCCGGTGTGCTGGCTATTTGACCCTCTCACCTGCTGCGCCCTGCTTAGCCGCTCTCTTCTGTTGAACGGCTGAGGGCATGGTTGTTAGTGAATTCAAAATATCCTCCATGCTCCTCACCCGGAAGCGTTCACGTGTAGATGTTGGTCTGAAATTGAAGCCATGTAAGTTTTCACAGGGGGCGCTTTTAGGCGCATCTACGGATGGTTAGTATCATCAGATTCATATCAAGATTTTGTCAGCTTGAAAGGAGATCATCATGAGTCCCTCCGCGAAGAAGGAAAAGGCGTTCAGCGACGATGAACAGGCCGCAATGAAGGAGCGCGCCAAAGAGCAGAAGGCCGCGCGTTCGGGAAAGGCGGATGGCGAAAGTGACCTACTGGCGAAGATCGCCGAGATGTCGGAGCCGGATCATTCGATGGCGAAACGGGTACACGAAATCATCAAGGCTAATGCGCCCAATCTCTCGCCCAAAACATGGTACGGCATGCCCGCGTATGCCAATAAAGAGGGTAAGGTCGTCTGTTTTTATCAAGGCGCACAAAAATTCAGTACGCGATATGCGACGTTGGGTTTTAATGATACCGCGCACCTGGATGACGGGGACTGCTGGCCGGTAGCCTATGCGCTCAAGCAGCTAACCCCCGCCGTCGAAGCGAAGATCACCGAATTGGTGAAGAAGGCGGCGGGGGGTTGACGATTGCATAGGGCTATCGCGTTAATTTCCCGGAACGCCAGAGACTGAAGCCATCCAGATGAATGAAAAAGCCCTCTCATGGCATGCCGCGCCCGCTGTGAGAGGGCTTTTTCCCCCCAACAGTGCCGATTCAAAAATCAATCTTATTATATGCCTTGACAGTTATATAACCAATATGGTATATTATATTTATGACCACGACCTACGAAGCACTGGCAGAACCCACCCGCAGGCAAATTCTTGATCTGCTGCGACTGCGCCCGCGAATGGTGGGCGAACTGGTAGATGCGTTGGGAATGAGCCAGCCGCTGGTCTCGAAGCATCTGCGGGTGCTGCGCGAAGCCGGTTTGGTGAGCGTGCGGCAGGATGCACAGCGGCGTTGGTATGAAATACAGCCTGAACCGCTGGCCGAAATGGCCGGATGGCTGGCACCGTTCCAGCAGATGGCCGAAGCGCAATTTGACCGTTTGGAAACCCTATTGACCGAGCTGCAAGAGAAGGAGAACGATGATGGGCAAGGTACAGGTAATCGCTGAGCCGGGATCGCATGAAGTGACGCTGGTGCGGGAATTCAATGCGCCGCGCGAGCTGGTGTTCAAAGCCTACACCGATCCTGAATTGATCCCGCAGTGGTGGGGGTTACGCAGCAGTACGACGGTTGTGGACAAGTTTGAAGCGAAGCAGGGCGGCATCTGGCGCTATGTTCAGCACGAGACGAATGGCGAACAGTATGCGTTCAGCGGCGTATTTCATCAGGTGAAAGCGCCGGAACGACTAGTCTACACCTTCGAGTTTGAGCCAATGGAAGGGCATATTCTGATGGAAACGATCACGCTGGAAGCGCGTGACGGCAGAACCATCATGACCGATTCTTCGGTGTTTCAGACGGTGGCAGATCGTGACGGCATGATCCAGAGCGGCATGGAATGGGGCGCGAACGAGAGTATGGATCAGTTGGATGAACTGCTGGAGACGCTGAAGGGCACTTAATGGGTAAAGCAGTTAAAAGGGAAAGACATCAACCCTCGTCCCATTTACGTAGGCGAGGGTTTTTTTGTTTCCGAATAGAGGGGCGATGCGACCAACTTGATATTTGATTGTAAAATTGTGCTATATATTAATGAGCAAGTGACTCCGCCAGATCGATGAATAAAAGGGAGAGACGATGCCACTCTATTTATCGAAATTCAGTTATACCCCGGAAACTTGGGCAAGGATGATTGACAGTCCGGAAGATCGGCGTAAGGCCGCTCAGTCTTATATTGAGTCTGTGGGCGGAAAACTTCACGGATTCTGGTATGCCTTCGGTTCGCATGACGGTTACAACTTGTGGGAAGCCCCGGATAACGTGTCTATGGCAGCAGTTGCGCTGGCAATTGCTGGCGGTGGTGCGCTCAGTTCGTTCGAAACGACGGTGCTGCTGACGGTTGCAGAGACGCTGGATGCCCTGAGTAAGGCGGGGCAAATCCGGTATAAGCCGCCGGGCGCATAGCGCGCCTCTTCTGCGGTCAATCACCAGTAAACCGCATCAATGATAAAAATCTCCCGTGCGGCGCAGGATACAACCCCGCGAATCAGGGTGCTGTTCTTTGGATGGCGCCAGTCACCGCCTACGGGTGGTCGTAAACGTAGAAAATGAAATCTTGAGGCGGGGTCTTGTTTCCCAGATCATTCAGTTGCCTGAGCAGTTGGGCGCGGTGATCTGTGCCGTGATTGACAACATGGATCAGCACCTGCCAGAGGACAAGGTCTTTATCTTCGCCCGCTGTGAAAGGCTTCAGAAATAACATATCATCCCGCAGATTGGTGAGGTAACCGCGCATCTTCTGCTCAACGGCGTCTCCATAGGCGCGAATGACTGCCCGATCCTGAGAGTCTTCGGGATCAAGTGATTCGGGTGTTTCAGCGCCTAGCAAGTCGCCAAACCAGGCATCATCAACGCGCATAAGATGGACGGTCTGGTTTCGGACAGATCCGTGAGAGTAGGCGAGCTGTTGAGTAAACTGCTCCTGTGGCATTGAGGCGATAAACCAATCCCACAGATTGCGATTTTCCGCAAAATGATAATCATATAGTTGGCGAAACGCATTTGCATTCACGATGGTATTTGCTCCTCTGAAAATATATTGTGAAAAGATTATAGCACGGGTGTTCTGTACCAGGGCGGGGGATTTTCATTCACGAAGGGAGGGGTGATGCAACCGGTTGAAACTACACGCTGCGTAATTCGCGACTACACGCTTGAAGATTTGGACGCTGCACAGCGATTGCAGGCGGAATGTTTTGACGCTAATCCCGATACGCTGAAGGAAACACAGGATTGGCTGATGTGGACAGTCGCCAACTATCGCAATCTCTCGCGTTTATACCAGCCGCCCTATGGCGATTACCTGATCACGCTAAAAGACAGCGGCGAACTTATTGGCTCGGTGGGGCTGGTGCAAACGATTGTGCCCTGGCGTGTCCTGCCCGAATTTCGCGGCGCAGATAAACGTGATGAACTGGTGCAGCCGGAATTCGGTCTGTTCTGGGGAATTTATCCAGCGTACCAAAGGCAGGGGTATGCGGTAGAGGCAGCGAAAGGCATGATTGATTTCGTGTTTGATGTGCTGCATTCGCGGCGGGTGGTGGCGACGACAGAGCGCGATAATTTCGCTTCACAAGCGGTCATGAAGAAACTGGGTATGAGCATTTATCGCAACCCGACAGATGAACCGTTCTGGTTTCAGGTAGTGGGAGTGCTGGAGAATGAGGGGTAAGCCCTCACGCTTGAGCGACGTGCGGCATGATGTGCTGCTGAATATTCAGGTGTCGATATTTTACTAGATGGGATCACCATTCGCCTGATTGATTTGCTGGTGGCATTCTATGTGCTGTTCTTCAGACGAAGGCGGCTGTGATTTTGACTATTTTGCGGGACGCTCCCATGGAACGCCCCGCTTCGGCATCGGGCAGCGGATGGCTTCTGCAACATGATGTTTCTTCTCAATGCCTTTGATATTGTCTCACTCTCCCAATGCTTCGCGCGCCATTTGCAGTTTCAGTTTTGTAGATTCGTGATTGGCGTCCAGTTTTACGGCTTGTTCAAAGGCATGAACTGCTGCTTTATAGTCCTCGATCATCATCAGCGCATCACCGAGATTACGCCAGAACCATACATCTTTAGGGCTTAATTGGGTGGCGCGCTCAAAAGCATCTGCGGCATCTTCGTAATGGTGCTGCGACAAATGTGCCAGCCCGAAACCATTCCACGCCCAGCTATAGTTCGGATCAAGCTCCAGCGCCCGCGAATAACTCTCTGTAGAGGCCACATAATTCCCGGTGCGCCGCTGTGCTAATCCACGCCGCGCCCATGCCATCGCATTGTTCGGCAGCGCGGTGATCGTAATTTCGCTGGCTGCTAGCGCGTCCGCTTTGCGCCCCATTTCCAGCAGCAGATCAATCAGGTTGTTGTGATACCAGATTACACTGCGATCAAATTCCAGTGCGCGCTCATAACTGGCGACGGCCTCTTCGCGCCGCCGCATACTTTCCAGCGCCAGCCCGCGACCATTCCATGCCCAGCTGTATTGAGGCTGTAACCCCAATGCCCGGTCATAGGCTGCCAGGGCATCGGCATATTTGTTCAAGCGGCGCAGCACCTGCCCCTGTTTTGCCCGGCTTTCAGCGTGCGCCGGATCAACAGCTAGCGCCTGTTCGAGGACGTTAAACGCTTCTTGTGGCCGGTTCAGTGCCACCAATGCATCGCCCTGGTTATACCAGTGCCACACGTCATTTTTATCAATTTCGGCGGCGCGTTCGAAAGCTGCCAGCGCATCTTCATGCCGTTTTAACGCAGAAAGCGCCATGCCTCTCCCACTCCACGCCCATGCGTAGCGTGGATCAATTTCAATCGCGTTATCGAACGCTTTCAACGCATCTTGATAGTGCCCCATGCGCCGCAGCGCCAGCCCGTATTTGCCCCACAATCCTGCATGACGCGGCTCAGTTTCAAGCGCCTGTTGCAGAAGTTCGGCAGCAGTTTCGGGCTGCCCTGCGGATAGCAGCTGGTCGGCCTGCGTTAAAGCGGTATGGGGGGTGTTGTTATCCGGCTTGCCAGCGCGGCGATAGCATTCGCGAGCTTCTTCGTCACGGCCCAGCGTCCCCAGCACCTGACCTTTTTCGCCCCACGCCCACGCGAAATCGGGCTGTAACTGCGTGGCCTTTTCCAGCGCCGCCAGCGCCTCGTCGGGGCGTTCCAGCAAGCGCAATGCGCTGCCCATACGCGCCCAGCTGTTGGCGTGATGTTCGTTCACGCCCACTGCGCGGCGCAGCGTTTCAACTGCTTCATCGTAGCGTTCCAGCGTGATCAGAATGTTGCCGCGGTTATACCAGTACCACACATCGTCAGGTGAAAGTTCGGCGGCGCGGCTGTAGCTGGTGAGCGCCTCTTCATAACGCTCCATGCGCTCCAACATGATCCCGCAGCCGTTGTGCGCCCATGCATTATCTGGCTGAAGCGTAATCGCCCGATCATAGGCGCTTAACGCTTCTTTGTAGCGTTTCAAATAGCGCAGCACCTGCCCCTGTTTCGCCCAGCTGAAGGCGTGTTTGGGATCTATGCGCACCGCTTCCTGCACCGGCTGAAGCGCCTCTTCATAGCGGCCCGCTTCTACCAGCGTTTCAGCAAGGTTATACCAGTACCACACTTCTTTGGGCGCATAACGTACCGCGCGCTTGAAGGAAAGGATGGCCTCATTGGTTTCGCCAACGGCCTTGAACGCCAACCCGCAGCCGTTGTGCGCCCATGCAAATGTCGGGTCAATATCAGTTGCCTGCCGGTAGGCCTCAACGGCTTCAAGGTTGCGATGCCTTATCCGGTAAATCTGGCCGCGCTTGCCCCAGCTGTTAGAGTGGCGCGGATCAACCTCCAGCGCCTTTTCCAGCAGTTCCAGCGCGGCATCTATATTGCCCATGCTGTGCAAAGTTTCCGCCTGATTGTACCAGTTCCACACGTCAGAGGGGGCCATTGCCGCCGCCTGTTGGTGGCATTCTAGCGCCTCTGGAAGCTGGCCCATGCGTTCCAGCACCATGCCCCGGCCTTTCCACGCCCATGCATAGCCCGGTTGTAATTCCAGCGCGTGGTCATAACAGGCCAGCGCATCATGGTAGCGTCGCAGTAAGCGCAGTGCCCGGCCTTTACGCGCCCATGCCCATGCGTTGTCTGGTTCAAGCGCAAGGGTGTCGTCATATGCCACCAGCGCTTCCTCAACGCGTCCCAACTCGGTGAGCGAATAGGCTTTGTCCATTAATTCATGCGCCGCCAGCGACTGTCCGGTAATCTCCATCATCGGCGCTTCACCAGTTAGCTCTCGGTAAATACCCGCAAGCTGGTTCACAATTTCGCCCCATGTTTGTGGGCGATCTTCCGGTTTTTTTTCAAGGCAGTCCAGCACCAGCGCCACCAGTGCTGGTGGAAGTGTTTTCTTCACAGCCGGGGCAAACGCCGGGCGCTCGTTCAAATGTGCGTGCAGCCATGCCGGCAGGTTTCGCGCTTGAAACACGAAATGCCCGGTCAGCATCTCGAATAACATGCAG
>JACSRP010000261.1 GCA_014879665.1 Anaerolineae bacterium | reverse complement strand
GGCGCTGGCAGCCGGCTTGATGAGCGCTGACCGCCTGAAAGCCGTGGCAGTTGCCAACTGGAATCTACATAAACCACGCCGTGGCAACCCGGACACGCAGATGATTTTCAGGACTGCCGGCTACGAGGTGTTTGACGTACCCCGCCGCCCGGCGTTGGTGGATGCATTAATCGTACATTATTTCTCATTCGACCCTGAACCGGTTGATGAGCTTATTCTGGCGACGACAAATCCGGATCTGGTGCCGCTGATGCGGCGCATCAAGATGACCCGCAGCGCGCGTATTCGAATGTGGGGATCGGTGGATGTGCTTTCAGGCACCGAATTTGCCGATGAGGTGATCTTTCAGCCGTTGGAAACTCTGCTCGGCATTCAGCAAACCAAGAATGTCGCGGTCTACATAGACTTTGAAAATATCGCCATCAGCCTGAATGAACAGGGCTATACCGTCAATCTCGATCATTTGATTGCGAGCTTCAAGCGGCAGGCGCGGCTGCACGGGCAGCCGGTGAAATTTGCGGCTTACGCGCCGTGGGGGCAGCGTGGCAGCCTGCCGCCGGTGGTGGATAGCAGCGGGCGCGAAGTTGCAGATGAATCGCCTAGCAAACTGATGATGGCGAATATTGATCCGGTGTTCAATTTACCGGGAAAAAACAGCGCGGATATGCGCATTGCCCGTGATGTGATCACCGATGCCAGCCATTCGGATGGCGCTGATGTGTTCATCGTTGCCAGCGGCGACCGGGATTTCAACGACGCGATTAACGCCCTGCTGGCTCGCAACAAAACGGTGATTGTTTGGGCAGTCAAAGGCGCGACCAGCCGCCAGCTTGAAAACAACCCCGGCGTCCTGATCGAATATGTGGAAGATTTCACCGACCTGCAAACGCATCAGCAGTTAAGCCTTGCCGCGATGAACGGCAATGGCGATATTGCAAATTTCACGCCGTCGCAGTGGTCAAGCGTGATCATCCAGTTTGATCGGGTAACGCAAGCGCTGGGAACTGACTCAATCGCCCGAAACCGGCTGATTGAGCAGCTTATCGAGATTAACGCGGTGATTTCGGCGGCACGCGGCGAAGACCTGATCTCGCAGGCCATTTCGATGGGTTTGCTGTATGTTTCAGCCGATGGAACCGGGTTAAGTTTGGATAGCAATCATCCGGTGGTTGAAAAGACGCGCTTGATCCGTGATCGCGTGGTTGTGCGGGTGATGAACACGCTCACCGTGCGCGAGTGGGAATATGTCAATTACGGCTTCCTGCTCAAGGGGCTGGCGATGGATCGTGACCTTGATCGCCCGGGCATGAACTACAGCGATCAATGGCGCTCGGACTGGATTGACTGCCTTGTACGCGAACACGTGCTGCTACGCGAACTGCTGCCCCACCGCCACAACCCCGACGATCTGGTGCCGGTGATCAAGCTGCGTCCGGATTACGTCGTGCCAGATCAGCCAGAGTTTGCCATTGAGCCGCTGGTTGAAAACTGGCAGGGCATCTCGATGGACGAGATGGAACGGATGGAGCCTGAAACTGCCGATATGGTGGCGCGGGTGATCGTTAGCGTAGAACAATTCACTAGCTTTCGAGGCTATGTCTGGTGCCCACTGGGCAGCTTACACAAGCGCCTGTCCGCCCATGATCGCGGCATGAGCTTTCAGCGCAGCGTTGAATATCTGGTTGAAAACGGCGCCGCCACTATCAGTGAATATAGCAACCCGCAGAGTGAGTTCCAGACGAAAGGGATTTCGCTGATCACTCAATCGGACATTTGCCGGAATATCATCAGCGAGCGCAATGCGTTTGTACGCACGCTGCTGACGATGTACGAGCACAACACGATTATTTCAGAGCAGGGCTTTGCGTCGCTCAATATGGATCGCAAGTTTGATGTATCCCTATGGTTTTCGATCATGGAAACCGAGAATATTTTGAACCCGATTCCGGGCAGAGCCAGCCAATACAGCCTGTTTCGCACCCATCATACGGTGTCGCTGGTTGCGGATAGCGGGCGCGGGTAGAGGGGCGCAGCTGGATAAAAACAGCCTCGATTCCCCCACCCTATCCCCTAAACAAGCACTCTGATACACTTACGATATTCCCTATTTGCGAGTTGAAATGGTTGACTTTCCCGAATTCGAAGCCGCGGCGTTCTGGCAAGAACCCGATTTTATTCTCACCGATCTTGTCTCATTAATGGCAAACCGCATGAATGCGGAGCTTGGCATCACGTTGATGGTGCGCGGCACGATCATGACCGGCACGCTGATTGGCGAACGGGACTATCTGGCGGCGGTGAGCAAGATGTTCAAGCGGATCACCCGCGATATGCTGGATAAACCCACCGCCGAGGACATCCAATCTATTGAAGAGGCATTCGCCTTTGACGATCTGGCCGAGGATTTCTACCCGCCGAGCGACCCCGAAGAAACCGGCCTGCCCGATATTTTGCCAATGGACGAACTTCCCATAGCGTCGGCCATCAGCGAAGCTGCCGCGGGGCTGCCACCGATTCGCTTCCTGCATCTCAAGGACCCGGTTATCGTCTCGCCCGGTTCGAGCATGGCCTTTCGCGACAGCGCGCTACCGATCATGCGTATTCGGCTGAACCAGATTGAGGGCTGGATGCTGGGGCGGGTGATGATGATGACCTCAGACGATTACCCCGCTTACGACGATGATGACGAAAACGAAGCGCCGCCTTCGCGTTATTCACGCGGTGGGTTTGTTCAGTAACAGCGCTGGTATTATTGCCCCTGTAAATTGCAACTATCCGCAGCATATATGGGTTTTGTTGACCTATGTACCGACTGCTTCACAGCAAAGTCGCAAAAATTTTCGGTATCCTAATTTTGATCTGGCTGCTGTTCAGTCTGGTTCTGGGCGGCATAGTGCTGGCATATGCACAGCAGGATCATGCACAGGAAGCGGATGTGATCATCGTGCTAGGCTCCGGTTTGCGGCGTGACAACCACCCCGGGCCGGCGCTCACCCGGCGTTCGCAGCATGCCGCCGAACTGTACGCGCAAGGGCTGGCGAGCGCCATCATCTGTACAGGCGGCTACACGGCGGGAAGAACCCGCAGCGAAGCCGAGGGCTGCCGCGAGGTGCTGATTGAAAGCGGCGTTCCGGCAGGCGCAATTTTACTAGAAGATCAGAGCCGCAGCACCGAAGAAAACGCGATCTATGCCCGGGTGATCATGCAGGGAAATGGTTTTAGCGAGGCGATTCTGGTGAGCGATGGCTATCACCTGCTGCGGGCGCAGTGGATCTTTTCGCAAGTAGACATTCCAGTTTTCACCTCTCCTGCACACTCCCCCCCAACGATGTCCTTGCTGATCAGCACCGCGCGCGAGATTGCTGCGCTGCACTGGCAGGCGATCAAGTCGCTGCTGAATTTGCCGTTTACACATGTGCCGGTGATGTAGCGAACGCCCCTCTATTTGAAATTCAGACTGCAAAATGCCCATTTCTTCAGGAACGTAGCCTAAGCGTGGGTTTGGCGATAAGGGGCGATAGGCGAGGCGCTATGTCCTACACCGCCCTCTTTCGGCGTATAATAATTTACATATAGATTACATTTTGGTGACAGGAGCTATTCCATGCGCCGACTCATGCTTGCTATGGTTTTGCTTGTACTGCTGCTGGGGACTTCTCTGGCTTTCGGGCAAGAGGCGACCCCTGAACTGGCGTCCGATCCGGAAGCCTCCCCGATACTAGAGATCGCCGATACCCTGCCAGAAGATGGCGCATTTGATATCAACACCAATGCTGAAATCATCGTGATCTTCAACCGCCCGGTGGTGCCGCTGGGCACGATTGAGGACAATGCCAATCTGCCAGATCCGCTGCAATTTTCGCCGTCCGTTGAGGGAAGCGGCGAATGGTTAAACACCTCCATTTACACTTTCCAGCCGTCACATGCGCTGGCGGGCGGCACGGATTACACGGTCACGGTTGATCCGGCGCTGCAAGCGATGGATGGCGCGCAGTTAGCACTCCATAACAGCTTCACCTTCACGACTGACCTACCAATGGTGGCCTCTGTAAGCCCGGCTGGCCTTGAAACCGGCGTTGAGCTGAGTCGAAGCATTCAAATGGTTTTTAACATGCCGGTAGATCAGGCCAGCGTAGAAGGCGCGTTCGGCCTACTTGATGCGAATGATGAGCGCATTAGCGGCATCTTTGAATGGTCGGATGACCACACTGGTTTCCGTTTCGTGCCAGAAAACGCACTGGGGTTGGAACAGGTTTACACCGTTCAACTCGCCGGCGGCATGGTGACATCGGCGGGCGGTGGTGAGACAATGGCAGCGGATGCCGAATGGTCATTTGAGACGGTGCCGAATCCGGCGATTTTGAGCACCTATCCGACGGATGGCGCCGAGAATTTTCAAGAATTCTATTCTGGATTCACGATCCGTTTCGCCTCGCCGATGAACATTGAGACGCTGGAAAGCCGGATTACAGTTGAGCCGGAGCCACTTCGCGAGTACGACTCGTATTACGGGGACTGGGACAACAGCTATACGCTGTCTTTCCCGCTTGAGCCAAGCACGCGCTATACCATCACCCTTGCGCCGGGGATGGAAGATATTTATGGCAACGCGATTGAGGATGGGCGGGTGATCAGCTTCAGCACCGGGCCATATTTGCCGGAAATGCAGCTTCAAGTGCCGGGGCCAAGCGGGTTTTATAACGCCTATAACGACTCCACCGAGCTTTTCACAACCTCGCGCAACGTAAGCTCGCTGCAATTGGCGCTGTATGGCCTGACGCTGGATGAGGCGGGACCGTTCTTTGAAACCGATTATGATGGTTTAAGCCAGATTAACCTCAGCGCGGAGTCACTGCTGCGGCGCTGGTCAGTTGATCTGGGCGACGTTCCGGAAAATGCGCTGCGTTACGAACTGCTGACGCTGGGCGGAGCATCGGATGTGGCGGACTGCCCGGCAGCGCCGCCCACGCGGCTTCAGGTGGGCGATGTGGCGGCGGTGATCAGCGAACCTGACCCGGTACGCGCGCGTTCAGCCCCAGTAGACGGTGAAATTGTGGACCTGCTCTACAAAGACTATCGCCTGCCGATCCTTAGCGGCCCGATCTGTGCGGATAACATGCTGTGGTGGGAAGTGGCACTACGCGATGAGCGCACGGCGTGGGTGGCCGAGGGCATGACCGGGGAATATTTCCTCGATCTGGCGCTGGCAGGCGCTGACGCGCCGCCGCCCGCCCGAGATTTCGCCACTGACACCGGCGCGCTGCTGCCCGGACTTTATGTGCTGGAAGCAGCCACGCCGGAAACTGCCGCAGGTGGATACCAACCACAGCGTCATCTCATGGTGGTTGGCACCGCTAATGTCGTGCTCTATGCCAGCACCACCAGCGTGACGGTATGGGCAACCGATGTACAAAGCGGGCAACCGCTGGCCGGCGCACCGATTACGATCTACGATGCAGAGGGCGTGGCTGGCAGCGGCGTCACGGATGCCGAAGGGCTGCTGCGCGTGGATACGCCCCCGGCAGAGAACACCTATTCGCCACGCTATGCAGTGCTGGATGATGGCAGCCATTACGGGATCGGCTTTAGCCGCTGGACAGACGGCGTTGATCCGTATTATTTCGGGGTGAGCCTGAATTACCAGCCTGCTGAATTTTCAACCTATTTATATACAGATCGCCCGATCTATCGCCCCGGCCAACCGGTCTATTTCCGGGGGATTCTGCGGGCGCAGGATGACGTACAGTATTTCCCGCCGGAAGCAGACGAGATAAGCCTTGCGATCTACAACGAGGCGGGCGAGATCATTCACGAAGATATCCTGCCGATCAATGCGTTTGGCTCATTCAGCGGACAATTTGATCTGAGCGAGGCGGCTTCGCTAGGATACTACCGCATCGTGGCGCAAATACCCGGCAGCGAGATGGATCAATGGGCGAATCCTTCGGTCACATTTGGCGTAGCGGAATATCGCGCGCCGGAATTTCAGGTGACGGTAACGCCTGCGGAAACAGAAGTGGCGCAGGGCGATACGATTGAGGTGACGATTGATGCGCGCTACTTCTTCGGCGGCGCGGTGGGCGGCGGCAACGTGCAGTACAACGTGGTCGCGCAGCCCTTCTATTTCGAGTATGAGGGGAACGGCAGCTTCAGCTTTGAGGATATCAACAGCGACGCCGGGGCGAGCGAAATTTATTACGATCCCACCAGTGCGATCTTCAGCGGCGAAGGCACGCTGGATGCGCAGGGGCGGCTGGTCGCGCAAATTCCGGCAACGCTGGAAGATACCCTGCAAAGCGCCACCTTCACCATAGAGGCGACGGTTTCGGATGAAAGCGGGCTGGCGGTTTCCGGGCGCGCGGACGTGATCGTCCATAAGGGCGAAATTTACGTTGGCGTGCAGCCAACCGAATATGTAGGCACCGCCGGACAGGAAAGCACGATTAACCTGATTACGGTGGACTGGGCAAGCCAGCCCGCTGCCAACCAGACGCTGGCCGTGGAAGTGGTGGAGCGCCGCTGGTCGAGCGTGCAGGAACAGGATGCCTCCGGGCGCACGGTGTGGACTTACGAAGTGGAAGAACTGCCGGTGACCACCGGTGAAGTGACCACCGACGAGAACGGTATGGCACAGTTCACCTTCACGCCCCCGAACGGCGGCACCTTCAAGGTTCGGGCGTCGGTGCGCGATGATCGCGGCAGCGTATCGGCTTCGGCGGCCTACGTGTGGGTGAGCGATACCAGCTATGTTGGATGGCGGCAGCAGAACAGCAACCGGATTGATCTGATCCCGGATCAGAACGAATACGAGATTGGCGATACGGCTGAGATTTTGATCACTTCGCCATTTCAAGGGATGAGCGAGGCGCTGGTGGTGGTGCAGCGCGGCGATGTGCTGCAAACCGAGCGCATCACCATGGACAGCAATTCATTTGTTTATGCGCTGCCGATCACCGAAGCATTTACGCCGAATGTATTCGTGAGCGTGTTCATCGTTCACGGCGTAGACGAGACCAATCCGGTGAGCAGCTTCCGCGTTGGACTCATAGAGCTATCGGTGGAGCGTGACCGCAAGGAAATTACCATTGGCATCACCTCCGACACCGAACAAGCCGGCCCCGGCGATACGGTGAACTTTACAGTGAGCACCCGCGATTATACCGGCGCGCCAATTCAGGCAGAAGTGGGCATCAGCCTGAGCGATCTGGCGACGCTGACCATCGCCCCACCGAACACCGGCACGCTGCTCGATCATTTCTACGGGCCGCAGATGCTTTCCGTGCTGCTATCTTCCCCGCTGACCATTAACACCGACCAGATCACGCAGACGATCATTGACACGATCAAGGGCGGCGGCGGCGGTTTTGGCGAGGGCGGCATCTTCGATATTCGTGAGGAATTTGTAGATACCCCCTTCTGGAATCCTTCGATTGTGACCGGAGAGGATGGCACAGCCCAATTCAGCGTGACGCTGCCGGATAACCTGACGACATGGCGGCTGGAGGCGCGGGCGGTAACCGAAGCGCCGGACGGCAATATGCTGGTCGGGCAGACCACTTTCGACATTTTGAGTACCAAGCCGATGCTGATTCGCCCGGTGACGCCGCGCTTCTTCACGGTTGGCGATGAAGTGACGCTGGCGGCAATAGTAAACAACAACACCGATGAGGATTTGACGGTAGACGTGTCGCTGGAAGCCAGCGGCCTAAGTTTCGCTAACGCAGATGGGCAAGTGGTTGAAGTTACCGTAGCGGCAGGCGGTCGCGAGCGGGTGGAATGGGCGATGCTGGCGAATCAAGCGGACGCAACCGGCGCCGATCTCACCTTCTACGCCAACGCCAATGATGGCGAATATACCGATGCCAGCAAGCCACCGCTAGGACAGGGCGACGACCTGCTGATCCCGATTTACCGCTTCGACGTGCCGCAAACTACGGCGACGGCAGGCACGGTTCCAGCAGGCGAAAGCCGCACCGAAGGCGTATCGCTGCCCACCGATTATGAGATCGTGAACGGATCGCTGGATATTCAATTGAACCCGTCGCTGGCTTCAGGGGCAGTTGAGGCACTGGATGTGCTGCACAATTTCCCGCATCAGTGCGTGGAACAGACGGTGAGCCGCTTCCTGCCGAACATTATGACGGTGCGCGCCTTTGACGCGCTTGGCGTGGAAAACCCCGATTTACAGGCAGAGCTGAATCTAGCCGCGAACCAGGCTATTCAAATGCTGGTGGCGGCGCAAAAGGTGAACGGTGGGTGGGGCTGGTTTGTTCAGGATAACAGCAACCCGCTGGTGACGGCCTACGCGCTGATCGGCTTGATCGAAGCGCAGGCGCAAGGATTCAGCGTGCCGCAATCGGCGATCAATGGGGCATCCCGCTTCGTGCGTGACTCGCTGACCCGCGTGAGTGAGAATACGCCAGATTATCAACTCAACCGGCAGGTATTCCTCGTTTACGCGCTGATGCGGGCGGATCGGCCAGAGGCCTCGCGGGCTGCGAATTTATACGAGTTCCGTTCGCGGCTGGATCAGTACGCGCTGGGACTGCTGGCGCAAACGCTGAACGGCATTGATCCCAACGATCCGCGCACTGCCGCGATCCTCAGCGATCTGGCGACGCAGGCGATCACCAGCGCCACCGGCGTTCACTGGGAAGAAGCCACAAGCGACCCGTTCAACTGGAATACCAACACCCGTTCAACGGCGATCATCCTCGATACCTTCGTGCAGATTGACCCGGATAACGCGCTGCTGCCGAATATCGTGCGCTGGCTGATGAGCGCGCGCACCGCCGATGCGTGGGAAACCACTCAGGAAACGGCATGGTCGGTGATGGCACTGACCAACTGGATGACCGCCAGCGACGAATTGAATCCGGATTACAGCTATACCGTCACAATGCCGCAAACGGAAATGACGCTAAGCGAAGGCACAATCACGCAGGATGACATCTTTACCACCGAACGGCTGCGGATAGACGTGTCTGATCTGCTGCGCGATCAGGTGAACGAGATTGTGTTCAGCACCGCTGGCGAAAGCGGCACCCTGTATTACAGCGCGGCGCTGAATGTGAGCGTACCGGTGAGCGAAGTTGAGCCGGTAGACCGGGGAATCATTTTACAGCGCGCCTACTACCTGCAAAATCAGGACGGCACACTAGCAAGCGAAAACCCGATCACCGAAGCGCAAGTAGGCGATAACGTACAGGTGCGGCTGACAATCATCGTGCCTAACTCATTAAATTTCGTGATGATCGAGAACCCGATCCCGGCAGGCACAGACGCGGTGAACCCGAATCTGGCGACCAGCCAGCAAATTGGCACGCGGCCTGAGCTTGGGTCAACGGATGATCCGCTGAGCATGGGTTGGGGCTGGTGGTGGTTCAGCAATATCGAGTTCCGCGATGAGGCGGTGGCGCTGTATGCCAGCTATCTACCGGCAGGCACCTACGAGTTCGTGTACACGATTCGGGCGGGGATGCCGGGCGTGTTCAACGTGATCCCGGCGACGGGGCAAGAATTCTACTTCCCGGAGGTGTACGGCCGCAGCGCCGGGGACGTGTTCACGATTACGGGGGAATAACTTCACCCCTGCTTCTCATCAGGCGTCAACGGCTGAGGGGATGCAGCGAAGTACGTTTGAGCAGCGGACGCGCCAAGGCGCGTCCGCTGCTCTTTTTAGTTGGGGCGCACGCTGAGATCAAAGACAGCGGAGCGCAGGCCGCGATTTTCGACGATGAAAGTATAAGACGAGCCGGTGGCAACTACCGCCACGTTTTGCAGGGCGAACAGGGTATCGGTGATCAACTCGCCATCCAGTTGATCCGCCTGACGCACCATGATGCGCGCGCGATCCATGGCCAGATGAATATTGAAATGCGCCTCGTTCACAGCGTTGGCGGCGTAATAATTTGACAGGCTGATGGTGAAGCGGGCCGACGCGCCGGGCTGAATTTCTAAAGTACGCGAAAGCGCAGGCTGGCATTGCAGATCGAGATAGAAACTGCCGCGCTCCAGTTCAACGCCAAAGCCGGACGGCGAGGAACAGGTGAATTGGGGCGTGGTTTGCGCCAGCGCACCGCCAGTAATCAGCGCCAGAACGACGAGAACGACTGCGATTATTTGCTTCATGGCTTCACCTCGTAGAGTTCTAATAAAACGCCGCCGGTGCTTTTAGGATGCACAAAGGCATAGCGGGTGCCATCGGAGCGGGTGCGGGCTTCAGCGTTGATCATTTCACCGCCGCCAGCTGTGATGCGGGCGATGGCTTCCTCAATATTTTCTACCTCAAGGCAAATATGATGCAGCCCCGCGCCCTTCTTCGCTAAATATTTCGCCACGCCGCTGTCTTCGGTGAAGGGGGCGATCAGCTCAATTTCGCCCTCGCCTACGGGCAAGAAGGCGATGTCTACGGCTTCGGATTCGTTGTGTTCCAGATGATGCAGCGGCAAGCCGAGGGCATCGCGCCAGAAACTGAGGGCGGCGTTCACATCTTCGACTACGATAGCGACATGATTTATTTTGAGTGGGGGCATTCGGGATACCTGTTTAGGCTGGAAAGGCAAAAGATAAAGATGAACCACAGAGGCACAGAGAATACAGAGTTAGAATTATTCTCTGTGGTTCGAAGGTTTTTAACCAGCAGGCATGGTTGACATTCAAGCTATTCTAGCCGCAGATCAGATGACATCACAAAACAGCCCGGTATTCTGTTGGTTCAATTTCTTTCAACAGCGAATCAACTGCTGAAACGCGCCGAAACATATTCACTCGCAGACACGCTATAATTCGGAGCAAAAGAGTGCTTTTAAGGAAAGGATTTTGAGCATGACTGCTGGAGAATTAGCTGGGGCGCCCGTGATTTCCGCACTGACGCCGGATCATCTGGCTCTGCAAAAAATGGTGCGCGATTTTGCCCGAAACGAGATCGCGCCGATTGCCGCCGAATTTGATGAAAGCGGCGAGTTCCCGCTGGAAACAGTGCGGCAGATGGGACAGCTAGGGCTGATGGGCATTGAAGTTCCTGAAGAATACGGCGGCGCCGGCATGGACACGCTGGCTTATGCGCTGACGATGATCGAGGTGGCTAGAGCCGATGCCAGCCACAGCACGATTGTGAGCGTGAACAACTCACTGTACTGCCACGCGATCTATAAATTTGGCACCGAAGCGCAGAAACAGAAATTTCTCGCCCCGATTGCACGCGGCGAAAAGATTGGCGCCTACAGCCTGACCGAGCCAATGAGCGGCAGCGATGCGAGCACCATGCAAAGCCGCGCCGTCCTGAACAGCGCCGGCACGCATTACCTGATCAACGGGCGAAAAAGCTGGGTGACCAGCGGGCCGGTGGCCGACTATGTGATCCTGTTCACGATGACCGAGCCGGAGAAGAAGCACAAAGGCATCACAGCATTCTTAATTGAGGCGGATCAGCCCGGCTTCATTCGCGGCAAAAAAGAGCCAAAATTGGGCATTCGCGCCAGCGCCACCAGCGAGATTGTGTACGAGGACTATGAATGCCCGGTTGAGCATGTGCTGGGCGAGCCGGGCGAAGGCTTCAAGATTGCGATGACGGTACTGGATGCCGGGCGCATCGGGATCGCGGCGCAGGCGCTAGGCATCGCCGAGGCCGCCTATGAAGCCAGCATCCAGTATGCCAAAGAACGGCAGGCATTTGGCAGCCCTATCGGCCAATTCCAGATGATCCAGCAGAAGATTGCGGATATGAAAACGCGAATTGAGGCCAGCCGCCTGCTCATTTACAGCGCCTGCGCGGCCAAAGAGCGCAGCAAAACCAGCGGTGAACGCTATACGCTGGAGGCCAGCATGGCGAAATTGTTCGCCAGCGAAACCGCCGAATTTGTGACCGACGAGGCCGTGCAAATTCACGGCGGCATGGGCTACAGCAAGGAATTACCGGTCGAACGTTACTACCGCGACGCGCGCATCACCCGCATTTATGAAGGCACCAGCGAAGTACAGCGGATGGTGATTGCCCGTAACGAACTGGGGCTGCGCTGATGAGAGCCGCAGTTCTGACCGCACACGGCGGGATTGATACGCTACAGGTGATGGATTTGCCCGAACCGCCCCCGCCTAAGGCGCATGAAGTACGGGTGCGCATTAAAGCGGCGGCCTTGAACCGGCTGGATTTGTGGGTGCGCGAAGGTTGGCCGAGCCTGAAACTGACGATGCCGCATATTGTGGCAGCAGATGGCGCAGGAATTGTGGAAGCGGTTGGCGAGGGGGTGACGAATGTCGCGCAGGGCGACCGCGTGGGCATCAACCCGACGATCACTGATGAGGGCTGTTTATCGCTAACCGGAAGCGAAGAATACTGCCTTGACGGGCATATTCTAGGCGAAATGGTGCCAGGGGTAGCGGCGGAATACGTGAACATTCCCGCGCGCAACCTGATCAAGCTGCCGGATCACGTGTCATTTACAGAATCGGCGGCGGCGGGGCTGGTCTACGTGACAGCATGGCATTCACTGATCACCTGCGGCAAGCTGCGCCCCGGCGAAAGCGTGCTGATCGTGGGCGCGGGCGGCGGCGTGAACACCGCCAGCCTACAAATTGCCAAAATGTGCGGCTGCACGGTGTATGTGGTCGGCAGCAGCGCGGAAAAATGCGATCAGGCACGGCAGTTGGGCGCGGATGTGACTCTGAATCGCGCAGAAGACCCGGCATGGTCAAAGGCGCTTTACAAGCTGACGAACAAGCAGGGCGTGGATGTAGTGGTAGATAACGTGGGGCAGGCGACTATCAGCGACAGTATGCGCGGTGTGCGGCGCGGCGGGCGCATCTTGATTGTGGGCAATACCAGCGGCCCGGTGGCGAACATTGACCTGCGGCTGATCTTCGGCAAGCAAATTAGCCTGATCGGCAGCACTATGGGGCCGACATCGGCCTTCAAAGCGGTGATGAAACAGGTGTTCGCCGGACGCTTGAAACCAGTGATCGGCGCGGAACTGCCTTTGAGCGAAATTCGGCACGGCCATGCGCTGCTGGAAGCGGGGACTCTGTTCGGCAAAGTCGTACTGACGCTGGAGTGAGCATCGTCAAGAACTATGACTAACGCTTCGCCGCTTTCACATTCGCATGCTCCGGCGCTGCGGGCATTGGCCGAGCGTCTTGGCCTGCCTACGGTGGCACAACTGGCGCGAACCCCCGGCGCCAGCGCAATTTACCGGGTGACTGTTCACTATCATGACCGGCGAGCGAAAGACAGCGTGGCTACGCTGCGAAAAATGGGGACAGGCGAGATTGTGATTGAAGCATTCTTTGACCGCGCGCTGAATCAGAAATCGCTGTCGCATCACGTCAGCCGCGATCAATTTGACACTTTCAACGCCGCCATTCTAGGGACGGGCTTTGACCGCCTAGACGATCAGCCGGATATTCCGCTCTATGATGTGGTGGACGTGTGGCTGGTGGAACGGGCGGCAGGCACCTTCACGCATGGCATTCTGGTTGCGCCGAAAGAGGCGCAGGACAAACATGGGCAGGTGGTCAACGCGATCCGCCACGGCATACCGGAGATGATCCGGGTGATTGCGTAGCGATTTCCATTCCAAAAGGCGGCATAGGATTTAAGGCAAAAAGCGGTAAATAAAAGAGGCGGTTCGATGAACCGCCTCTTTTTGTATTGCTATGGAGAAAAATCAGCCGCCGCCAGTGCCGTCTGCGCGGGTTGTGCCCGTCACGGGATCAATGGTGTAGGTTGTGGTACGGCTTACCGGGCAGCCATTCCAGACGAATAGATACGCTTTATTTGCCGGCATCGGAGACAGCACCTGCAAGCCGCCGTCGCCAGTTGCAGAAAGCTCAACACCGCCTGCACCAGCGATAGCAGCGCCAGCAGCAGCGGCTGCAATCTCAGCGCTGGATGCGCTGAGCAGAGGGGTCATAACGGATGGGGAAAGGATGAGCTGAACATCAACGCCGCCGCCTGAGGTACAGAAGATGGCTACCGGCGCCCACGCATCCTGATTAATACGGGCGTCGCCAGAGCTGAAGCCGCTCAGAGGCCCGGCGACAACCGCCAGCGTGTAGGGGCCGGTTGAACTGCCGAAGCCATCAGCGCGAAAGACGTAGTCGCCAGTGACCGGCGCATTAAAGCGGACGCGAGAGCTGTCGAAGGCATCACAATCAACGCCGTTGGGGTCATCATCCAGTCCAAAGCCATCGTCATTATAGGCATCCGAGTTAACGACATCACTCGGATCGCTGCCGGGGAAAAACACCGAAAGCACCGGATCGAGCGGGCGGGAAACGCCGTCAAAATCGCAAACTAGCGTTGCGGTCACGCCTTGACCAGCCACCAGATTGACCGTATAAAGATCATACTGAGCGCCTGAGGCGATGACTCCTGAAAAGCTAAAGGCCGCTGCAAATACTGATGTAGCCGCAAACAGCGCTATTAGCAGCAGTAAGAAGATAACGGCAGTCTTTTGACGCATGATATTTCGCTCCTTATAAGTTGCTACTTCTCTATTAAATTCATACCGAGACCATTACACTGGTATGGGTGTACTATATAACAGGTTTATATTTTGTGATCCTTATTTGCTTATATAAAACCAGTAAAAACTTTGCGGGCATATTTTATCTCTCCGGCCATGCGATTCTTTTGGGGTTCAATAATTAGGCCAGATAGGCGAACCGTTTCCGCCTGAGAATGCGTATACTTATGTATAAGGTTGGTACGGAGTTTTACTGTGAGCAAGCAGTCACCGTCGGAACAGACTATCATCTTTCCGCCTGAAGAAGAAAAGCAGCAAAATGGCATCGCGCCGCCGCCAATCCATGCGATGAGCGCGCTCGCCACCATTGCGCTGGATGCGGTGTGGAGCATTGGCGATCTGACCGGATTTTTAATCCCCGTGATTTCGGCCATCACGGGAATCCTGTGCTTTCTGGCTGTTCTGGGGATTCAAAAGAGCGTCGCCAAAGATGACTGGGCAAGCGCATTTCCCAAAGCGCTGGTGATGGCTATACTAGCGGGTGTACCCTTCCCGGTGCTGGGCACGGCGACCGGCGCGATGCTGCTGGGCTGGGCTGGCTTAAGCAGCCTTTCACGGCTGGGCAGCGGCAAAAATTAGGACTCTGCGGTGATCCAATTTGGCGATTTTCAATTACATTTGATTCAGGAAAGCATGACGCAAATGGACTGCGGCGGCGCGTTCGGGCTGGTGCCGCGCGCATTGTATTCGCGTTTGTACCCGGTGAATGACGAAACCAATAAAGTGCCGATGCCTTCAAATGTGCTGCTGCTGCAAACAGGGACGCAGAATATCCTGATTGACAGCGGCAACGGCAGCAAAATTCCCGAAAAACTGCGCGAACATTTCCAGCTAGAGTATCCGCATGGCACGCTGGACGATGCGCTGAGTCGCTTAGGGCTAATGCCAGCAGACATCCATCTGGTGATCAACACCCATTTGCATAATGACCACTGCGGCGACAATACGCGGGTAGACGAACGCGGCCAGATTGTGCCGACCTTCGCGAACGCCGAATATGTGACCCAACGCCGGGAATTTGAGGATGCCAGCCGCCCCAACGAACGCACACGCGCCACCTATCTGGCCGATAATTTCGCGGCGCTGGTGGCAAGTGGGCAAATGCGCTTGCTGGAAGGCGATGCTGATCTGGCAACGGGGGTACGCGGGGTGGTGACGCCGGGGCATACGCCGGGGCATATGAGCGTGATGCTGGAAAGCGGCGGGCAGCAGGGATTATTTGTGTGCGATCTGGCCAGCTTCGCGCTGCATTTTGAGCGACTGGCATGGATGACGGCTTACGATGTTGAGCCGCTGGTCACGCTCGAAAGCAAGCGCAAGTGGCAGGCATGGGCTTTAGAGACTAATGCGCTGCTGTTCTTCCCGCATGATGCGGTGAGGCCGGTGGGGAGATATATGCAGGTTGAAGGGGGAAAAGCGGCAGTGGTGGGGGTAGAGGTGGAGTACAGCTAGTGACAAAGCTTAACTTCACCGAAGGATCATTCCATTCGTCGCGCAGTTGAATGAGATATAGGGGCGCGAAATTTCGCGCCCCTGACTGAAAATCTCACCCAAACAGCCCGTTACACTTTCACTGCATCCAGCGCGTGGCGCAAATACTGCCCGGTATAGCTGGCTTCAATCTGCGCCACTGCTTCGGGCGTGCCTTCGGCGATCACCTGACCGCCAGCATCGCCGCCTTCCGGCCCCATATCAATCAGCCAGTCGGCTACCTTGATGATGTCAAGGTTATGCTCGATTACTAGCACCGTATTGCCGGTTTCGACAAGCTGCTGAAGCACCTTGACCAGACGCTTCACGTCAGCGGCGTGTAAGCCGGTTGAGGGTTCATCAAGGATGTACAGCGTTTTACCCGTTGCGCGGCGGGAAAGCTCACGACTGAGCTTCACCCGCTGGGCTTCGCCGCCAGAAAGCGTGGTTGCAGGCTGACCGATGCGAATATAGCCGAGGCCAACTTCTTCCAGCGTTACCAGCTTGCTGGCAATGCTCGGCACATTGGCGAAAAACTGCAAGCCTTCGCTCACCGTCATATCCAGCACTTCCGCGATATTCTTGCCTTTATACTTCACCTGCAAAGTTTCACGGTTGTAGCGCGCGCCGTGACAGACATCACAGGTGACGTACACGTCAGGTAGAAACTGCATCTCAATTTGCAGGCGCCCCTGCCCTTCACACTTTTCGCAGCGCCCGCCTTTGACGTTGAAGCTGTAACGACCGGCAGTGTAGCCGCGCACCTTGCTTTCCGGCAGTTCAGCAAACAGCGTGCGGATGTGATCATACATCTTGGTATAGGTGCCGGGATTGCTGCGCGGGGTGCGGCCAATCGGACTCTGGTCAATGTTGATGATCTTGTCTATGTGCTCGATGCCTTCGATGCTATCGTGATCGCCGGGGCGCTCGCGGGCGCCGTTGAGCACCTGCGCCAGACGGGTATACAGCACATCTACCATCAGCGATGATTTGCCGCTGCCGCTGACACCGGTCACGCAGACCAGCTTGCCGAGCGGAAACGCCACATCCACATTCTTGAGGTTGTTCTCACGCGCGCCATGCACAACGATGTTTTGCCCGTTACCGGGCCGACGATCTTCCGGCACATCAATACGCAGCCGCCCGCTCAAATAAGCGCCGGTCAGGCTGTCTTCGACCTGTTCCACTTGCAGCGGCGTGCCTTCAGCGACGATTCTTCCGCCATGCTCGCCAGCGCCCGGCCCCATGTCAATCAGCCAATCGGCGGTACGCATGGTCTCTTCGTCGTGTTCGACCACCAGCACCGTATTGCCCAGATCGCGCAGGTCTTTCAGTGTGGCGATCAGTTTGCCGTTATCGCGCTGGTGCAGGCCGATAGATGGCTCGTCTAGCACATAGAGTACGCCGGTCAAGCGGCTGCCGATCTGCGTTGCCAGCCGGATGCGCTGGGCTTCACCGCCGGAAAGCGATCCTGACGAACGCGCCAGACTGAGATAGTTCAAGCCGACGTTATCGAGGAAGCTGACGCGAGACTCGATCTCGTTCAAAATCTGATAGGCAATTTCCTGATCGCGCGCTGAAAGCAGCGCCTCACCAACACGCCCGCGCAGCCGTTCAATCCAATTGCGAAGCTGATTGATCGGCAGCGCGGTGACTTCATTGATGTGCATATCGGCAATCGTGACCGCCAATGCTTCGGGGCGCAAACGCCTTCCCGCACAGGCCGAACACGCGATTTGGCTCATGGTTTGCTCGATTGACCAACGGATGCCTTCGCTTTCGGTGTCCCGATAGCGGCGCTGAAGATTGTTGATCACGCCTTCAAAGGCCACCATGTATTCGCGCCAGCCATTACCGTTGCTGTAGCGCACCTTGATCTTTTTGCCGCCGGTGCCATACAGCAGCACTTTTTGCTGCTCTGGCGGAAGCTGTTTCCACGGCACATCCAGCGGAATGTCGTAAGCCTCATTCACGGCGCGGGCAAGCTGGCTAGCCCAGCTGTCTTCGGTTGAAAAATCCCAACCGTTGGCCTGAATCGCGCCGCCAAGAATCGTCCGATCAGGATTAGAGACGATCAGATCAGGGTCTAACTCCAGCCGGAAGCCCAAGCCCTGACATTCGGGGCACGCGCCTTTGGGGGTGTTGAAGCTGAACAAACGGGGTTCAAGTTCCGGCAGACTGCCATGCCCATTGATACAGGCTAAATGTTCGCTGAACAGGATGTCTACCGCCGGCGTTTCGTTGAGGTTATTGACGATCACCAGACCATCACCCAGTTTCAGCGCAGTTTCTACCGCTTCAGTGAGGCGGGTTTCAAAATTATGGGCGTCTTCAGCGTCTTTATCCGCGTATTCACGAATGACCAGACGATCAACAACAGCCTCGATGTTGTGAATTTCGTAGCGCGCCAGCTTAATCTCTTCATCCAGATCACGAACTTCGCCATCTACGCGGGCGCGGGCATAGCCCTGCTTACGGAGGTCTTCAAAAACCTTCTCGTGCGTGCCTTTCTTGTCGCGGATCACCGGCGAAAGAATTTGCACACGCACGCCCTGATCTTCGGGCAAGCCGCCGGCCAGCCGCATCACTTCATCCACGATCTGCTGCGAGGTTTGCGCGACGACTTCTTCGCCGCATACAGGACAGTGTGGAATGCCGATGCGCGCATACAGCAAGCGCAGATAGTCGTATATTTCGGTGACAGTGCCGACGGTAGAGCGCGGGTTATGGCTTACGCCCTTCTGGTCAATCGAAACGGCGGGGCTTAACCCCTCAATTTGATCAACATCGGGCTTCTCTAGCTGGCCGAGAAACTGGCGAGCATAAGCGCTCAGGCTTTCAACATAGCGGCGCTGGCCTTCGGCAAAGATAGTATCGAAAGCTAACGACGATTTTCCCGATCCCGAAAGACCGGTGATGACCACCATCTGGTTACGTGGAATCTCTACGTCAATGTTCTTCAGATTGTGCTCGCGCGCGCCACGAACGACGATCTTATCCTGCACCATGAAGACCTCTAGAGGTTTCTTTTGTACGAATATTTGTTCGATTATTATAGTCGGGGATGATGATGAATCCAACGGTCGAAAGTATACATTTGTATGATGAATTACGGGTGAGACGTGAATAGGAGAAGTGTTGTTTTTTTACAGCAGATGCTAATCAAGGCGCAAAACGTTAAGATTTGCGCGATTGAATGGCAGCAATTCGCAGGGTGCGGCTTCTACGAGCGCGCCGGAAAAATCACAGTAAACACACAGGCATTTCGGTGACAGAACCACGAAAACAGCATCAATGGGCAGGTATTTTATTATTGGTGGCGGCGCTGGCCTGCGGGCTTATTCTGGGCGCGCTGGCGCTGGATACGCTGAGTAATCCCCTACCCGTCAGCCTGAATCAGCAGCAGCCTAACGGCAGCATCCGCTTCACGATTGACCGCACGCGCAGCCTTTTCGCCGCCGACTGCCTGCATCTGGCATGGTCAGTGAACGGCGCCAGCGAAGTGCTGATCGCGGAAGCCCCCGCCGCGCACAGCGGCGAACGCCCCCACTGCGACGGCACCGCGCCATCTATCCGCGTCACCTTTGAAGATGGACAATACTTCGGGCAGGTTTATTACCACTGGGCGCTTTTCGATCAGATCGCCGCGCGGGGGCTGTTGTTCGGCGCGGGGCTTTTCGCCGCTGCCGGATTGTGGCTGATCGGCGCGGGGGCATGGCGAATCTGGAAGGCCACGCTGGCACAGTACGGATTCATCATCCTCTTTGCCGTCATCTTCACGGTCACGCTCGACCTTTTCACTAACAGCCTGAACACTTACCGCTTCACGTGGGATTGGGTGCATTACCTGGATATGGCCGAACACGGCATCACCGGCAATACCGGACTAGTCTCGCCCTACGCTTACCGCCCACTGCCGCCGCTGCTGGCAGGGATGATCGGCGATTTCAGCGGGCGCTCGCATGTCGCAGGATTCCGGACGCTGGCCTATGCCGGGGCTATCGGGCAGATCGTGCTGGCGTTCACGCTGGCGCGACTGTTCATCACCCGCCGAAGCCGCCAGTTTTGGGGCGCATTTGCGCTGGCAATCATCGCCGCCGTCTCGACCTTCAGCGTAAAATTTTACCTGTTTGATACCTTCCGTACCGACCCACTGGCCTTCCCGCTGGTGCTGCTGGGCATGATCGGGCTGACACAGCATGTGCGCCGCGCCGCAAACGGACAATCCACGTTAGGCTGGGATGCGGCGATCCTGCTTTCGGGCGTGATCGGCGCGCTGATCCGTGAATTTGCGGCGATTCCGGCTGGCTTGCTAATCGTCGTGTTCGTGCAGCAGGCATGGCGCGAGCGAAGCGTCAGCCCGCTGATCAAGGCGCTCATCGCCAGCGCGATCCTGGCGCTGGCTTTCCTGCTGCCGCGCCTGCTGATTCAAGTGGGGCGATCCGACCAGCTTTTCGATGTGATCACGATGCCGGAATTGGTCACGATGTGGCGGCGCAACCTGAATCTGGCGCTAGGGCTGTTGATCGCCCTACTGCCTGTGTGGATGCTGCTGACGCCGCGCCGGCTCAAAGCGATCTGGCGGCAGCTTACCGGGCTGCGCTTGAGCCTATTCCTGTATATTATGGCGATCCTGACGCTCAGCTTCTTAGGTGGCACCGATATTTCGCGGTTCATGGCTTTCCTGATGCCAGTGGTCATCATCCTCTGCGCTATCTTAGTTAATGAGGCGCGTTCCGCGTGGGAAATTGTCTATGCTGTGCTGGCATGGGCGATCTATAACCGTCCGTTCTCGCCCGTGCCGATGAGCAATCTCGATGCCTATCTCGATTTTTACGTGGTCTATTGGAACCGGCAAACCGACGCCACATGGCTGCGCGTGGGTGAAGCAGCGGGATGGGTGATGGGCGCGATCCTCGTGCGCGCGTTATGCTTGCGAAAGCGTCACGAGTATATCGAAGCTAAACCGGACAATTAGACAAGAGGAATACCATGTGCTCCCTGTTGGTTTTAATCGGAGTTTTCTTGTTTGGGTTTGGATTTATGACTGTTGTCCCTATCGCTGTACAGCCTAATACCGCCGTGATCGAGATGTTAAACGAGGGCGCTTACGGTGAGGATGCTTCGCTACCAGCGCCGGCACTGCTGCAGAAGCGTGCGTATAGTTGGGGTACGTTTCAAAATGAATAAACCGCCAAGATGCCAAGAGCGCCAGACAGAATATCTAAAAATTCCCCTAGCATATTTAGCAGCGTCTTAATAGTTCAAACAGGTCACGCTAGCCATAAACAAGAGGGCGCGAAAGACTTCATCGCGCCCTCTTGAACTATCTATAGAAATTAGCGCGGCATTAGCGTCACGCCCGGATAAAGCGTAGCTTCCGGCGTGTGGCTGGGGCCGGGCGTGATCGTGTTCGTGGGCGTGAAGCTGGCGGCTAAGGCAGTGCCTGTCGCCTGCATATCAGCCTGCTGATCGCTCACCACGACGTCGCCCAACCAGCGCACGATAGACACCCACGAGCGCCCCGGCTTCATCATCATCGGCGTGTTATCAGCATAGAACAGCTCCAGCGCGGAACCCGGCTCGCGGTCACGGCGGCGCCAGTAACCCTCGAACCATCGCCCATCACGGAATAGATAAGCCCGCCCACTGTCCCAGAGATTGATCTGCTGCGACGCCGAGCTGCTTTCCGGCTCGAATAAGTCGGGACGTTCTTCGTGCGGCACTTCAATGATCACAAAATTATCTACCCACACCTGCTGCCCATCGGCGGCGTCATAATGCGGCAAGCCCTCGGTGAAGCGTAGATAATGGCCGGTTTCCCCGTCATACTGCCAGCGCGCATCGGTATGCCCATACCAGTTGATGAAAATATCCTCGCCCGGCAGGCTGTTGGGATCAAGCTGATCGCTAAAAGAGAAACCCCGCGCACGGCGACCTTCGTTGATACCCCGCGCAGTAGCCCGCTCCCAGATCAGCTCGGTATCCGCGTAAAGCGTATGCTCAAAGGCAAGGTTATCCCCTGGGAAACGGCAGAATCCCGCCTGCACACAGTTATCGCCAATTGAAGGCGAGATCACTTGCAGAGACCACGGCTGATGCAGCAGTAAATCCTGCACCGGGGCGCTGGCACCGGAATAGGCGAACAGGGCTTCGTACATCGGCGCAAGCTCAAGGTCAACCAACCGCCCGCTGCGTACTGGCCCGACGTGATGCGGCATGTTATTGCGGAAGATGGCAGCAAAACGGGTCACGCCGCCTTCAACTTCATATTCATAGATCACATCTGCGGCATTCAGGCCGCTTTGTGGGCGTACTTGCGGCGGGAAATTGGAAATTTTGATGATCAGGTTGCGGCGGCTGCGCGCTTCTTCGTTAGGGTATGGCAAGCCAGTGAGTGGGCTGTAACCTTCGGGATAAATTACCGGGCCAACAATGGTCGCAGTTGGCGAAGGGGTTAGCGTCGGTGTTTCAGTAAGGGTCGGCGTATTGGTGGGCGTCAAAGTACTGGTCGGCGTAAGCGTTGGTTCAAGTGTGAGCGTTGGCTCAGGCGTGGCCGGAACCAGTGTATTCGTCGTAAAAGCGGGCGGCGGGGGCGGGGTGTTGGTGGCAAAAGCTGATCCCTGCCCAACGGCGCTGCTCCACGAAACCACCAGCAGCAGCAAGGCGGTCAACAGCGCGATCAACAATGTCCATGTTTTGCGCATGAACCTTTCCCCTCGTAAAAATCATCGGGACAAACGAGTTGGAAGTATACGGCGCTTACCCATGATTTTTAAGGGGCGCGGTTCACCCCCGTAGAGCAAGCGTAGGGCAAAGTGTTATAATCGGGTGCAAGATTTCTGAATAAAAAGCACATCACAAAACCGCGATCTTAGAACATATGTTATAGCAACCAATTTGTATTAATTTCGTCAAATGGATGGGATAAGAGGCAAGCGATGGCAGCGCGCGCACGGTTACTGATTTCATATGCACACCCCGATGATGAAAGTTTTGGTCTGGGCGGGCTGATCGCTAAATATGTGGCGGAAGGGGTCGAAGTTTATTTGATCTGCGCAACCAACGGCGACGTTGGCACAGTCAAGCCAGAATTTATGAAAGGTTACGACTCGGTCGCGGCGCTGCGGCTTGCTGAACTGGATAAGGCTTCAAAAATTCTTGGCTTCAAAGAAGTGTTCAAGTTCGGCTACAAAGACAGCGGCATGATGAGTTCCGAAACGGCGAAAGACCCGGACTGCCTATGGCAGCAGCCAGTTGAGGCGGTCACGCGGCGGGTGGTTGAGGTGATCCGCGAGATTCAGCCGCAGGTGGTGATCACTTTCAACAAATACGGCGGCTACGGTCATCCGGATCATATCGCCATCCAGCGGGCTACCGTTGAAGCATTTTTCAAAGCGAGCGAACCAGGCTATGAAACCGGGCAAGCGCCGTACCAACCGCAAAAACTGTATTATTCCGCCATCGCCAAGCGGCAAATTCAGATGGGCATCATGATTATGCGGATACGGGGGCAAGACCCCCGGCACGTAGGCCGCAATAAAGACATTGATATACAGGCCATCGTAAATAATGCAGAGCCTGTTCACACAACGATCAATATCGGCGCATATAGTGCTCAATGGGAAATGGCCAGCGCTTGCCATGCCAGCCAGTTAGGGGGGCGCACTACACCGCGCCTTCCGCAGGCGATTCGCCAGCGCGTGTTCTCCAAACAAGGCTTCACCCGCATACACCCCAAACCAGCCCATGACCGCGTAGACGAGCACGATCTGTTCGCGGGTGTAAAGCTGGATGAGCGAGCCATCCCCGCCCCCACCGCGCAGCAGTTGGAACCTGCTTAACGCCGCGATTGTGGTTGTAGGGGCGCGCCGGCGGCGCGCCCGAAAGTAAACATATCAAGGCATACTACGCCTATGAACGCTTTATAGCTTTGCGCTGGAACAGTGTATGAGTGCGAAATCTTCACGAAATGACGCGGCCAATGCAGAGGCGCGAATTGACCGCTTAATGGATGCTATTGAACTGGTCAAAGCCGATCAGCGCGAGGAAGCCTGCGCTATCCTGCGCGACTTGATTCGCGAAGATGCCAATTTCGAAGATGCGTGGCTGTGGATGAGCGTAGCCGTGGATACGCTGGATCAAGCCTCTGTTTGCCTCGACAATGTGCTGCGCATCAACCCCGGAAATTATGGGGCGGCGGGGGCGCTCTATCGCCTGCGGATTCCGGAGCTAGAGATGGAGCGAAGGCGCTCGCGGCTGCGGATGATCCGGGATATTTCGCTGACATTGATGTGGGCGCTGGTACTCTTTGTGCTTTTCGGCGGCCTGTGTTCAATTGTGAATATGACGCTGGCGCTGCAAACCACCTGAACGATACCAGATGCCTATTTTCAGGCGGCGGGCAGCAAGGGCGCGGCTAAACCAGACAAGATATTCTGCCCTTCCGGACTCTGCACCCAACCGATGAATGCGCGGTAATCCAGATCCAGCGGTTGGCCGCCGTCCGGTTCGCGCAGGCCGATAATATAGAGAATACTGCGCAGCGGGTAGGTACTCCCGGCGACGGCATCCATTTCCGGCAGCACACCATCAACAGCCAGCGTGCGAACGCGATCATCGAGATAGCTGCCCGCTACGTAACCGATTGCGAAAGGATCGCGGGATACGGAGGTGATAACTTCACCACTGCCGGGCGCAATGCGCGCTGATGGCGTAGTTTGACGGCTGCCCATGATCAGGCTTTCGAACCCGGCGCGGGTGCCAGAGCCAGATTCGCGGGAAATTACTGTGATGGGCTGATCTTCTCCCCCTAATTCACTCCAATTCGTAATACGCCCTTGAAAAACATCGCGCAGCTGGCTGCGACTTAAGCCGGACACTGGGTTGTCTGGATGTACGATCACCGCGATAGCATCCTGACCTACTGGGGCTGCCCATAAGGGGATTTCCTGATCCATCTCAGAGGGAAGATAGCTGGACAGGAAGTAGGGCGTATCGCCATCATAAAGCCGCTGCAGCACCGCTTCAAAATTGCCGGATTCCAGCTCAAAGCTGATATTCGTATGCTCCCGCGAATAAGCGCGCGTCAGCTCCTGCACCAGCGGCAAAGCGGCATTGCTCGCAAACATACGCAGTACAGCCCCCTCGCCAGTAGGTGTAGCGGCGGGCATTACGCGGCTGCTGCAACTCATCAGCGTAAAGGCAACAACGACAAGCGCGCGTCGGGTTTTCCGGGTCACGGGATCAGCCTGATGGTTTGAATACAGCCATCATACCGGCGAAGATTTTACAGTAGGGGGAAAGCGGGAAAACTCTGGAAGTCAAGAGAGGCGAAACCTCACACGGCCTGTAAGTAACGTTCCAGAAACGCCTGTACATAGTCTTCCAGCGTCCCTTCAAAAATGGCGCGCCGCATCATCTCCATATGGCGGATCAGGAAGCGAATGTTATGCAAGCTCAACAACGTATGCGCCAGCAGCTCGCGCGCCTTCACTAGATGGCGTAAATAAGCGCGACTGAAGGTTTGGCAGGTATAGCAATCACAGTCCGCTTGAATCGGACGTTCATCGCGAGTATAGACCATTCGGCTGATATTGATCTGGCCGTCTGGAGTAAAAACTGCGCCATGGCGGGCGATCCGCGTGGGCAGCACACAATCAAAAATATCCACACCACGCAGAACTGCCTGTGCCAGATCGTCTGGTGCGCCTACGCCCATCAAGTAACGTGGTTTATCATCCGGAAGCATCTGCGCACAGGTATCCAGTGTCTGGTACATCTCTGACTTAGATTCGCCTACTGCCAGCCCTCCAATGGCATAACCGGGGAAGTGCAACTGTTTCAACCCTTCACTACTCGCCTCGCGAAGGTCTTGATAAATTCCACCCTGCTGAATACCGAACAGCGCCTGCCGGTGATCGTCATGATGCGCCTCACGGCAGCGAGCCGCCCATGCCTGCGTGCGGCGAACGGCAGCTTCCACCATGGCCCGTTCATTAGGCTTCGGGCATTGATCAAAGCACATGATGATATCCGCGCCCAAATTTTCCTGCACTGCCATAGAAAGTTCGGGCGTGAAGCGGTGGCGACTGCCGTCAATGTGGCTTTGAAAGGTGACTCCTTCATCATCAATGCGATTAATTTTGGCGAGACTGAACACTTGAAAGCCGCCAGAGTCGGTCAGGATCGGCTTCGGCCAGCGCATGAATTGATGCAATCCGCCCATCTCACGTACCAGTTCGCTGCCCGGCCTCAAATGCAGATGATAGGTATTAGACAGCACGAGACTTGCGCCAAGATCAGCCAGATCACGGGGGGAAACTGCTTTCACGGTGGCTTGCGTGCCGACGGGGGCAAAAACCGGAGTCAGTAAATCTCCGTGAGGTGTGTGAAAAACCCCCGCGCGCGCATCACCGTGTGATTTTACAAGCTCGAAAGAGAATGCCATAATCTTAAGTGCTGAACTCTTAACCGAAAAGATTATAGCAAACTTTCGCCATCATGCCTTGAGCGCCCGGTTCCAATGATCAACCTCTATGACCTACTAGAAGCTGCCGGCGGCCAACTCTTTGGCGAACCGGCTGCGCATCTCTTCAGCCAATTCTGCGTCGATTCTCGAAATGCCACCGAAGCCTGCCTCTATGCAGCCATCAAAAGCGAGCGCGGCGACGGCCACCAGTATATGCAAGAAGCCGTTGAACGCGGGGCAGCCGGCCTGTTATGCAGCCGTCCACCAGAATTTGATACCACTGGCGTTTCGGTAATACTGGTCAAAAACCCGCTGCAAGCGCTGATGATCTGGTCGCATTTTGTGGTTGGAAAACAGGGCGTCCGGGTGATCGGCGTGGCGGGGACATCGGGGAAATCAGTCACGTTGGCGGCCATCGAGCAGGTCTTGAAAACCCGCTACAACGTGCTGTCGGCGGGCAGCGAGCAGGGGGGGCGTCTGGATATTCCGCTGACCCTCGCCCGGCTAACTCCTGAGCATCAGATCGTGGCCCTCCCTCTGGATGTGCTGTATCCCGGCGAAATGGGCGAGATGGTCGGCGCGATTCGCCCTCATATCGGGGTCATTTCACACGTCGGCCCGGGCTATCACGAACGTTTCGACACTGGCGACCAGCTTACCCATGAAATCGGGCAGCTTGTAGATTACATTTCGCCCTCAGGGCTGGTGGTGCTGAATTACGACGACGATTATGCGCGCGGGCTGGCATCACGCGCGCGCGCGAAAGTGGTCACGGTCAGCACTGAAGTAGCCTTTGGCGCAGATATTATCGCCCAGAATATCATGCTCGACACAGCGCGCACCGGCTTTGACCTGCGCTATAACGATCAGCGAATTGTGGGGCGCTGGACGCCGCTGCTAGGCAAACAGCAGCTTACCTGCACGCTGGCGGCGCTGGCTGTCGGCGCTTATTTTGACATTCCGCTGCATGACAGCTTACACGCGCTGACCGAACTTGAGCCGCTTCCCGGACGCATGAAGCCGTTAGACGGGATCAACGGCAGCAGCATCATTGATGATTCCTATAAAGCCGATCCATGGACGACACTGGCTTCGCTGGATTGGCTACATGCCGTCACGCAGGATCATGGCCGCGCGATCTTTGTTTTTGGCGATATGGACGCGCTGGGCACAGCCAGCCAGCGAAGCCACCGCCGCGTCGGGCAGAAGGCGTCAGAATTTACCACACGGCTGGTCACTGAAGGCGCAGAAGCAGCGATGGCCGCCCGCGCGGCGCTAGATCAGGGGATGACTTCTGAAGGGGTACGCACCACCTACAGCATTCATGATGCGGTGGCCGGCGTGATTGATGCGAATGTGACGGATCAGGATGTGATCCTGATCAAAGGCGGTGCGCGCTCACGCATGGAACTCGTGGTCAAGGCGCTGCTTAAAAATGCCGATGATACGGTGCTGCTGGCGCGCGCGCATGCTTCTGACAGCAGCATGGCGATACGGCCGAACCGCCCATCGTGGGTAGAGATCGATCTGGAAGCGGCAGCGGGCAATGTACGCGCTATACGCTCGGTGATCGGGTCACAGGTGGCGCTGTTTGCGGTGTTGAAAGCCGACGCTTACGGGCATGGCGCAGTGGCAATTGCGCGCACGGCGCTGCAAAATGGAGCAGATCATTTAGCCGTCGCCAACATTCATGAGGCGCTGGAACTGCGCGATGCAGGCATCAATGCGCCAATTTTGCTGCTAAATTATCTGCCTCCTGAAGCGGCGCGACAAGCGATTCAGTATCAGATCACCGCTACCCTTTACGATCTAGATTTAGCACGTGCTTATGACAGCACGGCCCGCGAGATGGGCAGTAAACTGCGCGCCCACGTCAAAATTGATACCGGCATGGGCCGAATGGGCGTAATGCTAGAGAAAGCGGTGCTGCTGTTTCGCCATCTTGCCAAACTAAACAATCTTGATATCGAGGGCGTATACACCCATCTTTCAACTGCCGATAATGATCTGGACTATGCCAGTGAGCAGATTCGCCGCTTCCGGGATGCGATCGCGCCGCTGCGAGCTTCTGGATATTCATTCCGCTATCTTCATGCCGCCAACTCAGCGGGTACGCTGCGCGGCGCAGATTTCCACTTCAATGCGGTGCGGGTGGGGCTGGCCATGTACGGGCTGTCGCCATCGGCTGAAGTGCCGGTTACCGCCGCGTTTCGCCCGGTCATGAGCTGGAAAACAGTGATCTCGCAGGTGAAAACGCTGCCCACCGGCCACCCTATCGGCTATGGCAACAGCTACCGGACTCGCGGCGAAGAACGGATCGCGGTGCTGCCAGTTGGCTATGCAGACGGCCTCCGGCGCGCGCCGCAAAACCCCGGCAGCGTCCTTGTTCACGGCGAGTTCGCGCCCATTGTTGGCCGTGTGAGCATGGAAAAGACGACGATCAACGTGACCGATATTCCCGATGTAGAGATGGGCGATGAAGTTGTGCTGTTAGGCCGCCAAGGGGATAACCAGATCACGGCTGAAGATATTGCCGCGAATTTAGGTACCATCAATTACGAAGTGGTGACAACCATCTTGCCGCGCATACCGAGGCGATAATGTGCGTATGGCAAGCTCATAGAAAACGCATGAAGGGCATTTTTACCCGCCGGACACGGCATGCCGTGTCTCTACAACGACGCCTTTTCCCCGTAGGGGCGATGCAGGCGTCGTTTGCAAAACGGATCATTTGATTCCAAAAACATATTTTGCAGGTACCCGCCCCGATTCGCCCAGCTTCCCCTCAACTAAGGCCCCGGGATGAGGGCGTTTGTAGGAGCTGCCCACTCGCCTGAAACCTACCGCTATCTGCAAATAGCCGTCATTCCCCGTCAGGCGTAGAAATGACGGTTGCAGGCGGCTCAAACGCAGATGGATTTTGCTGAAGGTTGATCAGAGCCATCATGGCCAATGCGATGATCGCGATCAGAAGCGCGCCGAGAAGCAGCGTGCGCGAAACCGGCGGGTTAGGTTTGGAGGGCTTGTTGGTCATTGGCGGCCTCTAGACAAATATATACGTCGCGAAAGTAGCAACCAGCAAGACGCCGGAAAAGAACGGCCAATACAGCAGCTTAAAGACCAGATTATTGCGGAAGCGCAGTATTGGAATATCCATGCGCACCACAAAAAATGCATTGGCCGTCGCCAGGATGATAGCCGCGTAAAGCGATAGATAGAGATATTCGAGATAGGTGACGCCAATAGCCCCAACGCTCTCGCGCAGCGCGTTATGCACGACAGTGATCACAAAGAACAGCGCTGCCGCAAAACTGAGCGTGGCGATAATTTCTTCCTGATCGCCTACTTTTGGATCGCCAATAATGAAGGCAAACATCATCCCCGCCGCCACTAAACCGGGAAGCAAATAAGCAAACATTGGGCCGACGTAGTTGCGTTTCAGGTTGACCGAAAAATGGAGATCTGGCAGATCAGCGAGGCCGGCAAATTCAGAGATGGTTAACCCCTGCCCGGTCGCGTGAAATTGATAGTTGAAGTAACTGCTTTTTATCGTCCAGTTATTGATGAAGACATCCGGGGTAATGCCGGGCAAAAATCCCGGATTTTGCAGGCGATAGCTTTGCGAATCTGGCACCAACAGGATGGGATACTGAATATCGGTTGGCTCCATCCGAATGCTTAACGGGTACTGGTCAAAGGGGAAAGCAGTCGGATCAAACGGCTGCCTCAAGTTGATACCAAACTCCCAGACGACTAAAGTTTCATCGCCGGTTTGCACGCGGTCAATTTCTTGCCACAGCCATTCAGTGCCGGTCACTTGCGGGAACTGAATACCAGCGAGCAAGTCCT
>JACSRP010000257.1 GCA_014879665.1 Anaerolineae bacterium | reverse complement strand
AAGTTTTCCATCTGGCTGACGGTGTTGGCGCGCAGCACATAAATGCCGCGACCTGATCGTTCGGCATCCACGATCAGCTTGGGACGGCGGCGGTAGTAATTCTTCAGCGTCAGGATGAGATCCGCCTGACCGGGATCATCCACAATCGAAACCTGCACATGCAGGCGGCGCGCGGCTTGAATCAGCCGGTTACGGGCGACACCATAGGCGTAAATTTTGGCGGGCGCGCCGCGATTTTCGCTAACAGATACGCGCTGTTCCCGGGGGGGATAACTGGCATCAGCGCGTCCGCTGCCATTGTCATTATGTTCGCGGCTGCTGCCGCCATTTTCACGCGAACGGCTACGTTCACGACCGCCGCGCTCACCGCGATAGCCTTCGCTGCGGTTGCGTTCGTTGCGGTCATTTAGCAGGCGGGTTTCATTGGGGGCGGTTTCAACGTTGATCGCGCCATTTTCATCACGGTAGCGAATTTCAACCGGCAGCGGGCGTTCACGCAGAATGGCATCTACGGCAGCGGCTACATCTTCGTGCACGATCATGCGGTCACGGTTTTGCAGCTCGATCAACACATCAAATGTGGGTGGGGCGCGGCGTTCCAGCACCGTTTTTTGAGTGCCACGGCGGCGCGCTTCCTCATCGGACAGCGTGACCGACTGAATGCCCCCGACCAGATCAGAGAGCGTCGGGTTCAGCATCAGGTTATCCAGCGCGTTACCATGCGCAGTGCCGATCAACTGGACGCCGCGTTCGGCAATCGTGCGGGCGGCGGTGGCTTCCAGTTCACGCCCGATCTCGTCAATGACAATGACTTCGGGGTTGTGGTTTTCGACCGCCTCGATCATCACTTCGTGCTGGCGTTCGGGGTGGCTGACTTGCATCCGCCGGGCTTTGCCGATGGCCGGATGGGGCACATCGCCATCGCCGCCGATCTCGTTGGAGGTATCCACGATTATCACACGCTTAGAGTCAGCCAGTACCCGCGCGGCTTCGCGCAGCAGCGTGGTTTTGCCCACACCGGGCGGCCCCATCATGAGAATGCTCTGGCCGCTTTCAACGAGATCCTGCACGATATCAATGGTGCCGTAGACAGCGCGTCCTACGCGGCAGGTGAGGCCAACAATTTCACCCCTGCGGTTGCGGATCGCGCTGATGCGATGAAGTGTGCGTTCCATTCCGGCGCGGTTATCGGCATCGAAAGAGCCAACACCATCTTCAACAGCGTCCAGTTCGGCACGGGTCACTTCTTGCTCAGACAGCGGCACTTCGCCGCTGACATAGCGGGCGGCGGGAATGCGGCCTAAGTCGAGGACAATTTCTAGCAGGTCATCGGTACGGCCTAATTCATCGAGTTTGGCCCGAAGATGCGGCGGAAGAATCTGCTTCAGTTCTTGAATGTCGTCGGTAATTCGTCGTTCCATGCGTTGAACTACCATCTCCTGTACTATGATCTAAGGACGATTGGTGGAACGGACTGGTGACAGGGGAAGGAATTCCTTCCAGCGCCGCCTGTGCTGGCAGCGCAAACGCCGTCTGGCGAATGCCTGCGGCAATATGACGAACCATCACTGCCTGCTGTGCCCATGAAGTAAAGCCAAGATCAGGCAGCGAATCATCCAACCAGTCCTGATACCGGCGCACGCACACATAGATTGGCGCGCGCTCATTTCTCTCGATGCGGGTCATTATTCCGGCGATGATGGCGGCGGCTTCCCGCCCCAACACATCCGGATGCATGAACGGCATCAAATAAATGCCCTGCTTGCCCTGCGAAACCGCGATATACGCCTGAACCCGGCCATCACGCCGGTACACCACGCCGGCACTTTCAGAGGAGGGTACAGCAATTGGCTGCACCAGACGCGGCACGATATTGCTGTAGAGCAGTTGAATATCGAGCGTGTCATCGTCGGTTTCATCTGCCAGAACACCGGTGAGCGCGGGCAGTTTGGGCAGCGCCGCCAGCGGCTCAAAACGCCGCCAGATTTCCTGCCGCGCATAGACCGCAAATCCGGTTTGACGGAGTATTTCAAAGAGCGGGCTAAGTGCGTCCACTTCAGCCGTGAGCATGGTTGCGCCGCGCCGCCCTGATTCCTGCGCCATCGCGTCCAGCAGCGCCAACCAAGCCGTGCTGCTGGCTTCGGCATCACCTTGTGGGGCGATATAAACGATCTGCGCCAGATGGTCGGCGTACTTGATACGCACCTGACCGGCTACGGTTTGTTTATCTGCCCGCCCTACGAGCGTACACAGCCCACGCTGGGGCAAAAGCACGCTGGAAAGGACTGCACTCCTCGAAATATCGAGATCGCGCGTGTAGCTCATCTCGCTGTCCAGTATAATTCCTTTTTCGGCCGCACGGCGGATAGCGGGAACATCCACCAGTTTTGCGCTGTGAACCTCATAGCCGGACATAAGCACTGGCTCCAGAGAGGATGCTAGACAAGTTGATCAATACGCAGGAAGGATGTGCGAGAGAGAAATAGGCGTTTACAGGGGGTCGGTCAACAGGCTCGAACGTAGATTACCTCATCCATTTGAAAGAGAATAATTAGAACGATTGTACCGTGAATTTTGTTTTTACGCAATAATAGCGGGTAGGTATTAACGCGATTTTTATATATGGGATGAAGTGCTAGCGCATCAGATTCTTAGAGTACCGGAGGCCGAAGCCATCCGGCGAAAGCTGCGCCCTGTGAACGGGGCTGCAAAACGGATCGAGTCAAAAACGATAAGCTCTGGTGGATGAAATATGAGGCAATAAACTTAGCAACGAACTGCGAGGAATGATGGCATCTGCTTTAGAATAGTGCATTTAGACTACACAGGAACACATAATGACCTTCTTCACCGACGTGATTCAGCGTGGTAATTTTGTGGTGCTGGATACCGAAACCACCGGCCTGCACATCGCTGAAATTTGCCAGATCGGCATTGTTGGCGCCGATGGCGATGTGCTGATGGATACGCTGGTCAAACCGGTAGACCGTATCCCGCCCGACGCGACACGGATTCACGGGATCACCAACGCACAAGTGGCCGATGCGCCGCGCTACAGCGATATTCACGAACAAATTCACGAGATATTGTATGGGCGTGATGTGATCGTGTACAACGCGGCCTATGACCGTAAGATGCTGCATCTATCGGCGCAGGCTTGCGGCGTGCCTAAAACAGATTGGAAGGTGATCTCTCATTGGCACTGCGCTATGGAGGCATTTTCCGAGATATACGGGGAACGCGGCGGCTATGGGAAAGGCTATCGCTTTCAAAAGCTGTCTACAGCGGCGCGCTATTACCAGGTGCCGCAGCCAGTGGCGCATACGGCGCTTGCGGACTGCATGACGACATTGGCAGTGTGTAAGGCGATGCTGGCGCGGGGTGATTGATTTTGTAGGGGCAAGGCGCGCCACTATGCCAAGACTTCTTCCAAGGCTTTGGCGGCGGCGTTTGCACCGCCTAATGCGGCAAATTCTGCGGCTAACTGGCACGTGTTTTCCTGTACCCATTGATCGGCCAGCAGCGCCTTCGCGCCTTCAAGCAACCCACCTCGTTTTACGTCAATCGCCGTCAGGTTGAAGCCGACTTTTGACTGGGCGATACGCCGGGCGTTACCGCGCTGATCAGCGGCGTGGGGCACGGCAATTTGCATGACGCCGTGTACGACCGCGGCATGAGTGCTGCCCATTCCGCCATGATGAAACATCAGCTTTGTGCGCGGCAGCAAATGATCCAGCGGCACATAGTTCAATAACCGCGCACCTTTGGGCAGCGCCGCCAGCAGCTTTTGTTTATCTTCCGGAGGGATCGGATTCCAGCCGACGGCGATCACTGGCAGCAGCCCGACACGAACCGCCGCTTGCGCCGCCCATGCGTAGAAGCCGTAATCGCCGGTGAAAGTGGTGCCGAGCGTAATGAAGGCCAGCGGCACTTCTGGCGGGATGGCGGCTAACCAGTTCGGCGGGGGCGTGGTTGGCGCGGAAGGTGAACCGCCGACAAACAGTGTTTGGTCGAGCAGGTTGGCAGCGTCGGCCTGATACCAGCTTTCGCTGAAGTAGCTGATGTGCAGATGCGGACTGAGTATAGAAGGGGTTGCGCCGCTGGCGAAGTTCTGACCCTGCAAGCCAAAGTGATCGAGCAACTGCTGTAATCGGTTTTGAGAGTCGTCCGCCAGAATTTTCTGGACTGGAAACAGTGAATCTTCGTTTAAATCGCGCTGAGCGATCCAACCGCATACGATCAGCGGCAGATTCAGGGCTTCAGCAGCAATAGCGGCGGCGGTCAAGAAGGGGTCGGTCAGGATGGCATCGGGATTGCCGATTTTTGCCGCCAGATCGATCAATTCTTGCGCGGCGGCGGCCACTAAATCTACGGTCATCCATGTATCTAACGCGCGGCGGTAGCGCAGCATGACTGCTTCCTGAGGGGGAATGCTGGTGAGATCGGGGGCGGGCGGCGGCGGCCACAGCCAGCCAGTTTGCGCAATTTCGGCAAATGGAATGTTTGCGGCGTTTAACGCGCCGGCGATCTGCCCGCCGCTGACCCACGTCACTTGATGGCCGCGCGCTTGCAGCGCCTGCGCGGTTTTCAGAAATCCGCCCCAGTCAGTATGGCTGAACAGCGGGGCGGAGGTACACCAGAGATTCAGAGACATGCGAGATGATTCCATGCTATTTGACGGTAGATCATATCCCTACGGTAGAGCAGGGGTGAGGGGGATCATGCTTTGCCTGTGCCGCGTGAGCGAGGCTCAAAAGCGCCCTCACTGGGAAAGCGGACAAGGCATGCCTTGTCCCTACGGTATAACAGGGGTACTGACGTGTAAATAAAAAGGCGCAGCATGTGTATGCTGCGCCCTGATGATAACACTTAACCCTAGCTTTCCGGCGTGGCTTCTTCGGTAGGTTCGGGCGTCGTTTCTGCCGGCGATTCTTCAGTCACTTCTTCGGTTGGCGCGCCTGCTTCTGCGGCTGTGGTGGCTTCAGCTTCCGGCTCTGCGGTCACCTCAACTGTGCTTTCGGCGGTGGCTTCGGCAGTTGGCGCAATGGCCTGGGTGGGGATTGGCGTGGCCGTCGGCGGCAGCGAGTCGCTGGAGAGATTGAGCTGCGGCATCAGGCCGAAGCTGCTCATGATCACCGTCAGCGATTCGTAGTAGGCGGAATCGGGATCCACTGCTTCCGGCGTGGCTTCGGCTTCGGGGGTGGTTTCAGCTTCTGGCGTGGCCTCTGCTTCAGGGGCAGCACTAGCCGGCGCGAAGGTGTTCAGGTCAATATTTTCGCCGACAAAGCGCAGGTTAGCGGCGTAAAGCTGATTATTTTCACCGTTGATCAGCACCGCGAAACCACTGAGCGGGTCACCATCGGCGGTGGTGTAGGCATAGGCCACGGTATAGGTCTCTGGCACATCCTGCGCCACGCTCAAGATGGTCGCGTTGGGGCGAGCTGCCAGTACCCAGTTTTCAGCGGCTTGATCATCCAAAAGATTGCCATTTGCCGTTTCCACGCGCAGGTTCTCACCGTTGGAACCGGCGATGCTGGCCGGGCGACCGGGCGCACTGTCGGTCACGATCCACTGCTGCGGGTGGCGAATAGCGAGATTGGTCGTGGGATCGAGATAGATGTTCCAGTTGAACGGCTGCCCGGCAAACTGCTTGAAGGGCTGCATCGAACTGCTGACATTTTCGAGAACGGTGATCAGGAAATTGGTGGCGTTGCCGGGTGCCAGCACGCGGGTGACGTAAATCCATTCCCCATCGGTGCGGGCGATCTGCCGGGCGACAAAATCCTGATTGGAGAAGCGCACGGTGAAATCAATCACCAGATTTTCGCCATCACGGCGGCGGGTGGTTTCCGACCAGTTCTGGAAATTTGCCCATGATTGATTGAGGATGGCTTCAGTGAAATAGCCGTCTAAATCATCAGCGCTTACCGGACTGCCGGGGTCTTGCACGAAAGCATCAATCACGCTTAAGGCTTCGTTATTGACCATGTTGATCTGGGCAATATTCGGCTGGCTGGAAGGGTTTGAAGCTGTAAAGCCAGTGGGCTGCGCCACAGCGAAAATGCCTGATGGGTGCAGGTAAAGCTGATCATAGGTGATGCCGGCTGTGTCCAGCGGCGGCGGGAAGGTTGGATCAATACGCTGGGTGGGCGGTACATTCTGGGTGGTGGTCGCGTTGGGATTGAGCAACTGTAGGAACGTGCTGCCGACCAAAACGACTGCCATGAACACGCCCAGAATAATGCTCGCGCGCTTAGCATGATTATTCATAAAACGCGAACTCCAAGAGGGATACTTTGTGATTTCAGACGCAAACAGCGGAATGATAGCGCAAAAGCCGCCCGATGTTAAGCGTGGGATATAGAAAGCCGCGAACCGCAGCTCTTGACGACATCTTTTAGAATAGGGGCATGATGAAGGACACGATAGAAAATCTCTTAGTGCGGCTGCAATCGCCGGATGTGGCGCAGCGCAGCAGTGCGGCGCTTCAGCTTCGGCCCGGCTTAGGCGAAGATGACGCGGCGATGAGGGCATTGGCGCAGGTGATTTGCGACGATGATGATTTGAATGTGATTGAAGATGCGACATGGGCGCTGGTGCGCTACGGCGGCGCGGCGCTGCCGGTCCTGATCCATGCACTGGAAGCTGCCGATCAGCAAGCGCGGCATAACATCGTGCATGCGCTAGGCAAGATTGGCGACGCGCGCGCGTTACCTGCATTGATTGCGGCGGCGGGGGATATGACCCCGGTGGTTCGCTTGAAAGCGACCTATGCGCTAGGCCAAATTGGCGATCCGGGGGCGATTGACGCACTGATTGAACGATTAGCGGATCCGGTGCAGAACGTGGCATGGACGGCGCGCGAGGCATTGGGGACGTTTGCTGAAACGGCGCTGCCGCAATTGATCCAGTCGCTGGCGGTAGATTCTGTGCAAGCGAGAGAACTGGCGGCTAATCTGTTGGGCGAGATGAGCGACAGCCGCGCGGTTGAGCCGTTGATCGCCGCGCTGAACACTGACGATTGGGGGGTGCGTTTTGCCATTGTTGAGGCGCTGGGCGCTATCGGGGATGCGCGAGCGCTGCCTTCGCTTCAGTTGATGATACAGGATGCACAGCCGCAGGTGCGGGCTATCGCCAACGCCAGCTTGAAATTGTTCGGCCAGTATGGGGGGTAATTAGGTGATGTCGGCATTTGGCCAGGGTGAAATTTACTGGCTGCAATTAGAGGGTGCCGGGGCGCAAGAAGCGCGTATCCCACATCCCCATGTGATCATTCAGGATGATCCGCACGATCCGGACAAGGTGATTGCCTGCGGGTTGACTACTCATCTAGGCCGGATCAGCGTGCCCGGAAACGTGCTGCTGGAACGCGGCGAAGGCAATTTGCCCAAACAGAGCGTGATCGAGGTGTCGAAAGTGGCGGTGGTGAAGAAGGCGCAGTTAGGTGGCTATATCGGCTCGCTTTCCGCGGGCAGGGTGAAGCAG
>JACSRP010000182.1 GCA_014879665.1 Anaerolineae bacterium | reverse complement strand
GGCAAGCACTTTCTGGCCGACGCCTGCGATTGAGAGGATAGCATCATCGCCACCTTCTTCAATGCGCGTAATGAACTCGCCAACAGTATTGATGCTTGCATCAGCCAGCAGGGTAACATGGCGCTTGGCTAGATCCAGCTCTGCCAGCGGCAAGTTGGCCGGGGTGCGGGCTGCAACACGCTCTTCTGCTTCCTGACGTTTCTGGTCACGGATTTGCAGACGCTTAAAGAAGCGATCCACCTGACCTTCAGTGTCCACAATGCGTTGTTCGCCAGTGTAGAAGGGGTGGCAGTTGGAACAAATATCGGTACGGATGGACGGCACTGTTGCCCCGGTGACCCATGTATTACCACAGGCGCAGGTGACGACAACTTCGGGGTACCACGTAGGATGTAAGTCTTTCTTCATTTTTCCTCTCGTCTCCAAACGGTCATCCGCCGCTTGGTACTGAATACTAGGAGTTTTTCTGTCCGGCGAGTGATGGATTCTCATCGCGTACGCTGACGCGCTTACGCCCGTTCTTGCCAGGGGCATATTCAAAGACAACGTACCCTTCTTTGACGGCAAACAGGGTGTAATCCTTACCCATATCTACGCCGATACCGGGGTGAATTTTAGAGCCGTGCTGGCGAATGATAATATTGCCGGGAATCACGAATTCGCCGCCGAAACGCTTCACGCCCAATCGCTGTGAATTGCTGTCACGACCGTTGCGGCTGCTACCGCCGCCTTTTTTGTGAGCCATAGTAGATTATCTCTCCTGCGCTGAACGCTTAACCGTTGATCGCATCAATGCGAATACGGGTGTAATACTGACGGTGACCACGCTTGCGGCGGAATTTAGTGCGCTGGCGATACTTGAATACAAGAATCTTGGGTGCGCGGAATTGATCAATGACGGTTACAGCGACGGATGCGCCGTCAACATTAGGCTGACCGATAACGGTGCCTGCGTCATTGCCGATCAGAAGGACATCAGCGATCTCGATCTTGTCGTCAACCTTGTTTGGCAGACGCTCTACATCGAGAAATTTGCCCACTTCTGCCCGGTACTGGCGATTACCAGAACGGATAATGGCGTACATGCAGGATTTCTCCAATTCTCACTTGCCACCGCCACCGGCGCAGTACCTACTCATTGCCCGGACAGCGGGGAAAATTGGTCAACGAAGGAATTTCATTGACAGGTTACGAACGAGGCATTTTACGTGGGGGCGCGAGGGAAGTCAATCCCGCACTGAACATTGTGCATTCATGTTAACTCTCTGGATGTCATCCCGGGTGCTACTATGAGCTTAAGCAGTGGAATTGTAAACTACTGTTTATACCCGGTTTTAACCCGACAACCTTTATTTGACTGGATGACACTGAGCAGATGATGAATATAAATAGACCACAAGAGCCAGAGGATCTGGAGTACGGCTATATATCTACGGGGCAGCTCCCTGCGGTTGATTTTGTAAATGAACTGGTCAACAACTCGTATGAAAAATACCGACTGAATACAGAGGGACAAAATTCACAGGTTTACCCTGCGCTTGCCAATGCGCCCGATGATCTGTTTGGCGTCTGTCTGGTTTCAAAGGCGGGGAGCATTTTTTCAGCGGGGGATTTTGAGCACGAATTTCCAATTATGAGTGTGTCAAAGCCATTTGTATTTGCGCTGGTTTGCCAGAATATTGGCCCGGGAAGGGCGCGTAAGCTGGTGGGAGTCAACAGTACCGGGATGCCGTTTAATTCGGTGATCGCCATTGAGGATAGCAGCGATGGCCGCACGAATCCGATGGTGAACTCTGGGGCAATCGCTGCGACCAGCCTTGTGCCGGGCGCAACCTACGACGAAAAATGGGGCGCCATTTATGAGGGGATGTGTAAATTTGCGGGGCGCGAGCTTAGGGTGAATGAAGCTGTTTACCAATCTGCTTCGGAGACGAATTTCCGTAATCGTGCGATTGTGAATTTACTGCACAGCACCGGGAAAATCTATTGCGACCCTAATGAGGCGCTGGACCTTTATACACGGCAGTGTTCATTAGACGTAAACGCTAGAGACCTCGCGGTGATGGGGGCGACGTTAGCAGCGGGCGGAATTAACCCGATTACGGGGGATCGCGTGGTGAGATCGGCGACCTGCCACTATACGCTGGCGGTGATGACCACCGCGGGTTTATATGAGACATCCGGCGATTGGCTGTACGACATTGGTCTACCGGGAAAGAGTGGGATCGGCGGGGGGATTGTGGCCGTTTCTCCTGGCAAAGGCGGACTGGGTACGTTTGCGCCACGACTGGATGAGGCGGGCAACAGCGTTAAAGGGCAGTTGGCGACCCGTTATCTATCCCGGAGGATGGGGCTAGATCTATTTATTTCAGACTCTGAGCCGCGCAGGCCTAAGCAATAAACATGGCGTCGCCGAAAGAGAAGAAGCGATAACCTTCGCGTTTGGCGGTTTCGTAGGCGTTCATGATAATTTCGCGGGTGGCGAAACTGCTGATCATCATCAACAACGATGATTTGGGCAGATGAAAATTAGTGATCATGGCATCTACAACCCGCCAGCGATAACCGGGGTAGATGAACAGATTGGTTTCGCGCTTGAAAGCCACGACAGGGCGCCACGGGCAGGCGGTTAAGGGTGCGGATGGTTCGGCCGGATCGCCGCCTTCGCTGAGGATGCCTGCCGTTTCTAGAGTGCGGGCAGCCGTGGTGCCAACAGCGATGATGCGTCTGCCGGCGAGTTTTGCATCATTGATGATTTTCGCATCTGCTGCTGACAGATGTGCCCATTCACTGTGAATCTGGTGATCTTCAATGTATTCGGCGCGCACGGGCTGGAATGTGCCGAGGCCGATATGCAGGGTGCAGGAGGCAAAACTCACCCCCTTTTCGCGCAGCGCAACTAGCAAATCAGGTGTGAAGTGCAGCCCTGCGGTGGGGGCGGCGGCGGAGCCTTCGTCTTTACTGTAGACCGTCTGATAGCGCTCACGATCTACAAGGCGCGTATGGATGTAAGGGGGCAGCGGCATTTCGCCAGTTTGATGCAGTAGATCGTCAATCGGGCGGCTGAACTTGATGATACGCTCAGCATCAGCAAGTTCTTCAACGATGCTAGCGGAAATGTTGTTTTCGAGCGCCAGTGTTCGGCCAAGACGTAAGCCGCGACCTCCGACGAGCGCGCGCCAATGGGTGCCGTCCAGCCTTTTGAGCAGCAGCAGTTCAGCGGCGCCACCGGTATCTGACTTGCGAGCATGCAGTCGTGCTGGAATGACTCGCGTATCATTTAAGACCAGCACATCGCCGGAATTGATGAAATTGAGGATATCTGAAAAGCGGTGATGCGAAATTTCGCCAGTATTTTTGCCGAGCAGCATTAGGCGAGAAGAATCGCGCGGCTCAGCTGGCGTTTGGGCGATAAAGGACTCTGGAAGTTCGTAATCGAAATCAGATAAGTTCACTTATTGATCATCCGGATGACGATATTCAAGACGACGGTGAGGACAACACTGATGAGGATGGAAGCGATAATTGGCACGATGCAGGTGAAACCGCCGCCGTCGAACCGCAGCGTTCCGGCGCTCAGTAGATTCTGGACGAAATTGCTGCCGCCAAATACGACCAGCAGCAGGCCGATGACCACAACGCCGATGCCTAAGGCCAGCACCAGTTTGCCAATTTGCTGTAAATCCATGATATTTCACCTGAATGATGCTAAAGCTGATTGTGACTGCGCCTTGCCGACATTATAATCCAATTGAGCGAAATGGCGGGATAAGGGTCAAAGACGATGCTTATCTGAGGCTCAGGTTTCTTAAAATAGGGACAATGTAGGAGGAAAGATGCGAGTTCCAATCATCGCTGGAAATTGGAAAATGAATAAGACGGCAGCGGAAGCTGCGGCTTTCGTACGGGAATTGGCGCCGAAGCTTGCGCCATTTACCGGAATTGAACGGGTGGTCTGCCCACCGTTCATCGCCCTACCGACGACTGCTGAGGCGTTGGCGCACAGCGAAATTAAGGTCGGGGCGCAAAATGTGAGCGAGCATGAAAAAGGCGCCTATACTTCGCAGATTTCGGCGGCGATGCTGGAAGGATTGGCTGAATATGTGATCATCGGCCATTCAGAATGCCGCGAATATCTGGGTGAAACCGATGATGTGATCAATCGCAAAATCAAAGCTGCGCTGGCGCATGGTTTGAAGCCAATTTTTGCGATGGGCGAGAATCTGACGGTGAACGAAGCGGGCGAAACATTAGCGTTTGTGGGCGGGCAGGTTCGCGCTGGATTAGAGGGCATCACTGCTGAACAGATGCAAAGCATTGTCTTGGCCTATGAGCCGATCTGGGCGATTGGCACCGGGAAATCGGCGAACGCACAGTTTGCCAATGAGATTACGGGCGGGATTCGCGGCGTTATTGAATCACTTTATAGCGCTACAATCGCTGATGACATTCGCATTCAATATGGCGGCAGTGTGAAACCAGCAAACATGGCCGAATATATGTCACAGGAACATATTGACGGGGCGTTGGTGGGTGGCGCTTCGCTGATCGTAGATGATTTCGTGAGCCTTGTGCAAGCCGCACAGGAGACGAAGGGAGCTTAAGACTGGATTTCGGACAACTTGCGATTTCTGTAACCGGCGCAGCAGTGTTGTTATGGCTGGTGCGCCGTATGCAAAAATGGCTGCATCAACAGCTTTTCAAAGTCGGCTGGTTAGTGAGCAAACGGCTTTCTAGCACGACAGTGATCTATTACATGATCTTCTTCCCCGGCATCTTGCTTTATGAGCTATCCGTCTGGTTTGCGGCTACGCTGCTTAACGTGCGCGCAGATTTTGCCTTCAAAATACCGGAAGAGCAGTCGGCAGCTGAACTGAAGCTGGATTTCATCAAGCTGGGTAAAAATACGAGTGTTATTAAGCTGGCGCTGCTGGCGATGGCACCAATAGCTGTTGGTATTCTGATCATCTGGATTCTGGCAAGTTCGGTGCTGGCTATTCCCTCAACGGTTGCCCCACTGACGACAACCGGCCTAGAGGCGCTGCCGGAGATATTGCAGCGGTTGACAGCGACGCCGAATTTCTGGCTGTGGACGTATGTGATCTTCGCCATTGCTAATACCATGTTTCCAAGTGATTTGAAAGTTTTGCGCGGCTGGCCGGGTATGCTGCTGCTGTTGATTCCGGTGGCCGTCACCGTGCTGCTGAGTGCTGCCAGCTCGGTCATGGGCGATTTGATTGCAGCACAGCTGGGGCAAACGCTGGCATCGTTCAACGAAGTGCTCATTGTGGTCATTGGTATTGATATTTTAATGACGGTCTTTTTGCGCATAGTTGAGGCTGTGGTTGAGCGCGTTACGGGGGACAGCGCAACCTTTGAGAAAGGCAAGTTGGTCACACTTACACGGGCGCAGGTTCAGCAAACCAGGACTCAGAAGCGGGAAAAGCAGGCGAAGGCAGAACAGGCGAGAGCAAATGCCTATCATTCGATTTATGATCTGCCGTTTCCGCTGCCATCTGTGACGGGGGCGGGGCAGGCCGCCGCGCGGCATGAGCCAGCGGCGCGTTTAGGCGAACCTACGCCATTGGCGGGGCGGGCGGGTGCGAGCATGATCACTGCCGAGCCGCTGCGTATTGAAGCAACGCCGATTGAGGATGAAGAGGGGGAGGAATTTGAATGAACGGAAAAACGTTGAATTAAGTTTATCCGTAGAGATGCCGCATGCAGCGGCCATTATGATGAAGATGAGCGACGAGATATATCATGCCGTTCGGCGCATGTGGCGGGTTAAGAGGATCAGCGCGGCCCCCACAATCAACAGCAGCACCCCGAGCGCGATGAATTTGAATAGCTGACTGCTGGTGATGAGTGTGAGCGCACCAAAGGCGAGGCAAAAAGCGTAGTAGCCGAACACGATCTGACGCTGGCTAAATCCCATGTCCTGTAATCGAAAATGTAGATGTCCGCGATCTCCGCTGAACGGACTGCGCCCTCGCAGCGCGCGGCTGACAGCCTGCCAGACGACATCAATCAGCGGAAGGCCAAGCACTAGCAAGATCGTCGCCATCTTTGCGCCGCCAATAATACTCAGCGCACCCAGAGTGTAGCCTAAAAACTGCGCGCCGCCGCCCATGAAGATACGCGCAGGATAGAAATTGTAGAGTGTGAAGCCAAGCGTGGCGCCCATCAGCGCCAGCGGCAGCAGGCTGACGCTGATCTGGGCAGGCTCAACGCGAAAGGCGCTGTTGACGAAGAGCATGACGCCAGCGATGAAGGTGACGCCGCCGGATAACCCATCCAGCCCATCTAGCCAGTTCAGGGTATTCATGACGAAGATGAGCCAGAATAGGCTGATGGTGACTGTGATTAGATAGGGGAAACTGTCGGTTTGCTGCCCGGTTAGTGGGTTGTTGAAGTATTCGATGAAAATTTGAAAGGCGATTGCGATGCCTGCGGCTGCAAACTGCCCGATAAACTGCGGGATTGCGCCGAACTCATAGATATCATCCAGCAGCCCAACAATGAAGATGACGCCGCCGCCCGCCAGCAGGCCGATCAGCCGGATAATTTCATACGGATCCTGCCGGGGAACTGGCAGCAGCTGCGCGGCAAGGGCTGCTATGATGAAGCCTCCAAAGAGTGCGATGCTGCCGAGTTTGGAGACGCGGCGCTGATCCCCTTCGTTGATGCGCCTGCCGCCGGGTTTCGTGGTGATATCGAACCGATGCCCTAACCAATCGGCAACAGGTACCAGAATCAAAGAAGCGCTCAGGCCGATGCTGAAAACCAGCAAGAACGCGATGTTTTCGCTCACGAGCGGCGCCTGTTAGGTGCCAAATTGGCGGTCGCCAGCGTCTCCCAGACCGGGAACGATGAAGCCAACTTCATTCAGACGCTCATCTAGCGAAGCAAGGTAAATCGGCACATCGGGATGCGCCTGCGAAAGCCGATCTACGCCTTCAGGCGCGGCGATCAGCCCAACATACTTGATGCGATCAACGCCAACATTTTTGAGCAGGTCAATGGTTGCAACAGCAGAGCCGCCGGTTGCCAGCATAGGATCGAGAATGATGCAAATTTGGATGCTGGTTTTTTCGGGCAAGCGGTTGTAATACTGTACTGGAAGCAGCGTTTTTTCGTCGCGGTAAAGGCCAATATGCCATACCTGCACATTTGGCAGAAGCTGCATCACCCCTTCTAGCATGCCTAACCCCGCGCGAAGCACCGGCACAACGCCAATCGTTTCTTCAGCTTTATAGCCGCTGGCAGAACCCATCGGGGTTTCAACGATTTTAGGCTCAACGTGGATATCCTGTGTCGCTTCATAACAGAGCAGTATGGCTAATTCGCGCATTAATTCACGAAAAGATCGGTGATCAGTATTTTTATCTCGCAGCAAGGTTAACTTGTGCTGTACTAACGGATGTTGTGAAACATGGAGACTGGTCATCGTTTTCACTCCTATTGCTGGTGATTGTACGCGGCTGAAATTATACTGTCAAAGTGGGCTTTTACGGTGAACGGCGCTTAAGC
>JACSRP010000224.1 GCA_014879665.1 Anaerolineae bacterium | reverse complement strand
ATGAAGAATGGGCGGGCAGTTGGGGTGGAATAAAACCATGAGCGCGCATCGGTTGCCATGAAAAAAACCTCCACTATGGCACGACAAACATGCGCAAAGTGTACCCAAAATTATAGGCTTAGAACAGGGCAGAGCATAAGGTGAATAGAGCTATCATGTCAAAATCTGACATGGCTATTAAAGACTGTTCTGAATCACAGGGGGCGCGGACTAAACGCAATCTTCATTCTCTCCTCCGCGCCCTCTGTGGTTCAAATTTTTCTCTGAGGTACACTTTGCCTTATATATCAACCGGTCAATAAAATGAGCGAGCCTGTTTTGTTACCCGAAAGCAACCCGTTTGCCGCTTATGAGCAGGCAGGTTTTACCGCGGATTTATGCGTGAAGTGCAATATTTGCACTTCTGCATGCCCGGTTGCGCCGATCACGGATCTGTTTCCCGGCCCGAAAACAGTTGGCCCGCAGGCACAGCGCTTTCGCTATGACGGAGGGCGTGGCGCAGAGTCGCCAGATAAGAGCGTAGATTACTGTTCCGGGTGCGGCGTTTGCTCGCTGGTTTGCCCGCATGGCGTGAAGATCATGGAGATGAACACGCGCGCCCGTGAGGCACTCTACGATGAACATATCCCTCTGCGTAACCGTGTGTTAGGGCGTTCGGAACTTTTAGGTAAATTGGGGCATAGATTTGCGCCAGTCTTAAACTTTGGGATGGGGCTGCGCCCGGCGCGTATTATCGCTGAAAAAGTCATCGGTATTCACCGCGATGCGCCGCTGCCGCGCTGGTCCTTCCAGAGTTTTCGCGAATGGTTTTCCCGCAATCAACCCGCGGCGAAAGCGCCGTATCGTGGGCAGATCGCCTATTTTCACAGCTGTGCGGGCAATTATTACGACACGGTTGTTTCGAAAGCGGCGGTGCTGGTGCTGGCGCATAACGGTTATGAGGTGCTGCTGCCAGAGCAAAACTGCTGCGGGCTGCCGATGCAGAGCAACGGAGAGTTTTCAACTGCACGCGCCTACGCGACACGCAATCTTGATTCGCTGGCAGAATATGTGTGTAAGGGTATCCCTATCGTTGGGGCTAGCACGTCCTGCACATTGAGCCTGAAAAGCGATTACCGCGAAATTCTTCAGCTAGAACACCCGGATCGCGAACTGGTGAGTGCGCAGGTTTACGACATTAGTGAATTTTTGCTGGAAGCACACCGGCGCGGCGAACTCAAAACGGATTTTCACGCTTTGCCACTGGACAGCATGATCTTATATCATGCGCCATGCCAGCAGAAACTGCATCATATCGGCCAACCCGCACTGGACTTGTTTGCCCTGATTCCCGGCCTCCAGGTGCGTCCTTCCGATGCCGCCTGCTGCGGAATCGCTGGAACCTATGGCGTCAAAGTTGAGAAATATGACATCGCGATGAAAGTGGGCGAACCCTTATTTGAGCAGGTGCGCGAGATCGGGGCTGATCAGCCGGTGATCTGTGACAGCGAAACCTGCCGCTGGCAAATTACCGGTGCAACCGGCGCTTATAGCCTTCATCCGGTGCAAGTCTTAGCCGCCGCTTATGGATTGATGGAATTCTATGGCTGACAAAGCGCTGCATAAAACGACGATTCAGCGGATTGAGTATTGTTTTCCGGTGCCGCCGCCGGAGATGGATTTGGACTTCCGCCATATGTTTGGCGGTATCGGCGGCTATGTGCATGAGCGCATTTTTTTCGTATTGACCGGTGAAGGCCCGGCGCTCAAATTCACTAAAGCGACACAATCTGACCTGCTGCAAGAAGCGCCGGACGCGATTAATCTTTCGTGGACGCGGCTTTATCTGCTGGTTCCGCCGTATATCTGGAATGATGATACCCGCCTGACTGGCTGGCTTCAGCACAGCATTGATGATGTGATAGCGATGCCAAAGAAGAAAAAATAGCGCTGAACGAACGAGTACATACCACCACTTTATATTTATAAATGGATAATGCATCAACCATCAACCATAACTTATTACCAGAAGTGGAGTTCTTATGCCCCTTGACCACAGCCTAATCACCCATCATTTGCAGCAAATGGTATCCGTCAACTCGATCAACCCTGATTTAGCGCCGGGGGGTGCGGGTGAAGGTGAGATTTCGGCGTGGCTTCTGGAATTATGCCGTGACGAACTGGGGCTGGAGGTGCGCATGTTCGAAGCTGCGCCGGATCGCCATAATGTGGTTGCGTACTGGCGGGGGAACGGAAGTGGGAAATCACTGCTGCTGACCGGCCATACTGATACGGTTGGCATTGAAAATATGACCGGAGATCCGTTTGATGGGCGGGTTGAGGGTAACCGGCTGTATGGGCGCGGCAGTTATGATATGAAGGGCGGGCTAGCCGCTGTTCTCGGCGCGGTGGCCGCTTTGAAAGCTGATGGCTACCAACCGGCTGGCGATGTGATTCTTGGCTTCGTTTGCGATGAAGAATATGCCAGCATCGGGATGGATGCGTTTGTCGCGGAAGAAATCAGCGCAGACGCCGCAATTCTGGTAGAGCCGACTGACAACGACATTGTGATTGCGCATAAGGGCTTTGCGTGGCTGACGCTGACGACAACGGGAAGGGCGGCGCATGGCAGTTTATATACGGAAGGCGTGGATGCCATCGCCCACATGGGTAGGCTGCTAACTGATCTGGAAACGTTTGAGGATGAAACGCTCGGACGTAAAGATCATCCTTTGCTGGGACGGCCTAGCGTACATGCCAGCAGAATCAAAGGCGGCTTAGGCTGGAGCACGTATCCCGACGCTTGCGAATTAAAGGTAGAGCATCGCCTGCTGCCCGATGAAGCTGATGCTGACGCTATAAATCTATGGAAGAAGGCAATAGCCCGGCAGCATAAAGATGATCCTGCGTTTCATGCTGAAGTGGCTGTAGATTTATTTCGCCCCGGCTATGAAATTCGGCGTGATGCCCCGATTGTGGCGGCGCTGCATAAAGCTGTAGTGGACAAAACCGGAGCTGAACCGCTGTATGCCGGGATGTGGGCGTGGATGGACAGCGCGGTTCTTGGCAGCGCCGGTATCCCCACTGTAATTTACGGGCCAAGCGGCGAAGGCGCACACGCGGCGGTGGAATATGTGTATCTGGACAGTGTATTTCGCTGTGCGGCCATCTATGCCGGCTTGATCCGGGCATGGTGCGGCTAATGGGCTGAGGGCTAGTTGCGCCAAAATACAAATTGTACTATTGTGACTAGGCGTAATATTACGCAATATGAATATAGGGGATCATAATGCCAAAGCTCAAGAAAACCGTTTGTATTGCTGCGTTACTGCTTATGGCGCTACTGCTCGTCGGGGTGGTTTCTGCGCAAGAGGGCGAAATGCCGCCGCTTCCCGGAGAAGCGGTTGTAGGGGATATTTTCGCGCCGCGCGGTATTGCTTTTGATATTGATGGCAACTTGCTGGTGGCAGTGGCGGGCAGCGGCGGCGGTGATACGCTGCTGATGGCTGGGCCAGAACAGGCTGAACCCGGTGAGATTAGCGCTGGCTTATCCGGTTCGGTGATCAGCATTGCCCCTGACGGGGCGGTCTCTACGCTGTTACAGGGCATCGCCAGTTTTGCGATGCCGAGCGAAACACTGGGCGTGTACCGCGCTATTCCTAATGCTGGATCGCTGTGGGTGCTGTATACACAGGCAGGCCCGTACAATCCCTTCACGAACGCCATCGTTGAACTGGATTGGGGCACGGGCTTCCCGCGCCGCATCATCAGCTTGTGGGACTACGAAGTTCAGAACAACCCTGATGGCAATGAAATTGACAGCAATGTTTCAGATATTGCCTGGACTGCCGACGGTACGATGTTGATCACCGATGCTGGCGCTAACACGCTGTACAGCTGGACGGAAGCAGATGGTCTGGCAGTGGTGCAAACGTGGCCAGATAATTCGGTTCCGACTTCAGTAGAAGTGGCCGAAAATGGCGACGTATACGTGGGCTTTTTGGGCGCGGGGATTGCGCCGGGGGCGGGCAGGGTTGAGCGCTGGTCAAATGGTGAACTGGCAGAAACGTTCTCTGGCCTGACCGGTGTGACCGATATTCTGCTGGCTGGCGACACCCTGTATGCTGCTGAATTGTTCCTGTTTGGCGATCAGGGGCCTGGCCCCGGCGACGTAGTGGCCGTGTCTGCTGAAGGTAATACTGTAGTGGCAGGCGGCTTGATCACGCCTTTTGGCCTGGCGATGGGGCCAGATGGCGCGCTGTATATCAGCTATGGCACGATTGCCTTTGTTCCCGGCATGCCCGGCGGGGTTGTCAGAGTCGAAGTTTAGTAGTTGCAACTTTTGCTTAGCGGGCGGGGCATTTTTCAGCCCCGCCTTTTCTTCGCCTAAATCATGAAAACTATCATCAAGATTGCATCAGGTTTTTTGCTTACGCATATACTGACCGGGTGTGCCACCGATCAGCTTCATGCTGTATTAGCATATCTACCCACACCGTCAGCGGCGGTTGGCGATTCTGTTCACGGGGAAAGTATTTTCCGCGAGGGTGCGGGCAACGCGCCGCCGTGCATCTCTTGCCACCAGATCACCACTGGCGGCTTTACGTTCGGCATCGGCCCTAATCTTGCGGATATTGCGCAGGTGGCAACGGCGCGGGTTACGGGTATGGATGCCGCGGCTTATATTCACCAGAGCATCGTTGACCCCGGCGCATATCTTGTCCCCGGTTTCCGGAACATCATGTATCCCCATTTCGCGCAGGATTTGAGCGTACAGGAAATTGAAGATCTGGTGGCTTTTCTGATGGCGCCGGGTGGAGAATAGTTAACTGACTTCAGCCTTCGTATGCTCCAGTAATTCATACAATTCAATGGTTTGCGGGGTGGTCATTGTACCTTCGGGCAGAGAACCAGTACGCGAATGGCCTTGATGGAAAGACTCGGATTTTAGCCAAGCGTGGTAGTGATCTTTGCTTTCCCATGTGACCATCACCATATAGCCATCGCTCGCTTTCATCGGCTTGAGCAGTTGAAAGCTGATGAATCCCGGCATCTGGTCTACTTTGTGCGCGCGGCTCATGAACATAGCCTCAAATTGAGGCGCGTGATCGGGGTGAATGCTGACACGGTTACATACAACGAACATTGTGCTTGTCCTCAAAGACTCAACTGAGGCTTAGTTTAAAGGACAACGCTTGCCTATTTCCACGCTGCCCGTTAACCCTAGGGTTGCCATGACGCAATGCCCAAGTTCACAGCCTATTGAAACTATCTGTAACGAAAGATTCTGTAGGTTTATTTCGAGGTTTTAGTAGAATTTATTGAGTATTTAGAACGCAAGAGCTATTATTGTTGATAAGAAGAATCTATCCTGTAAAGTGAGGAGTAGTGAGGTCATGACCGCTTCCAACGCACAAAGCCGGCGCAAAGTGGTATTTGTGATGAATATTTCGCTGGATGGCTACATGGAAGATACAAATGGCAGCCTTGAATGGAATCTCGTTGATGAGGAATTTCACCGCTATTTCAATGAACAGGAGAAAGATGTTGACTATCATCTTTATGGCAGGCGGCTGTATGAATTAATGAACAGCTACTGGCCGACAGTGGATCAAGACCCTGCTGTGCTGGATTTTGAGGTGGAATATGGACGCTACTGGAAGCAGGTGCCGAATATTGTGTTTTCGACAACGCTGAAGCAGGTGAGTGGCGATGATCGTTTGATCAGTGAGAATATTGCTGAAGAAGTAGAAAAACTGAAGGCGCAGCCGGGGCGGAGGATGGACGCGGGCGGCGCGGAACTGGGATCGGCACTGATCAATATGGGGTTGGTAGATGAAGTGGGCGTGTTCATTCATCCGGTGATTCTTGGCGCTGGTAAAAAGATGTTCATCAATATTGAGCCGCGGCGCAGGCTTGAGCTGTTGGACACAGTACGATTTGGTTCAGGAGTGGTCGGGCTGCGATACCGGGTGATTAACGAAACATAACACTGTATTTTTAGGATTTTAAAACAATAGGAATAAAGCCGATGTGCCGGAATATTAAGCCGTTGTTCAATTTTGATCCGCCGGTGACCGAGGAGGAAATTCGCCTTGCGGCGCTGCAATTTGTGCGGAAAGTGAGCGGCTACAACAAACCGTCCAAGGTTAACGAAGCGGTTTATTATGCGGCGGTTGAAGAAATTGCCAATGCGGCTGCAAAGCTGCTGGCTTCGTTGGAAACCAACGCGACACCGCGCAGTCGTGACGAACAGGTTGCCAGGGCCAAAGCCCGCGCTGCTGAACGGTTTGTGCGGTGAACATGCTGCTGTAGTTTCGTTACCTGTTACTCATTACAATCCGTGCAAAAATCACCGGGGGATTTGTTCATGCAAACACGCGCTATTGGCTCATTGAATGTTTCAATTATCGGGTTGGGCTGCAATAACTTTGGCCGCCGCGCCGATTATGCCGCCGCCCGGCAGGTGATTGATGCGGCGCTGGATGCGGGCATCAATTTCTTTGATACGGCGGATATTTATGGAAGCGGCGACAGTGAAGCTTTCATTGGCCGCGCGCTGGAAGGCCGCCGTGATCGGGTGATCATTGCCACCAAGTTTGGTCACGAATTTGAAGGGCAGGGCAAGGGCGCGCATCCGGATTATATCCGCGCTGCCGCCGAAGCCAGCCTGCGCCGTTTGAACACCGATACCATTGACTTATATCAGCTTCATACGCCTGATCCGGATGTGCCGATTGCTGAAACATTGGGTGCGCTGAATGAATTAGTGCGGGCGGGGAAAGTGCGCGAGATCGGCTGTTCGAATTTCACGGCTGAAATGCTGCGTGAGGCGGAATCGGCGGTCAAACCGGGCGCGGCGCGTTTTGCCAGCGTGCAGAATCATTACAGCATGTTGGAGCGCGGTGATGAACAGGATGCGCTGCCGGAATGTGAGCGCCTGAATATCGCTTATTTGCCGTACTTTCCGCTGGATCGCGGCCTGCTAACCGGCAAGTTTCGCTTAGGACAGCCAATCCCTGAAGGCACGCGGCTGAGTAAAAATGTTGATTTTGTGACTGATGAAAAGCTGGCTGATGTCGAGAAACTGATCGCTTTTGCCAGCGAGCATGGCAGACACAGTATCCTTGAATTGGCTTTCTCGTGGCTGCTCACTCGCCCGCAGATCGCTTCGGTTATTGCTGGCGCGATGACTCCTGGGCAGGTGAATAGCAACGTGGCGGCGGCAGGTTGGCAGCTTTCGCCGGAAGAACTGGCCGAAATTGACGGGCTGCTGGCATAGATTGCATTTGACAGGCTGAAAGGATGCGCCATGAAACGCTCGGAAATTAACCAGATCATGCGTGATGCTGAAGCCTTCATCCGTGAGTGTGGCCTGCTGCTGCCGCCTTTTGCCTACTGGTCTCCGGAAGCATGGATGACCAAAGGCCATGAGGTTGTCGAGATCGTGCGCAGCAATCTCGGTTGGGACATCACCGATTGGGGCGTAGGTGACTTCAAAAATGCTGGCTTATTTTTGTTCACCATGCGTAATGGGCATCCAGATAACCTGCGTTCTGGCAAAGGCAAGCTGTATGCCGAGAAATTTCTGGTGGTAGAACCGGGGCAGGTGACGCCGCTGCACTTTCACTGGAACAAGGTTGAAGATTTTATCAATCGGGGCGGCGGGAAGCTGGTGATGGAACTTTACAACGCCACGCCTACGGGCGAGCTGGACGACAGCAATATAACGGTGAGTGTGGATGGCGTGCTGCGAAACGTAAAAGCAGGAGAACGTATCGAGCTTATGCCGGGCGAAAGTATCACGCTGCCGGTGGAGGTTTATCATAAGTTTTGGGGTGCGGAAAAGCGGGTGCTGGTGGGCGAAATCTCAAATGTGAACGATGACAATAACGACAATCGTTTTTATGAGGATGTAGGCCGCTTCCCACAAATTGAGGAAGATGAAGCGCCGCTGCACCTGCTGGTAAACGATTATGCGCGTTATTACCGGGGCGGGGTTTAGGGGGACAAGTTCTCGCTGCGCCCCACCGTGCGATTCTAAAGGTAGTAATAGGATCAGTATCTAAAATACCTCACTAAAAGATGCGCTGGCTTATCTCGCAAACCAACGGATACGATATAACATTCCATCCTGCGAGGCAGCAAGCAGTATTCCTGTGTCAGGGATGAAGATTACAGCCCGTATGCCCAGTGCGGGGATAATCGCAATTTGCTGCCATACCTGTGTATCCCAGAGGACGATGCCGCCATAATTCGCTGAAGCCAGTAAACCGCCATCTGACGAAAATGCTAGCGCAGTGCTGCCTCGACGCGGTTCGAGAATATCAACAAGCGCCTGCAAAAGTTCGCCGCTTCCGGTATCGAAAACGTAAAGTGGATCAGCGCGCGCGCCGGAAACAATCAGCCCACTGTCGGGGCTGAACGCCAATGTTGTGACGCCCCCTGCAGTTCCACGCCATTCGCTGGACGCGGCATGCAGCAGCGTACCCGTCTCTGCATCCCAGATATCTACTCGATCCGGATCATAACCACCGGCCACCAGCGCGCCATCTGGCGACCATGTAGTGCTTAGCAGGTCTCCCAGTCCAGAACGAATGAGTGAGAGAATAGTCTCACCGGATGCGACATCGAGAATGACCGGCCCCAAGAGGGCAAATGGGGCATAAGCAAGGCGTGAGCTATTGGGCGAAAAGGCAAGCCCATAAATGGCGGGTTGAGACGGGTCAATCGGAAACCCCCACTGTTCTGCGCCGCTCTCAGCGTCAAAAAGTAGGACCACACCGCCGCCGCCGCCGCCGCTAATAGCATTGGTATCCGGAAAATATTGGGCATCGCTGGTACCCGCTGCGATGTACTGACCGTCTGGCGACCACGCAAGGGATTGGATCGTTAGGTCAGTAATATATGTCCACAGTTCAACCCCATCTTCGACTGCATAGACACTGAATCCACCAGAACTTCCCAGCGCGATGAAGCGACCATCCGGTGAAAATGCAGCACTGTGGCTCGGCTCCGTTCTCACGTTTAGGCTGCTTACATCGAACTCCCATCGTGCTTCGACTGTCGGGGTTGGCTCAGGTGTTTCCCCTTGCGATACTATAGGTGTGGTAGCTAGCAAGCCAACAGCTAACAACCCGAATATGGCTGTAAGGGTGATGACTATTGTATGCCGTCTCATTCTAAGCCCCCCTTCGGTATTGTTTCTATTCACCAATGCGCGCGATTATACCTACATTGCAATTTTCCCCTGTATTCCTGCAATTGATGCGGCATATATAGCATTATTGTTTGATGGCGACTATTCATAATGCTGCCTTTATGTCCCTGCTCAGGTTATAATTTACGCTATCGTTTCCAAAAATGAGATTGTTGGAGAAGTCGTTTATGAACGCAGCACAATCAACAAACGGGTTGTCATTTGAGCTAACTAATGATCAATTGCAGCTTCAAAAATTGGCGCGCGATTTTGCCGCGAAAGAAATCATCCCTAAAGCCGAACATTATGATCGCACGGCAGAATTTCCGATTGATATCATCAAGAAAGGCCAGAATATCGGCCTCGTCAATTTGAATATCCCGCTGGATTACGGCGGCCCCGGCGCGACGGTACTGGAAGAATGTATTGTTGCCGAAGAACTGGCTTATGGCTGTTCCGGCATTAGCACGGCTATGAGCGTGAATAACCTATCATCGCTGCCGATCTTGTTGGGCGGAACCAACGCGCAGAAGGATTACTGGCTGGGCGAGCGTATGGTGGGTAAGGGCGATCTGGCCGCCTACTGCGTCACTGAACCCGGCGCTGGCTCAAACGTGGCGGGTATGCAAACGCGCGCTGAGCAGGTGAATGGGCATTATGTGATCAACGGCTCAAAAATTTTCATCAGTAACGTGAATTTTTCCAGTTTTTACACTGTTTTTGCGGTGACTGATCCGGCTAAGAAACACAGGGGAATTTCCTGCTTTGTGATCGAGCGCGACACGCCGGGTATCAAGGTGAGCAAGCATTTTGATAAGCTGGGGCAGCGCGCTGCCGATACCGCGGAGATCGTGTTTGAAAATGTGGAAGTGCCAGCCGATAATCGCATTGGCGAAGAAGGCATGGGCTTTATGCTGGCGATGTCGGTCTTTGATCACAGCCGCCCGGGCGTGGCCGCTGGCGCGGTGGGTGTGGCGCGCCGCGCACTCGAAGAATGCGTGAAGTATGCCAAAGAGCGCGAAACGTTTGGCCAGCCGATCTGGCAGCATCAGGCTATCGGCCACAAGATTGCGGATATGGCGATCAATACGGAGGCGGCGCGTCTACTGGTCTATCAGGCGGCGTGGGCGGTAGATAACAACATCTCCAATCCCAAGATCGTGGCTGCCGCCAAAGCTTTTGCCGCTGACATGGCGATGCAGGTTACGGTGGATGCGGTGCAGGTCTTTGGCGGCTATGGCTATATGCGCGAATACCCTGTTGAAAAACTGATGCGCGATATCAAGGTGTTTCAGATTTATGAGGGCACTAGCGAAATTCAGCGTAATATCATTGTGCGTGAATTGTTCAGATAGACAGGCTTTTTATTGGGGTGGGAGAATCTTCCGCCCTTCATTGCTTTCAACGAGGGCAAAATGTCGAAAATCAACGACGTGCTGGTGATCGGTGCCGGCTTAGCGGGTTTAACTGCTGCGCGAGTGCTGGCCGATGCAGGTAAGCGCGTGCAATTGTTGGACAAGAGCCGCAGCGTGGGCGGGCGTTTGGCAACGCGCCGGATAGGCGAAGGCCGTGCTGATACCGGCACACAGTTTTTTACGGCTCACGATCCTGAATTTCAAGCGTTCGTCGAGCGATGGCTGGAAGAAGGCATCATCTTTGAATGGTCACGCGGCTGGAGCAATGGCAGCCTTGAAGAGACGCGAGATGGCTTTCCCCGCTACGCCGCAAAAGACGGCATGAACGCGCTGGCAAAACACCTCGCCGCCGGGCTGGACGTGCGGATCAATACTGAGATTGTGACGATTCAGCATCTTGCCTGTGGCTGGATAGTGACCGACAAAGAGAACACCATCTTTGAAGGGGGGGCGCTGGTATTAACCCCGCCGATGCCGCAAAGCCTCAAACTTATTGAGGCTAGCAAAATCAGTCTCGATCCGGCTGTGTTTGAGCAGCTTTCCAGCATTGGCTATGAAATGTGCCTCACTGCGCTGCTGCATGTGGATGGAGAGATGGCGCTGCCCGCACCGGGCGCCATGCAGCGCCCTCATGCCAACCTTTCATGGATTGCCGATAACCGGCGCAAGGGAATCTCAAAAACCCATATTATTACCATTCAAATGGGCGGCAATTACAGCCGCGCGCTATGGGCGCTGCCCGACGATCAAATTCTCGGCAAGCTCCGGGTTGATCTGGAACCGCTAATGGGTGGAGACTCATGGTCTATCCTTGAAGCGCAGATCAAGCGCTGGCGCTATTCCCGCCCCTTGAACCCGATGAGCGTGACCCATGTGCTGACGGGGGTTGCGAATGATTCCGGCTCTGACGAAACCCGACCGCTGCTTTTTGCCGGAGATTCTTTCGCAGATGCCAAAGTTGAGGGTGCGTTCCTTTCTGGCTTGCACGGCGCCCGCGCGTTGGTGGGGAAAATGAGTTAAAAGGTGAAGGTTAAGGACTAAGAGAAGGGTGAGATGCAGTAATAATTCGCATCTTGCCCTTTATTTTTAAGTTTCGTCTCTTGACTTCTAGCTTATCGTCTCATTGGTAAACATTTTCTTCAGCGCATCGCTGGCGGTTGCCTTCTTCAAATAGGCGATGTTATCCCCGCTAAACGGCTTAGGCACTAATTTGAAATAGGTGATTAGCGCGTTCTCGCCCACAATATTCGGCTCTTTGAGCAGTTCTAATAAGGTTGTGTTCACGGGTGAGCCGGGTAGAAACGTTTGCATCAGAATTACAGGCGGCTTAAGCAGCCATGCTGGCGCTGGAAAGAGCAGTCGTTTCGTATCCATCGCTTTTAGAATACGCTTTTCGATCTCTTTCATCGTCAAAATTTCCGGGCCGCCAAGTTGAAATTCATGATGGATGCTGTCGTCATCTTCCATTGAACGGGCGATTGCCACGGTAACATCGTAGACAGAAACTGGCTGGAACTGTGCTTTGCCCCCGCCAATATTCGGGAAGATCAGCGGCGTTAAGCGTACCAGACGGGCGATTGAATTGAAGAACTCATCTTGCGGGCCAAAGATGACCGACGGGCGAATGGTTGTCCATTCAAGCCTTGATGAGGCTACATATTCCTGCGCCCGGCCTTTGCTGCGTAGAAAATGCGAGAAGTGATCAGGACGCGCGCCGTTCTGGCTGATATTGATGAAGCGGCGTACGCCCTCCGCCTCCGCCGCATCTACAATATTGATCGTGCCCTGATAATTGATTTCATCGTAGGTGGCATCACCGCGCTCCATCGGCACGGCAATCGTATGCACAATAGCCGTAACATCATCCATCAAGCGCGGCAGTCTGCTGCGGTCGGTAATATCCGCCTGCACGATCTCGATTTTTGAGCTGATATCGCCGAGGCGAACCTTCGCTTTTTCTAAATTACGTACCATCGCCCGAACAGGTTTACCCTGTTTGACTAACATTCGCACAGTATTGCTGCCGACAAAACCGGCAGCGCCAGTGACTAGAATTGCCATATTGCATCCTCCAGAGTCCGAAGGAACTCTGTGACTATTTTAACCAACCGTGACGAAAGTAGCATCAGCCAGCGCGCCTGACTTTGTGCTGCCGAATTCCAATCACTGTATTTGAATGCTGCCTAATAAGAGGTAATCGCCCCCGGCAACGGGTAGGCGCTGGTGAGGTGGGTCAAGCTGATATAGCCCTACAATCAACGTGTATTCGCCCTGCGGCAGGGCGTTTGGCAGCAGAATCGCATGATTATCAACGATGATTTCTCCCGGCGACCAGCGGTTAGTGGGCTGTAAACCGCCGCTCGGTTCGCTGTCATGCTGGGCTTGCAGGGCGCCGTTTGCATCTAGAAGCTGCACAAATACCTTATAGCGGGTGTTCAAAGGCTGGCCGGTTTGCCATTGAAACTGTACTTGCAGCGCATCACCGGGCGCGAAGGTTTCATCGTTCAGGGCATAGCCTGACAGCCTGATATACTCGCCAAATTGGGCGTCACTTTGGTGTTCGATAGCGAAGGGCTGCGGCATAATATAGTGGGACAGTCGCACATCGCCAAACCATTGATCGCCCGCAGAATAGGCGAGGCTGTCCAGCGTTGTCTCCACAATCCGCTGAGGATCGCGTTCGGTTTCGCCCCAGAAGACTACAAATGCCCGATCATGAGTCGCAATGATGCCCTCAACCGCCTGCCGGGTTTGGGGATCATTGCCGCCCAATCCTACAGGTAATGAATAAACTGGTGCTTCGCCGTTATAGTAGTAATTAAAAACTTCTGCTTGATTCGGCGCATCCAGAATAATCGCATCATTCTCGCGCAGCGATTCGGTGATCGTTTGCACAATTCCGCGATAGTTGGCGCGTTGTAACTGCGGATCGCTGTAGGCGGCGGGTAGATGATTAGTGAGGATGAAGACCAACCATGCACCGGCCATCAACGCGGCGGCGCGGGAAACTAACCGTAAAGCTGCCTGCCGCCCGGGTGAGCGCGTGCTGGCGCTTTCTGATAAATGCCATAGGGCAGCTAACCCCCCGGCAAGCCAGAGCGCCATGCCAGTTTCAGCAGGCAGCATGAATTTGTAATTTTGAGGCCTCGCCAGCTGCAAGAACATGAACAATGTCAGCGGCGTAGATACCCACAGCGGCGCGGCTAGAATGCGTGGACGTTCAGGAAATCGGGTTCTGGCGAAAAAGGCGAAGGCCAACAGTAATAATGGAATGGCAATCGCCGCGCTCCCCGGCGTGATGCCAATTGTCAGCCAGCGCAGCAGTACACTCAGCGCTTCGCTTGCAGGGGTAATTCCGCTGCCAGTTTGCTGCCAGCCTGAAAGCTGGCCAATCGCCGTGGGCATCCATGGGACAAACAGGGCGATTCCGATCAGGTTGGCGAGCATATAGCAGGCAAATGAGCGGCCTCGATGACGCCGGTCATTGAGCCACCAGATTATCGCCAGCAATCCCTGCGGAATCATGAACAGTGCATAGGCGTACTGGGTGTAAAGCCCCCCGGCGGTGACGAGGCCGAGTGCCAGAACGCGCCACTTATCCGGTTTCTCTAGCAGCAGGATCAGGCAGTAGAAGCCGAGCGCGACCCACAATACCAGCAGCGCGTACATGCGGGCTTCTTGCGCATAATAAATGCTGAAGGAATTGAGCGCCATAAAGAGCGAAGCGCCAGCACCAGCCCACGCGCCGTAGAGCTTGCGCCCAATGGCGAACGTCAATGCAATTGTCAGTACACCTGCAAATGCCGAAAGTGAGCGCAGCGCAAATTCGCTGCTGCCAGTCAGCTTCACCCACAGCGAGAGTATGAGATAGTAACCCGGTGGGTGAATATCGCGGGCGGCATTTTCGATGATATCGCTGGGCACGCGTTCCGCCTGAACCACGCTGTTGCCTTCATCGTTCCACAGCGATTGCGAACCGATGGCGTGGAAACGCAGTCCGAATGCCAGCAGGATGAAAATTCCTGCAGCAATGTAAGGGGCGGATCGTGTGGTAATTAACCGCGAAAACGCTGCCATAGCGCCCAAATAACGCCGCCGATGAAGACCATAAATACTGCCATGCCACCAAGCATGATGGGTGTGCGCGTGCGCGCGAGATGATCATTGATCTGTACGGAATCCAGCAGGAAAACGCCATCGGGCATACTGAGTTGGAACACGTTGGTTGCCGGCAGCTTATCTTTTTGCAGCACGATCTCCGTCCAGTTTCCTGATAATGAACGTATAGAAATGGGTTCAGCGGGACGCCCATTTATTTTGATATGGGGAATCACACCACTTTGAACCCGCACGATGACATCGGTGCCGTGAGTCATAAACCTGATGGGTTCATGGGTGGACAGCGCTACGCCGAACTGCGCCCCTTCAGCTTCGACAAGATCGCCTGCTGACTCAATCGCCCAATCTTCGGCTTGATGCACGCCGCGGTACAGTGTCGGCTGCAGGTTCGTATGGTATTCATGGAATGCCTCGTAAACAGGCATCGGCTCAAAATCTGGCTCTAGCATACGGAAGTAATACCACGACTGCCCCGCTTCAGCTTCTGAGGCTGGTTTGAAATACCAGTAATTCATCACGCCGATATATGGGAAATCCTCTGCGACGCGCTGATATGCTTCGGTCAGATAGCGGGCAGCTTGTTCTGGCGTGACCACGCCGAAGCCCTCACGGTTGATGAGTTCAATGGGCACATCTGGCGAGTCTAGCGGGTTCCATGCCACTTCACTAATCCAGATCGGCTTTTGGGCGTCGCCATGCTGTACCATCAAATCGCGCACAAACTGCTGGCGGGCGAAGTTGGGCTGAAAAATACGGAGGCGCTGATCAGTTGGGCCGCTAAAAAAGCCATAAGCCTGTGCTGCCAGAACATCGAAACAATCGCCGGCTCCCGCCTGATACATGCGCTCCAGATAGATCAGCTCGCTCAGGTCACGCCCTGTTAGCGCCAGCGTGGGCGAAAGCGCGGGGGCGATCACCACAATTTCAGGGTCTACAGCTTTGAGCGCGTAATATGTGCGGCACAACAGTTCGGTGAAGGCTTCAGGATCAACCGACTGCTCACCCCATTCGGGGTAGATATTCGGCTCATTCCAGACCTGAAAATAATGTATGCGTCCCCGATAACGTTCAGCGACGGCAGCGGCGAAATCCACGTAATCTTGTGCGTTCGCAGGCGGCGCAAAGTCTCCAGCGGCGGTTTGCGCCCATGCTGGCGGGTTGCTCAAACGCGCCTGTATCTGGATGCCGTACTGCTCTGCGAGGTCCACAATCTGATCATATTTCGCCCATGAATCTACGCCTGCGGGGTCGTTGCGGGTGTCTACGAAATCACCTTTGCCGTGAATTTCGATATCTTCCCACACGAACTGCTGGCGAATCCAATTGAAACCAGCATCAGCGATCATCTGCATTTGCTGCTCGCGCTTGGCAGGCTCTACTTCCTGCTCCAGAAAAGTATTTACACCAAAGGGGCTAACCTCAGCATGATTGACCGGCACATCTAGCGCCAGATTGAGCGGCTGGCGGGTAGTGTTGCCCAACCATTCAACGAACCCGCGCGCTTGCGAGAAGGGCGCTTCCTCACCGGTTAGGTCATATAACATGTCCCATGCCAGACCGCGATTGGCGAGATCAAGCGCCAGAAGCGCCGCAAAGATCAGCGTTGCAATTAAGCCGGCGGCGGTGATAAACAGAAATCTGCAGGGTAGTCTAAAAGTCATGGGGCGGATTATACGACACCTTTTTCATGTTTTGACGACCAATACAATAACGGGTGGGTAAATCGTAGGTGTACCAACCGCAGGAAAGAGAATGGGCGATGATGCGATTTGAATTTGACCGCGATTACATCTTCATTTACGGGCCGGAATGGGCAGACGAACTCATTGATTGTCTGTGGCGCGACCCACTGGCTGTGAGTATGATGGGGTGCTTGAATCTTAGCTTTGAAGATGTGCGTGTGTATTATCTGTCGCAGCCCGGTTTTCAGCATATTCGCCAGCTGCTGTTAGATGAAGCAGACCGTACTATTGATCCTGTTGAACTTCTATTGAATGCCATTTATCATGAAAAAATGAAAAGTTTGCCCCGCGCCAGTTAGGGAGAAACGGCACGAAGAAAACTATACTCTGCACTCCTATTGCTCTATCCTTTTCTCCCTAATTGTTCAGGCGTTATTCCCTATAATAATTCATTGCCACAATTGCTAATCATGCGTACAATCCCGTTAGATCCCTTCAAATGGAGTTGAGAATTCCCCATGATTAAAGAATTTCGCGCTTTCATTATGCGCGGCAATGTCATCGATCTGGCAGTTGCCGTCATCATCGGTGCAGCATTCACGGCCATCGTAAATTCGATAGTGAATGACGTTATTAATCCACTGATCGGTTTGATACTTGGCGGCGTAGACCTGACCAATATTTTTGTGGTGCTGCGCGATGGTATTCCGACCGGCCCCTATCAAACCCTTGCTGATGCTCAGACAGCAGGCGCGCTGACGATTAACGTCGGTAATTTTCTGCAAGCAGTTATCAATTTCCTGATTATTGCGATCATCGTCTTTTTCATCATCAAGGCAATTAACACAGCAATGACGCTGGGGCGAAAAAAGAAAGAAGAAGTGGTCGTCGTCGCAGCTGATCCCTTACTGGTAGCTCAGCAGGAGTTGAGAGAGAGCATTGATAAGCTCACCAGCGCCGTAGAAAAGAAACTCTAGCTTTCTAACACACAAACGCCCGCATTTGCGGGCGTTTGTGTGTTAAAACCAGCATTCGTGAATGTTACTGGCAGTAATCACGCGCTAGACTTATCATGAGTCTGGTTTTGCCAGCGCGACGCAAGGCGTATCGGATGGTTCGTTTCCGGCAATCAATGGTGGTGCTTGTGCTTACGATTCCAACGGCATTATTCACATTGTATGCAGTTGTATCGCTGCTTGCCCCGATGGTTTCGGCGCAAGGTGCAGAGATCAGCATGGCGGACGTTTACGCACAGGCATTGTCTACCTATCAGGGAACGACCGTAGATCGCGGTATACAGGACATGCTAAGCCCACTTTCGCTGCAAGAGGCCGCAACGCCCACACCGGTTGATCCACAGCAGATGTTCATCGCGCAGGGCACGTCGCCCACGCCCACGCTAGCTATAAATCCAACCTATATCATTGTGCGTGGCGATACGCTTTTTGACATTTCGCGACGTTTTGGCGTTAGCTTTAACAGCCTTGTGGCGGCGAATACTCTGGCTGACATCAACCGTATTAGCATCGGCCAGAGTATTATTCTGCCGCTGTATACACCCACGGCAACGCCTACAGGGCAGGCGACGATTGAAGTGACGCCGATTGAATTACTTACCGAATCGCCTACCTTCATACCTCCACCCACAGCCACCTATACATTTTCAGCGACCCCGATATCGACAGATACACCGTCGCCTACGTTTACGGCCTTTCCGACGAACACGCCGCTGTCCGAACCGGCCAGTGCCCCGACAAATGCCAGTTTGGCTGATGAAACGGCAGAAGCCACACCCGAAACTGCGGGGCAGCCGGTTGTATTTTCACTGGCGCCAGAAAATGCCGCGCCCACACAGTGGGTGGATGGATTGGGCATGGCCTTGATTCAAGCTATTCCTACGGCGCTGACGGTTAGCCCTCAGGGCGAAACGGCCATCAACGGCATTACCTTAAATCAATTCGTGGTGATGGACGAAGTGACGCAAGATCATGTGCGTGAAATTTACGCTCTGGGGCAGTCTTTAGGCCGCAACCCTCATGCTTTCTCCAAAGTGGGCGACAGCACGATTGAGAACCCATTCTTTATGGATCGGTTTGATACTCCTGATGGCTATAATCTGGGCGTTTACGCTTGGCTTCAGCCGACGATTGACTGGTTCAGGGGGTCGTTCAGCCGCGACAGCATGGCCGTGCGCGTCGCTATGCACACGTGGACAGTTAATGATCCGATGTGGGCAGATCCATATCAGTGTGAAAGTGGCGAAAGCCCGCTGGAATGTGAAATTCGCCTAAATAACCCGGCGTTCATCTTCTTCCGTCTGGGGGTTAATGACGTTGGCGTGCCAGAGATGGTTGAGAACAACCTGCGTACGGCCATCGAGTACAGTCTTGAAAATGGCATTGTGCCGATCATTGGCACGAAGCCAGATTTGCGCCCCGGCACCGAGCAAAACAATGACATCATGCGTCAGTTAGCGGCGGAGTATCGCGTGCCGCTGTGGGACTTTGCGGTGCTGGCGGAGACTATTCCCGGACGCGGGTTGGGCAGTGATGGATCACATATGACCACTTATTACTTGCACGACTACACCCAGTCGGTGGCATTTCAGACCGGCCACGGCGTACACAGCCTTGCAGGACTGATGATGCTAGACTCATTGTGGCGCGTGATCTATGCCGATCTATAAGGCGTGAACAAATGCTTAAAAAGCTGACTTCACGCGAGAATATGTTTGCGCTTGCGCTGTGCTTGCTGGTCATTCTGATGATCATCGTAACGACCAGCGCTGCGCCTCAATGGATTTATCAGGGATTTTAGCACTTGGATCTGGTGCAGATTGCGGTGATGCTGGCGGCTGCCGCGCTGTATGTGACGATTCTGCCCGTGTGCTGGCGTGGATGGGCATTGATGATCGGCAGCGCAACAGCAATCTACTGGTTGCAGCCATCGCTGGCGATTCGCTGGCTGGATTATGCGCTGCCTACCGCGACGCTGGCGCTGGCGATTCTTGGTTGGTATTTCACGCTGCCATCCGGCGTGAAACCGAAGCTCGCCGACGCCGCTGCCTGCGGCATTGTCGTGCTGATTATCCTTGTACTCTCCCTGGCGCGGCATATTGAGTTTCCCCTACAACTGACGACCCGGCCGCCGCCGCTAGAGACCATCGTCATTGCGCTGGTGGTTCTGTCGGGTCTTGGCCTGCTATTTCGGCGTTTTCTGCCCCCGAAGGCGCTGTTGTGGGCCGGATTATTCGGCATGATTGCGCTGTTTATTGTGGTCAAAACGCCAGTCCTAGCACAGGAAGCCGCGCACCTGCTGCGCCTGAATGCCGGGCAGGATGTCTCGTTGGCGGCAGGTTCGGAATTGGGGTGGCTAGGATTTTCCTATGTAGCGTTTCGTCTCATTCAGACGATTCGAGATCGGCAGAGCGGCATACTGCCAGAACTCACGCTAAGCGAATATCTAACGTTCATCTTGTTTGCGCCTGCATTCGCCGCGGGGCCGATTGCCCGCGCTGAAAACTTCGTAGACTCTTATAGGGCGCTGCCTTCGCTGAATGGGCGTGATGCGCAAAGACTCACCATTGGGCTTTCGCGCATTGCCTCCGGAATGTTCAAAAAATTTGTGATTGCCGACAGCCTCGCGGTGTTCAGCTTAAGCCACACTTTAGCCGAACAAGCGCAAACGACAGGCTCACTGTGGGTGATGCTTTATGCTTATGGCCTCCGTCTGTATTTTGACTTCAGCGGCTATACCGATATCGCCATCGGATTAGGCATCTTGTTTGGCATTCTACTGCCCGAAAACTTTGATCGCCCGTACCTCAAAAACAACATCGCCGCTTTTTGGCAGAGCTGGCATAAATCACTTAGCGATTGGGTGCGTTTTTACGTGTATTCTCCGCTTTCACGAGCGATGCTGCGGCGGAAACCAAAACCATCGAATTACGTGATTATTTTCATCAGCACCGCTGCAACCATGGTGATCATTGGCTTATGGCATGAGGTGGCGCTGCCATTTCTGATCTGGGGTTTATGGCACGCTGGCGGATTGTTCGTTCATAAGGTGTGGTCGGATAAAACACGCACATGGTATCGTCATCTGACGCCGGGGCGTAAACGAGTATGGACGGTGGCCGGCGTGCTGATCACCCTGCAATTTGTGATGCTGGGCTGGGTCTGGTTTGCGATGCCTTCGCTGAATCAGGCGCTGGCGGTCTTTGCAGGATTGTTTGGTGTGAATATTGGCGGTGTGCCATGATGCCCGGTTGGGAATGGCTGACTCACGCGAAATATACGGGTATCTTCATACTGCGCGTGCTGTTAAAAGCTGCGATGTTATTCGTGATCATTAACTTGCTGTTTGCGCTTACCAACCCGATTCCCGCCTTAGGCACGGTCAGTATTTATAATCTGCTCGCACCGGGGCGTTTGCGCCTGCCTTATGGCGAATCGGAATCTTCGTATAACCTCAGCCTGTATGACTTGAACGCTATGTTCGCCAGCCATACGCTTAATGGCCGCCGTAATTCCGATGAGGCGACGGTGCTGGTGGTTGGCGATTCTTCGGTATGGGGAACGCTGCTGGAAAATGCTGATACGCTGGCAAGCTGCCTCGATCAACGGGGTCTGAGCATGGATGGCCGCCCTGCGCGCTTTTATAACGTGGGCTATCCCACGTTGAGCGTCACCAAAGATTTGCTGCTGCTGGATCGGGCGATGGCCTATCAACCGGACATGATCCTGTGGTTGGTCACGTTGGAAAGTATGCCTCGCAGTGAACAATTGGCAACGCCGCTTGTTCAGAATAACGCTTCCGCCATGCGCAATTTAATCGCGGCTTATGGCCTCGATCTGGATGTGGGTGATCTGCGTTTTGTTGATCCTGATTTCATCGGACGAACAATGGTCGGGCAGCGGCGGGCGCTGGCGGATTGGTGGCGGTTGCAGCTTTATGCATTCCCGTGGGCGCAAACTGGCATTGATCAGGTCATTGGCGAATACACGCCGCGCAGTAATGATTTTGATGAGAATATAAGCTGGTATGGCTTCACTGAAGCCGGGCAATTGGACGATTCGGCGCTGGTATTCGACGTGCTGGATGCAGGAATGATAAGAGCAGGGGATGTGCCGGTGATGATGGTCAACGAGCCGATCTTCATCGCTGACGGCGCAAACAGCGATCTTCACTATAACTTCTGGTATCCGCGCTGGGCGTATGATCGCTATCGCCAGTTGATCAGCAATCATGCGGGAACGCAGGGCTGGAATTATCTTGATCTATGGGATGCAGTACCATCTTCCGAATTTACCGACAGCCCGGTACATTTGACTCCTGAAGGCACACAGGTATTGTGCGATCAGATTGCGATGGTGTTGGAGGGTTAGGATTCAGATCTGGCTCAGATCAAGCAGATGTTGATATTGCCATTCGCGTTCTCGGGCTATAACAGTGCTGGCATTACTGGAAGTTCGAAAGATCGCCTGTAAAGCGTAGTTTGCAGCGCCAATAGAATGGGTTGGCACATGAGCAGTTGCCACCGCCTGCCCACAGGCACGGGCGGCAGAACGCGCCGCATCGTTATCGTCTGTGTCACGGGCAGCGGCATGAGATAATAGCGATGCGGCGCGAATTACCGACATCTTGAATACACCGCTGTCTATCCATGTTTGCAGCGTTTCAATGGCGTTTCGCGGGCGGACATCTTCCGGGTATTTTTCTTCAAAGTAGGGCAGCACTCGCAGCGCGCAATCTCTGGCCCACATGCCCAGGATCTTATGATCGGTGTTCTCCATCAGCGCCAGTACCCGCTCATCTTTCTGCGCAATCGAGAATTTGAATTTGGTCAACTGTTACGCCTGTCGTCGTTTACCATTCGTATGCTAAATGCAGTTTTCGAGCGCACGTGGGATATGGTAGTTTCGGCTATAATAGCCAGATTATATATTGATGCGATGAAAATGAAAAAGTCATGACTGAAACCGAAGTACGCGAGAAATTACGCCAGTTTATCCTCACCGATCTGATTAAAGACTTGAAATATGCGCTGACTGACGATGAAGGTATCGTCTCTGGCGGCTTGATTGATTCATTCTCGCTGGCCGAAATTGGCGTGTTTGCTGAGCAGGAATTTAACGTTTACATCCCCGATCCTGACCTGACCAAAGCCAAAATGAACACGCTGAATCTGATGGTTGCTCGCGTCATGCGCGACCTTAAGTAGCTGGCACAATGCCGATGTTAACGCTGGAAACGCGCCCTCAGTGGCGCACACTGCTGGATTCTGCAACACTGCTGGTGCCAGACGAGCGCCCGGCGATCATCTATCTGGAAACCGATAAAGCGCCGGTGACTGTCACCCGCAGTCAGTTTATGGGTGAGGTCATTCGCTGCGCGGCGGCATTACAGACAGTGGGCATCGGCGCGCGTGATCTGGTGATCATCGCTCATATTCAGAATTTAGAGAGTATTTACGGCTTCTGGGGTGCGCTGTGGTTGGGCGCTGTGCCGTCTATGTTCCCTACGCTGACGGAGAAGCTCGATCCTGATCACTATATGCAGTCAATGGCAGAGCTGACGCGCCGTTCTGAGGCGAAAGCGGTGCTGACCACCGATACATTTGCGCCAGAACTGGCGAAACGTTGCGCTTGCCCGGTGTATGGCACGAGCGATTGGCTGCCGGATCGTGACGAACAATCCGAAACGACCAATATGATGTTGCGCCGCCCGAAGCCGGGTGAGATCGCCTTTTTGCAGCATTCCAGCGGCACGACTGGCTTGCAGAAGGGCGTGGCGCTCTCGCATCAGGCGGTCTTGAATCAGCTTGCCAGCTATGCAGGTGCGCTCGAACTTTCTGAAAAAGACGTGATCGTAAGCTGGCTGCCGCTCTACCACGACATGGGCTTGATCGCCGGTTTCATTCAGCCGATTCTACAAGGTATTCCGCTGGTGCTGATGTCACCGTTTGATTGGGTGCAGCATCCGGCGCTTCTGCTGCGCGCGATCCATGAATATCGCGCCACGTTGTGCTGGCTGCCGAATTTTGCCTACAACCATCTAGCGCGGCGGGTTCGCGTTCGTGACAGCGAAGGGCTAGATTTGTCGTCCGTTCGCGCCTTCATCAACTGCTCAGAGCCGGTGCGACAGGGCAGTCACCAATTGTTTCTGGAGCGGTTTGCCGCCAACAGCGTGACGGCAAACCAGCTTGCTGTTAGCTATGCAATGGCTGAAAATACGTTTGCCGTTACCCAATCGCTGGTTGGGGAAATCGCAAATACAGATATGATCGATCTTGAAGCTTTGCAGCGCGATTTGAGAGCGGCATCGGTGGCAGCAGATGCGCCGCATGCAGCGCCGCAGGTTTCGTGTGGTAAACCTATCGCAAATACGATGGTCAAAATTATTGGTGATCAGGGTGAGGTGCTGCCGGAACGCTCGGTGGGCGAGGTACTGGTCAAAAGCGATTGTATGCTGACAGGTTACTATCATCGCCCTGATTTACAGCCGTTTGATGCTGAGGGTTGGTACAAAACCGGTGACCGGGGCTATATTGCTGATGGTGAAATTTATATCGTTGGCCGCAGCAAAGACCTGATCATTACCGCTGGTAAAAATGTCTATCCGCAGGACATTGAAGCGATTGTCTATGAGGTTGAAGGCATTCATCCGGGGCGGGCAGTGGTGTTCGGGGTGCCGGATGAACGCGAAGGTACAGAGTTAATTGCCATCGTCGCTGAAGTGGATGTGACCGATGAAGCTGACCGCAAAGTCATTTATCAGGCATTGCGCCAGCAGGTGGTTCGCGCCGCAGAAGTGAGTGTGAGCTTTGTTTCATTGGTAGAGCGCGGTTGGCTAATAAAGACCTCTAGCGGAAAGACCGCCCGCACTACCAATCGCGAAAAATGGCTGGTAGAACGGGCTGAGGGCAGATTGTAAAAATTCTTGGAAACGTTTGGATGATAGGGCTGAATTTGTCTAGAAAACATATCTTTATTGCAGCATTGTCGCTGCTGCTGATCGCAGCTGGTTTAGCGCCAGCCTCGGCACAGGAAGTTGCCGCTGCGCCGTATGCCTCGCCGCTTTCGGAGACCGTCGCCAATAATCTCCGTGTTATTTACAACGTGGGGCAAGCCTACGGCAACCGCGGCGGGGTATTCTCTAAAGTGGGCGATAGCATCACTGTAAATATCAATTTTATGCATCCATTTGGTTGGGGCGTCTATGATCTAGCGATCTACTCGTATCTTCAGCCTGTAATTGACCATTTCAACTGGACGATCACCGATGCTGATGGCGGAGCTTCTTTCACCCACGAATCGCTGGCGGCAGGGGTGGGTTGGGCAGCGTGGGGCGTGCTTGAGCCTGAACTAGCCGATTTGGAGGCGGGCTGCCTTGCCGGAGAAAAGCCGCTTGAATGCGAATATCGCATCATGCGCCCTGCATTTGCTTTGATTATGCTGGGTACAAATGATGTGAGCTATCGAACTCCGGCAGATGTTCGTTATGATCTAGAACGTATCTTGCGGCTGTCATTAGAGTGGGGCGTGATCCCAATCTTCAGCACTATTCCGATGCGCCCGGAATGGTCAACCAATGTTTACGCAATTAATGCCGAAATTGCCGATATGACCGCCGATTGGAATTTGCCGCTGTGGGATTATGCCGGGGCGATGAACAGCTTGCCGGATTATGGCCTCGCCCGTGATGAGGTTCACCCCTCATCGCCGCCAAGCTATCGCCCGCAGGAAGCGGCGATCTTTACGCCCGACTATTTGCAATATGGATATGTCATGCGTAATCTCACCGGCCTGCAAATGCTGGATACGGTATGGCGTGCTGCTGATCCTGACGCCTGAACATAACTCAACCGAAAAGACAAAACATGCTGAAATGGCTGCTGCTGTCGCTGATTTGCGTTCTGTGCTTTTCCGCCGTCGCGCAGGATGCTCCCGTGTTTACGCCGCCTCAAGTGATGACTTTCCGTGAAGCGATCATCTATGGGGGGCCGGGCATCGCCAATCCTCAAATCGGCATGTTATACGCTGATCAGCCGGTAATGCTGATTGAGCGTAACAATATTGGAAGCTGGGTGCGTATCCATCAATTTGATGCCGCCGGTAATCTCGCCCGCGGTGGCTGGATTTTGAGTGGCTATCTGCAAGATCGCGGCGCTTTGCGATTCAGCGAAGTGCCGGTGAATACAACAGTTGCCGATAATAATCCTGACTGGGCATCTGCCTTTTCGCAGCGGGAGCTTTTCGCTGTGCCTTATATCTCCGCGATCAGCCCGGCGATGGTCGAGGTATACCGGCGTGGCCTAGAGATGGGCAACCAGCCGAACGTGATCACCAAAGTGGGCGATAGTCTGGTGGCATCCAGAGAATACCTGACGCCGATGGCCAATCCAATTCGCGCGCTCAATGCCTTCGACTATTTGAATGCAACTGTGGATTATTACGGCACGTCAATGGTCGTACCTAGCGCGGCAGCTTCGATTGGCCTGAGCAGTTTTGCCGTAGTAGATCCGATGTGGGCAGACCCCGCGTTTGGCTGCCAGCCGGGAGAGACGCCGTTAGCCTGTGAGTACCGCGTCAAAAAGCCGGTTGTGGCTTTCATCATGTTTGGCCCGAATGATGTGCGCGCCATGACCGATGTCGGTTTCGGCCAGCAAATGCGTGCGATTGTGCAGCAAACGTTGGATGCTGGCATTATCCCTGTGCTGTCTCTTTTCGCCATTCATCCGAATGATCAATATGCCCCGCAGGCCACAAACTTCAATCGTCAGTTGATCGCGCTGGCGAATGAAATGCAGGTGCCCCTGATCAACCTGTGGGCAGCAAGCCGTATTTTGCCAAATTATGGGCTGGATGTAGATAATATCCACCTGACCTATTCAGGTTACGACACTTTGTTTTATGATGCTGGTAACGAGGCTTATTCCGGTGTGGCACTTCATAACCTGCTTTCGCTGCGAATGCTGTATGCTATTCAGCAGGCAGTTGCGGGAATTGAAGCTGAGGCAGAGATGACTCCTGAAATTACACCGGCTCTGGAGGGAAATACATGAAATCAAAGCTGCTAATCAGCTTAACGGCATTTGCTTTATTGCTCGCGGCATGTTCGGGAGAGCAGCCTGCACAACCAGCGGATGCCGCCCCGACAGCTGAACCCGCAACCACAGCGCCAACCGACGCCGCAGCCGAAACAGTGGAAGCCTATCTGACGGCAAAAGTTGCCGGGGAGCGTGATACGCTGGCACAGTTGATTTGCAGCGCACAAGAATCCCGTTTGGATGCTGAAGCCCTATCATTTGACGCGGTTGAAGCGACGATTGAAGATATGAACTGTGCTGCCGATGAAGGCGGCGATACGGTGACATGCAGCGGGCGGATTGTAGCTGTGTACAACGGCGAAAACCGTGATTTTCCGCTGGGGACTTACGCTGTCGTTGAAGAAGACGGCGTTTGGAAATGGTGCGGCGAATCAGCGGGTTAATGAGGGGAAGGGGTCAAGATGCCGACGATTGCAAGCTATACGCGGCTTGGTGGCGCGCATGCTGAAACCGCGACAGTCACCAATGCCCTGAATGCCTTAGGAGTTAGAGCGCCGCATACCGGCGAACCCTATAGCGAAGCGATGATTCTAGGTATTGCCGGAGGCTTGGGCGCTGGCTATATCCTGTGGGAATTTAAAGAACATAACGCAAAAGTACTGGTTTTTGGCTTTCAAAACAAGTGGAACTATCCTGAAAAATTTCTTGATGCCCTGTTTGGCCGCATCAATGTAAAACCGGCTTATTTTCAGGGTGGCGCCAAAGGGGGCGCTAAGGCGTTAGAGAAGGCTATCAGCGAAGGTAAACCGGGCATTATCTGGGTTGATCGCTACCACCTACCCTATTATGGCCTGCCATCTTCCATGAATGGTTCAATCGGTCAGTTGGTGACGGTTTTTGGAATTGATGGCAACGACGCGCTGGTTGATGATATGGCGAATAAACCCTTTCGCCTGCCGCTTGAACGGATAGCGGCGGCGCGTGGACGAATTAAATCCTATAAGAATCGTATGCTGACGTTGGAACCCGGCAAGAAACAGAAAATTGAAAAGGCGGTTATTGAGGGTATTCAGGATTGCGTCGCACATTTGAGTTCTGACAGCGAGTCTTTTTCGCTGCCGGTATATCGAAAGTGGGCGAAGCTGATGACCGATCCGCATAATGACAAAGGCTGGCCGCAGGTGTTTGCTGGCGGAAAAGGTTTGTTCCCGGCGCTGTGCTCGGTCTATGAAAATATCGAGTTATACAGCACCGGCGGCGGTGGCATGCGCGGCTTGTATGCTGATTTTCTGGATGAAGCCGCCGTGCTGTTGGGCAACCTGCGCTTGAGCGAATCCGCCGTAATGTACCGCGAGCTTGCGGCGAAATGGACCGCCTTCGCCAACGATGCGCTTTCTGTGAACTCTGCGATGCAAGAAGCGCGTGGCCTTCTACAACGAAAATATGCACTATTGAAAGAAAAAGGCGGCGTTGCCTATGTAGATACCGCGCCGATCAATGAACGGCTGGAACTATTCCGTAAAACTTACAAGGAACGCTCGCCGATGGAGGCAAATGAGCAGGCCGCGCTTTTTGCCCATATGCACGAAGGCTTGTTGAAGCTGTATAACGGCGAAATAGCGGCGTTGGAAGCTCTAAAACGGGCGGTAGCGCAATAATTTACAAGGGGATGTCCCTACAAAATATCATTTACTTGAAAGGCCGCTTTCGCGGCAGTGGCGATGTCAATCCCTTCGCTGCACCCTTCGCTAGTCGGGCTGCACCCGCCGAGAATATGCCCGGCGGCAAATAGGTTTTCGGCAAAGGGCTGATCATCATCCGTCAACGGTTGTAAATGGCCATTAACCGCCAACCGCGCACGATGAATCGGCTGTCCTTTCCCCGCAAGCAGATCATTTGCGAACCATGTCTCTGGCGGGGAAACGTCGCGTACAGCAAGTTCAGCCGTCGTTTCCCACACTCGCCCGGTATAGTCACTGTCTAATCCGCCACCATATAAGCCCCCGGTTGCCAGTATGACCGCGTTGGCTGGAATGACACGCCCTCTGCCCTGAGCCGCTGTCTCAGCAATGACGCCGCGAATTAGCCCGTTTTTGCGCTCATAACCAACCACTTTACCGCCTAAAGCGATGCGCCCGCCGCGTGCTAGTATTGCTTTACGCAGCGCCGTCTCTAATCGCTGGCCGGGCACATTCGGCGGCAGAGTCGGGATTTCGAGAATTGGCAGGTTGAGCGCCGATTCGAGTTTTTGCGCTGTTTCTAGCCGCATCCCTAGCACCGCCGGGAAGATCAGCGCGTCAGCATGGGCGAGGGAAGGTTTAAGCCTGTCTCTTAACGCCTGCTGCCCGCTTTCGCTATCCAACCAGCGCGCCAGATGATACGGCCAGTTATCGAAATTTCCGGCGAAATTCGGCATTGGCACTAAAGCCGTCGTCGCCTGATAGCCATTTTCATTGAGCTGATCCGCGATCCACTGCGGGAAGAAATCGCGCCAGCCTTCAAAGCCGGCAACCACAATTCGACTTCCCGTATCAGGAATATGATTCAAGCTCTGCGGTGCATAGACAATCGGACGTATTGCTCCGTTCAGCGTCATACCGCAGCGTTGAACGCGGTTCAGCCCGACTGCCCGATCCAGCAGCGCCAACCCCGCTTTGAGCGACTCTATACCGGCCAGAGCATAAGGATGATCTGGCTGCGCCGCGAGTGCCTCCACATCACCTGTCTCCAACCATCCGGGCATCACGATCCATGATCCCTGCCCGAAAGCCACAATTTCAACCTGAGCGCCCAGTTCTAAGGCGGCTAGCCCTGCGGTCAACCCTGCCAGCCCGGCGCCGATCACCACGATGCGCGGCTTACCGGAAACGCGCCGGTTGAATGGGAAATCGTCTGCGGTAAAGACGGGTGCTGTCATGGGCGGGGGCTGCACACTCAAGCCAACAATACGCGCGTAAATTTGCTCGCTCAACAGCGCCTGCCTTAAGCTATGCCCCCACAGCAGCGCCTTCATGCCGCCAACGCGCCGCTCGATGAACTCGCTGAGTAGGCCGCAGGTATTAGTTGGCGTTTCGCGCAATACTTCATGACGGATGGCGGCGGCGCGGTAGCCGCAGAATCCCCCCTGACACGGCCCCATACCTAAACGCAGATCGCGGCGCAGATCGTTCAGCGTGACCGTATCATTTTTGCCTTTTCGTCCGGCTTCAAGGGCATCTATGATCTGCTTTTCGGTCACAATTTCGCATTCGCAGATCAGCGCGCTGGAGTCTTTCCCATGCTCAAGCGCATTCAGGCGATTTTTGAGCTGATGCAAATGTGTTTTCGCAGGAGAAGGCAGCACAGTTGTGGCGGTGGCGCCCGGGGTGGATATATTCAGTTTAACGCAGGCGAGATCAGATGCCCGCTCTGCCATCAGCCGGTAAGTGGTTAGCTTTCCGCCTAGAATGCTAATGAAGCCCTCAATGCCGTCGGTTTCGGCGTGATCTAGCACTGAAAAGGTACGTTTCGCCCCGCGCCCCCCGGAAGTAATTCCCGGATCATACAGCGGGCGCACGCCGCCCCAACTGCGTAAAATGCGGGCGCGGCTGATGCCCGGAGTCATGGCTTCGGCTTCTTCGAGAATCCGCCGCACTTCCCACGACTCAACCTGCGTATCGCCGGGATCATTAGTTGTGACTGATGTAGTACCGATCACGCTGACGGTGCCTACTGGCACAAAAATATCGCCGTCGCCGGGCGGGCGCAGTTTGTTAATCACCGTGTTCACCCAGCGGATATTATAGGCCAGCATCGCGCCGCGGCTCAGCTTCATGCCGATAGCCGCGCCGCCCAATTTGCCGATTTCGGCGGCCCATGCTCCGGCGGCGTTGATCACCAGTGCGCATTCAATGTCAACCGGTTCGCCATTTCGCAGATTAGTCAGCCGCGCGCCGCTGATGCGCGTTCCTTCACGGCGCAAAGAATCTACGCGGTGATACGTGAGAAATATGGCACTGCCGGTGCTTTCGGCGGCGTTTTGCAGCAAATGCAGCAAATCCCAACTGTCTATCGAACCGTCGGGGGCGGCATACACTGCGCGAATCGCAGGGTTCAGGGCGGGTTCGCGGCGGCGCGCTTCAACCAGCGAAACCGGCGCTGTTTCAATGCCGGCAGCTTTGCAGCCTTGCAGCCATGTTTCAACATAGCTTTCGTCGTCGCCGGGACACAGCACAAAATAGCCGCCGGTGTCCTCCACCGCTTCCGGTACAATACGCCGCAGAATGCGATTCTCGTCAATGCACTCTTTCGCGCTTTCAGGATCGCGCACCGCGTAGCGCCCGCCGCTGTGCAGCAGGCCGTGAAAACGCCCGCTGGTG
>JACSRP010000255.1 GCA_014879665.1 Anaerolineae bacterium | reverse complement strand
TTCAACTAAAGCTTATGCCATCACAGGTGACTCATGAAAGAACGTGGCGCGTGGCTTAGCGCAGTCCTCACCATTGCCCTCATTGCCGCGGTCATCATCGGCGCCGCAGCCGTCCTCTCTAATCGCCCGCAGCCCGTTCAAATTGAAATCTACCCACCTCCCTCAACCATGACGCCAGCGCCAACCTCTACCGCTGGCCCGATCACCGTCTACGTGACCGGCGCAGTAGGTCAGCCCGATACCATGATCACCCTGCCGCCCGGAAGCCGCGTTCAAGACGCCATAGAATCCGCCGGCGGATTCAACCCCGATGCCGATACTACACTGGTAAATCTCGCCGCCATTTTGCGCGATGGCGATCAAGTACACGTTCCCGCGCAGGCAGCGCCTGAAATCGTGCTGGCAACCCCACAAGGTGGCATTGTCGTCCATATCAATACCGCCACGCCCGAAGAACTTGAATCGCTTCCGGGCGTTGGTGTTTCCTTAGCACAGGCTATTTTTAATTTTCGTGAAGCGAATGGCCCCTTCCACGGCTTTGATGACCTTGACGCGGTAGAAGGTATCGGCGAAGGTTTGATTGAGCGGTGGCAGTTGCTGATTGCGTTTGACTAGAGATGATATAGATTCCCAATAATCCCGAATAGAATACTCATGTTTATTCTGCAATCTGCCCGTACAATACGGTTAGATGTTGATTCCAAACTATAAACGGTCCGGTTGTATCTAGACGCTGCACACATTAGCAACGTGGAAACTACTAACGCTCAACCGTCCACATATCCGGCAGACATCCTCAGACTTCTGGAATTTATTCCTGATGCTGTTCTGATCTTTGAGCCTGAGAATGAACATGTGCTAGAAGTCAATCAGGCGGCCTGCGCCCTGTATGGCTACTCACGCATGGAATTTCTCAATATGAGTCTGGACGTCATATCGCTGGATATTCCCGGCAGTCAAGTTCAGATCAACAGACTGCTTAATGCGCCAAACGGCCAGCTTATCCAGTTCGAAGCCACCCAGATACGCAAAGATCATTCGCCCGTTGTCGTGGATATTCAGGCCCAGCTGATTGATTTTCAGGGTCAAACCGCAATTCTCAGCATCAATCGCGATATAACTCAGCTTAAGCGCACCGAACGCGCCTTGGAACAGTCGGAAGAACGTTTCCGCCGCATTTTTCATGCCAGCCCCGCCCCAACCGCGCTGATCACACCATCGGGGTGGGTTGTAGACGCGAATGCCAGCTTTTTCGCGCTGCTTGGCCTGCCTGTTGATCGCGTTATCAACAAAAATGTGCACGATCTCCACCTCTTCGCCAATGACTTTGCATCCATCATCCAACAGCTTTTTGAACAGCAGCATATCGCCAATCTGGATACCCCCATACGCTCGGAGGGTCGCCAGACGCGGGATACATTGGCCTCATTTGAATGGATCAAACTTGGCGGAGAACTGTGCATCCTTGCGCAGTTTTTTGATCTCACCGAACGCAAACAGGTTGAAAACGAGCTGCGCTTAAGCGAAGGCCGGTATCGCTCGCTGCTTGAAGAGGCCAACCGCCGCGCTCTGGAATTGACGTTACTCAACCGTATTCGCAGCATCGTCGTCCGCGAAATGGATCAGCAAGCCGTCATGCGCGCAGTCGTTGAGGGACTCCACGAGCTTTACGGCTATTCACACGTCAGCGTGTATTTTATTAACGCTGAAACCAGTGAATTCCATATGCAGCATCAAATCGGCTACGAGGATTTCTTTCAGGTAATTCCCTCCGGATGGGGCATTATTGGGCGTGTTGCCCAAAATTCACAGGCGGTGTTGATCGAGGATGTCAAACAGGATCCCGCCTATATGGCTGCGGCGCCTAACGTACAATCCGAAATCGCTGTGCCGCTCATCGTTGATGATCAGGTCGTTGGAGTGTTAAACATCGAAACCACCTCCGGCCGTCATCTGCATCAGGAAGATTTGGAATTAATCACTGCAATCAGTGAACACGTCTCTATCGGTATGCAGCGCACCAGCCTGTACATTGCAGAACAGGGACAGCGCCAGCGGGCGCAGGAGTTGGCTGGCACCAACGCCGCCCTTTATGCTGAAACCCTGCGTTATGCCGAAGAGCTTGAGCAGCATGTTGAAGAACGCACCGCGCAGCTTCAGCAGGCCAAAGATCAGGTTGAGGCCGTATTAAGCGCCAGTAGTGATGGCATCTTGCTGCTCAATGCCTCGGCCCAAATCCGGCAGGCCAATCCTGCCTTTGCGCTGCTCTTTGGTTACACGCCCACCAGCGGCGAATATTTCACCAATCTTCTCGATTCCGCATCTCACGATCTTCTGATGATGGCGCTGGAACGGGCGCTGACTGAAGGTCAGGTACAGCGATGTGAGCTGGTCGCCTGCCGTCGTGACGATGCCCGTTTCACGCTCGAAGCAGTGATCGATCTCGTTCGCGGTAATGCGTGGGCAGAACCACTCGTCGTCTGTAATTTGCGCGATATTTCCCAGCGGCGAAAATTGGAAAACGATCTGCGCGAAGCATTAGACAAAGAACGCCGCTTAGTCGAGCTCAAGTCTCGTTTTGGGGCGACGGCTTCGCACGAGTTTCGCACACCCCTCGCCTTAATTCGCACATCCAGCGATCTGCTGATGCACCACTACGACCGGCTGAACGAAAACCGCCGCCATGAACACTTTTCGATGATTTCCACGCAGGTGCAGCAGCTTGCCAATCTCATTGATGATTTACTGACCATCAGCCGTGCCGATACCGTCGGCTCATACTTCCGTCCTCAGGCCATGAATTTGCCGGAATACTGCGCCGGAATCACCCGTGAAATTCAATGGATCGCTAGCAGCACCCATCGCATTGGTTTCGCCTGTGTGGGTGACTTCAAGCCGGTTATGATTGACCCAGACTTGATGCGCCGCGCACTGATCAACCTGCTGACCAACGCCATCAAATACTCGCCTAATGGTGACACTGTCCAATTTTTGGTCTCGTATCTGGGAGACGAAGGCGCGATCACTTTCCAGATTCATGATAAGGGGATAGGTATCCCCGCCGAAGATCAGCGGCATCTCTTCGATACCTTCTTTCGCGCCAGCAACGCCGCCCATATTCAAGGTACCGGGCTTGGCCTTGCCATCGTCAAACGCACAGTTGAAGCCCACAGCGGCACAGTCAATTTCAGCAGCGTTCCGGGGCAAGGCACAACCTTCATCATCACCATCCCCATACGACCTGCTGAACAACCCGCATCCTCGTAATCGCGATAACAAAAACGGGATACCCTTCACAGGTATCCCGTTTTTGTTCAGCAAACTGATTTTTGAAATCTACCGTTCTTCCAGTGAAGTCCACACCAGATCAACAGGGCCGGTGTACAGCACGTCCGGGCGCACCAGGCGGTTATTCGCAGCCTGTTCCATAATGTGTGCCGTCCAGCCCGCCATGCGGCTCATCGCGAACAGCGGCGTGAACATATCCACATCCAGATCGAGCGTATACAGCACAATCGCGCTGAAATAGTCTACGTTCGGGTGCAGATTGCGCTCAATGAAGTATTCATTAGCGCGCGCCAATATCGCCAGTTTATCCGCAATTTCGAACCACTTGCCGTTGCCAGAGCCAACCGCCAATGCCTCGGCGCGATCACGCAGCACCGCCGCACGGGGATCCAGCGCCTTGTAAACGCGGTGGCCAATGCCCATGATCCGGCGTTTGCCAGACTTAATATTCTCGTCAAACCATGTTTGCACGTTCGCCGGATCGCCAATTTCGAGGAACATCTTCATCGCTTCGGCGTTCGCCCCGCCATGCGCTGGCCCCTTCAGGGTGCCAATCGCGCTAACAATCGCGCTGTGCATGTCCGATCCAGTGCTAACCGTCACCCGCGCGCTGAAAGTGCTGGCGTTCATCCCATGTTCGGTCAGCAGCACCATGTAAGCGTTAATCGCATTCACCGCCGATGCTTCCGGCGCTTCGTCACGCAGCATATAAATGAAATTCTGCGCAAGATTCAAGTCAAGGCGCGGCGGAACCGGCCCTAGCCCCTTGCGAATGCGCGCCCATGCGGCAGCCAGCGTTACCGCTTGCCCGTTCAAACGAACGGCTTTGCGGCGGTTCGCTTCCGCGGACGTATCTTCGCTGTCCGGGTCATAGTGTGCAAGCAGCGAAACTGCCGAGCGCATTACAGCCATCGGATCGCTGTTCTTAGGAAGGTGTTTCAGAATCTCAAGAATCTCAGGGGCAACAAAAGCGTTTTCAGCAATTTCAGCGCGCAGTAATTCAAGCTCCGCTTTATTCGGCAGTCGCCCGTTCCACAACAGGTAAACGACTTCCTCATACAGCGCATTGGCCGCCAGATCTTCGATCTTATAGCCAGAATAAACCAGTTTTCCCTCAGCGCCGTTCACTAAACTCAGACGTGATTCGTCAATAATGACGTTATCAAGTCCCTTGTGGATGGTTACATCAGCCATGTGCATCTTCTCCTCAGCAATGAGGCGCAATTATACCATAAGCCTCCAATCTTCTAGACCAGATAATGCCAATTTCCTACATATTTTTTACGCGCCCGCTTAGTGGATTCCCGGCTTCCTCACTCAGACTCCCCGTCGCGTCCGCTTAGCCTAGTTTCCCCCTCCATTTGTATGGCTGAGGAAAATGAGGGATGGCGGGTTCAAATCACAAATTGTCGCAATTTCATAAGTCGCGCTACACTTATTCAAAAATATTCAAACGTCTCCTCAGCCTCTGAATGAGTTGCAAAGGTATGCTATGCGAATCGAATCGCTGCTTTCTGCACGTCTCTTCCTCAGCCCCCAGTGGGTAGAGGAATATATCTATTTTTTGAGCAACCTCTCCGGGCATATCAGCCTCTACAAAATGCGCCTTGAAGGCGGCGTTCCCCAACCCTTACTGCCGCCCAATATTGTCCTGCCCAATCCTGACCTTCTAGGCGGCGCGCCATTTCGGGTTTATCCATCGCTTGGAAAAATTCTGGTGATGATCGATCAGGATGGCGATGAGGTTTACCAGCCTTACATGATTCCGCTCAATGGCGACTTCCCGGAACCGCTGCTGCCCGAACGCTTTGCCGGTCAGCGCGCCCACTGTGTGGAAGCTGATGAAGATGCCAACACGGCTATCTTCCTGTGCGAATCACAAACCAGCGCGCTTCAGTCAACCTTCATGATCCACCTCGACACCCTCACCGTGACCGACATCGGTCAAAGTGAATGGGGCTATTTTCCTGTAGCCACCAGCGACGATAAGCGTACCATCGTCCTTGCCGAAGGCTACACCAACGGCGACACCATGCTTTACCTATGGGAGCATGGCAGCACCCGTAAATTTTACGGGACGCCGCTCAGTGAACGCGCGCCAGATCAAGATGTGCCGCTCACCGGTTTCGGTTATGGCGAAATTGAAAATGGCGGTCTGCTCATCGCCTCCTGTCTCTTTGAAGACTCCTATGGTCTTGTTTATTTCTCACTCACGTCCTCCGGCGAACCCCAACCGGTTACCATCTCTGGTGCGCTTCACTCCGGCGTCGGCGAGTTCGAGAATGCCACTCGCTTGCTCGGTAATCGCTATCTCGTTCAATACAACATTGATGGCTCCTCATGGCTTTATGAAGCCACATTTGACCCCGCCGCCCTGCACATGACGCTGGTTCGGCCATTGGTTGGAACCGGTGAGCTTGCAGATGGCAAGTTGGAAGCCGTACATCATAATCGCGCCGAAGATCATCTCGCGCTCTCGTTCAGTTCTGCCACCTCGCCCACACAGCTCTATACCCTCAAAGATGGCGCGCTCAAACGCCACACCGACGAGCGCATTCTCGGCATTTCTCCCGTTCTCCTTTCTACCGGTGAAGATGCGTCGTTTGTCTCTCACGACGGTTTGCGTATTTCCGCGCGGCTGTACCTCCCTGCCCCGGCATTCGGATACGAAGCACCCTACCCGTTGGTTTACTATGTTCACGGCGGGCCGCAGTCGCAGGAACGCCCCGATTTCGCGTGGTTCTCAATGCCGCTGATCCAGTTCCTGACGCTGAACGGTTTTGCGGTATTCGTGCCCAATGTGCGCGGCAGCACCGGCTACGGCATCAGCTACTCAAAATATGTGGATCACGATTGGGGTGGCCGGGATCGTCTCGATCACGTTCATGTGATGGGCTTGCTGTCACAAGATTCGCGCATTGATACCAAACGCGCTGGCGTCGTCGGGCGCTCCTATGGCGGCTACATGACCTTAACCCTCGCCAGCCGTCACCCCGAATTATGGAGCGCCGCAGTAGACATGTTCGGCCCTTATAACCTGATCACTTTTTCAGAGCGCATCCCCGAAACATGGAAACCCTATTTCGCCACCGCGCTCGGTGATGTCGTCAAAGATCGCAGCTTTCTATTAGAGCGTTCGCCTAGCACCTATATTCAAAACATCACCTGCCCGCTGCTGGTCATTCAGGGCGCAAACGATCCGCGCGTCGTGCTCAGTGAATCGCGCGATGCCGCCGAAAAACTGCGGCAGGCCGGCGGCGTTGTTGACCTGCTGGTCTTTGAAGACGAAGGTCACGATATCCTCAAACTCAAAAATCGTGTCACCTGCTACAACGCCATCACCAGCTTCTTCAAACAAGCCCTGCATCCGCAAAGCTCATCAACTGCTTAAACACCCCCGCCATAACCTCCGTAAGGGCGCGATGTATCGCGCCCTTATAAAAGCCGTCGGGTATCAACCGTTTTTATACTCATCACTCATCACTTCTTTTCGACTCTTTTCCCCAAACCACTTGACAACTGTTTGTCAAGCATGTTAGTCTCATCTACATGAATACGCCTCAGAACGCCCTCGACCTTGTGATTGAAGATCGCTCCACAAAAATGTGCAGCGGTATAATGTGTTGTCTAAATCACATGGAGAACTATCCGGGGCGAGTGGTGTCTACGTAGATCTGATCTGCGTAATACAAAGTTGCGAAGCGCGAAATGCCACCCCATCCGGGTGGCATTTTTTGTTTTCTGGCTTAGGAGCATCATGAAAATTTATCTGGCAGCGCCAATTCAAGCAGAAATCTTCAAGCAGATGAACGGCACCTATCCCAACGAGGGCGGTGGCTTCTTGCTGGGTACGCAGGGTGACGGGCAAATTCACGTTTCTGACGTGATCCAGATAGAAAATACCTTCGCCGCCGAAGAACAGTTTCATCGCTACGCCATGTCCCCGCAAGATTGGGCGCGGTTGGAAGATGAAGCCGATGCGCGCGGCCTAACGCTGGTGGGCTACTACCACAGCCACCCCGATTCCCCGGCCGTCCCATCCATCTATGACCGCGACCACGCGCTGCCCAACTTCACCTACATCATCACATCGGTGCAAAGTGGGCCAAAATCCGTAGAGCAGCGCGTCTGGCAGCTCCGCCCGGATCGGGGTCAATTCGACGAAGGGGAACTCATCATCACCTGATGAAACAGCGGCATGCTGCTGCCGATGAAGCAGCGAAACTTTTGAAGCCGAAGTTCAGATTTCCATCGAGGGAGCTTTTTAAGATGACGGATGCACTTGTAAGCGCGCAGTTTGTA
>JACSRP010000156.1 GCA_014879665.1 Anaerolineae bacterium | reverse complement strand
AGGCATTCTCAAACTGCCAGATACGCAGCGGAATGAACAGCGCGCTATATTGAACGATGATCAACATCTCTTGCTGTTTGCCATATTTCTGCTTGGTCATCACGTCAACATACCACTTCATCATCAGGTCAACGTGGACAATGCCCTGTTTCAGCTTGACTGTACCGGCGTTGATTCTTCCGGGAAGTTTATGGGTGTATTTGTTCTGACCGCCTTCTTTCACATCTTCCGTCTCCATCGTCAGCGTTGGGAGTACCACCTCGTTGAAAATAGAGATGGGCACCTTCGCAGACATCACTTGATAGCGGAAGCCTAAATGTGTTTCCGGGCTAAGACCCGGGATTGGCGGTAATGGAAGTCCTAACATCATAATCCTCCACGAACTCGCCCGCGCCGCTCGCTGTCGCGCCGCAGATCTTCACGTAATAATTCCCAGACGCGCTGCGCCACTTTTTCGGCTAATGCGCGCTGATTGTTTTCTGGTTGATTGGCGGCAGTGTTTGGGCTGCCCCGGTTACTACGATTGTTGTTTTCAGTCGGCATGGTTCAAACTGCCTAACGGCGTATTCGCCGCTTCTTTATATTGCTAACCTGCTTAACCCATCGCCCGCGTTCGTGGTGAGTCATCGAGATGATTTCGTCGTGACTCCAACCAAGATTTACGGCGATGTAGGCTACCTCCTCATGCAGGCGTTCGAGGGGGTAGCTTACGATCCCCCCAGGGGAGGCGTAACCTCGTCAAACTCATGCCCGCAGTTAGGGCATACCAGATGCACTATGGGCATTTCCAGATCATTGATATGCCGGTATAGCTCTTGTAAGTACGCTAGATCGGCGCTGAAAAACTCCTCGACGATTTCGGGCGTGATGCGCGGCAGCGTTCCCAGCCGGGTGATGACCTGAGAAAGCAGCACCACTACTAAGTAAGCCTCGTTTGCCCGAACACGAGGGTCGCGCAGAGGAGCGATCTCATCTTTAGCCGTTGCCAGCCGCATCGTGCCGTCACGGTGCAGGTTTCCCTGCGTGTCTATGTAGCCCCGTGGAAGCTCGAAAGGAAATTCAGTTTGCGGATAGCCATTTGGCATCATCAGAATATTCGCCCCTGCTGCGCGTCACATTAACCCGATTTACAGTTCACGCTTGTAGTTTTCGAAGGTCAGCGTGACTTCTTCCATCACAAAGCTGTTAGCGTCTGCCTGGAACTGTGGGCCGCTGACTTTGCTGGGCCACATATTCACAAACGACCACTGTGCAGCAGGTGTACCCGAACGATCCAGCGCGGTAATGGTGGCGTTCTTACGGGCAGTAGAAATCTTGCCCTCTTCCACCATCTTACGCCACGTCCAGATTTCCATGTTTTTGGTGATGCCCGCCTTCAACGTGACATCCGTAAACTTCAAGCGACCAGGAACCTTCTGGATCACTTCCTTGCCGTTCTGGATGATCTTCTGCTCCACCAACTCGTTCTCAGAACCAAGGCCGCTGATTTCCTGAAATACACCGGTCAGGGAGCCTTGAGTTTCGAGGGTGAACGCAAACCCTAATAGAAAGTCGCTTTCACGTGCCATTTGTTCATGTCTCCTATGCTGAGGTTATCCTCAAAATACAACGTTATGTACTAACCCTGCGCGTCAGGGCCAGCCCACTGGCTGATACGGAAGATTACGAATTCTGCCGGCTTGGTGGGGCACATGCCGATTTCAACGATCAACTGGCCGACATCGCGCACTTCGGGTGGGTTGGTTTCAGCATCGCACTTTACGTAGAATGCGCGATCCGGGGTTTCACCGAACAATGCGCCGGTACGCCAAACCAGCGTGAGGAACGCGCTGATGTCACGGCGAATACGACCCCAAAGCATCTGATCGTTGGGTTCAAACACAACCCACTGAGTACCGCGCTCGATGCTTTCTTCGACCATGTTGAACAAACGGCGAACGTTGATGTACTTCCAGCTTGGATCGCTGGAGAGGGTACGACCGCCCCAAACGCGGATACCACGACCGGGGAAGCTGCGAACAACGTTCACGCCAATTGGATTGAGGGTGTCATGCTCACCTTTGGTGACGTTCACACCGAGGCCAAGCGCGCCGCGCACGATTTCGTTGGCGGGGGCTTTGTGAACACCACGGGTTGCATCAGTGCGGGCATAGACGCCAGCAATGTGACCAGAAGGCGGAACCATACGGGTACGGCCACCCTTGCCGGTCATGTCGGCAATTTCCAGCCACGGATAGTACAAAGCGGCACGAGTGCTGTCGTAATTGACCTGCAGGCGCCATGCCTTCATGTCTTGCGGCATGAGATTCGGCGGGCAGTCGAGGACGGCGAAGCAGTAACGCACGCCTTCACAGTAATCAATCACTGCCTGCTGAACTGCCTGAACGCCTTTGGCATCAACTTCACCGGCTTCATAGCTGCTCATCAAGTCTGGCACCACCAGCATGGTGATGTCGTCCAACGGTTCCAGACCGGCCATGCCGAGGCGTTCTTCAACGCTGCCCTGATAATCAGCGAGGGTGACGGCCTTGGTCTTGATTTCGCCACCAGAGAGCGCATAGTCGCCGGCTGCGGCGACGATTTCGGCCTTGGCGACGACCTTGACATCTACCAGCTTGGATTTCGCCTTGACGACAGTTTCTACGTTGTTGTCGCCTTTTCCGGTGGTGACACCTTCATAGGTTTCAACAGGGTTACCGTTCACGTTGATGACCAGCGTGAAATCTTTGGCGCCCTCAGCCGGATTCGGCTTGACGACCGCGCTGATGTTATTGCCAGCGGGGCCACCAGCCTTGGCGGACAGCTCCAGCAGCGTACCGCCTTTGGCATCGCCAGAGGGCAGGGCAACTTTTGCCGAGGTTGCAGCGTCAGGATCGGCCGATGCGCCGAGAGTCTTGATGCTGACGATGTAGCAAATACCGCCACCATTGTTGAAATAGCCGTAGACCGAGTCCGGCAAGTAGGCGCCTTCAACGAAGCCACCAAAACTCTTGACGTACTGCGCCCAATTTGTGACGAGCGTAGGTTTACCGAGCAAAGATACAACGGCACCATCTTTTTCGGCTGACGCGCGCTCGGTATAGCCGATGAACGCAGCCACAGCCGTACCGACGGCTTCAATCGGCTTCGTTCCCTTGTCGACTTCCTCGACATAAACACCCGGTGATAAATAACTCGGTGACATCTCTCCTCCTAAATAATGAGCAATCAAATATTACTTGCAAAACACCCATGATGAGGGTGACTCGCACAACCCGGAAATGTTACTTGCGCTTCTTCTTCGCAGATGCGCTTCCATCACCATTTGATCCTGATGGAAGTTCATGCTGCTCACGAAGCTCGACATCCATAATATCCATCTCCCGTGATTCTGGAGACCATGAAACGCCAATGCGAATGTCGGTTTCGAGAACGAGCGGCGACTCGAATGTCGTCGTCCGATCCAGCGCCAGCGTAACGACTGCGGTAAAGCCCAATCGCATCTGATTATTGAGCACGCTCCATAAATCAGACATGTTCGGCATGCCGGTGGGCATATTTGCTACCAGCACGGGGATATTATAAAGCTGTTCTTTGAGCGCGCCCTCACAGGAAGCGGGATTAAGCTCAGGGATTTGCGCTAATGCGCCGAGTGCGCGCCACAGGAGCTGGTGTTCGTCTTCAACTTTACGCGCCCAAGCGGTGATCAGATAGGTGAGATCAAGGCGGATCGGCGGGAATTTGCGAATGCCCATGTTTAATTCGGGTACCATGCGCGGTGCCATCGTCCGCATCTTTAGATTTTCCTGAATATCGAAACACCAGATATTCAAGGTTGGGCGGCTGATGCGCGAAGACCAATCCCCGTTTGGCTGCTCAAAAGAAATGTCAATATCATTTCGATTGAGTCGACCTTTATCGTACATGAGCTTTTCGAGCGTCTTATCAAGATCTTGAATCATCGCTCAACAGTCGTTTCGCTAATAATCATCATCTAATAAACGTCCCATTTTCTGATGTTCGCGCTTGATCGCATGGCGCAAATGCGTCATGGTGATTCTTCCACCATCGGCGGCGGCTAAGTATGCCGATGCAATGGCAGCATTACGAATATTGCCACCTGCCAGCGAAAAACGGTCTGAAAGTTCACGCAGATCCACGTCTACTCCCAATGGCGCTTCCGATGGGAAGTGTGAAACCCACAGTTTTTCCCGGTATTCGCGCTCCGGAAATGGGAAGTCCACCAGAAAACTTAAACGACGTGTGAATGCTTCATCTAAGTTTTGTCGTAAATTCGTGGCTAAAATGGCTACGCCCTCATAAACTTCGAGTTGTTGAAGCAGATAAGCGACTTCGAGATTGGCGTAACGGTCATGCGCATCTTTTACTTCAGAACGCTTGCCAAAGAGGGCATCGGCTTCATCAAAGAACAGGACGGCATTGCTTTGATGTGCCTCGTCGAAGATGACGCTAAGGTTCTTTTCGGTCTCACCGATGTATTTACTGACCACGGCGGAAAGGTCAATCTTATACAGCAGCAGGCCAAGGTCGTGGGCGATCACTTCTGCCGCGAGCGTTTTGCCAGTGCCACTTTCTCCGGCAAACAGTGCGGTTACGCCGGGCGCGGCAGCCACACGATGGCTGAAACCCCACGAGTCGTTAACGACGTGACCGTAACGAATGCGCGCGCAAATTTCGCACAGCACCTCGATTCGATCTGGCGGGAGGATGAGATCACCCCAACTGAAACGCGGGACAATACGTTTGGCTAGCCGCCCCAATTGTAGGCTGGAGTGTGCCTGCGCGCCGGAAATCAGGTCTTCGACAGTTACGGAGTTACCGCGCGAGGCTGCAATATCGGCAGCCGTATGAACGGCCAGCGAAATTTGAGAACCGGTGAGTTTGAATTTGCTCGCCAGTTCATCTAACCGCGCTTCATCGAGCGCTACATGACTGGCATCCAGAGCTTCGCGCCATGATTCAAAGCGTATCTCATAAGACGGCAGCGAGAATTTGATTCGCAGCATTTTTCGGGCGCGCCCGGGATCGAGCGGCTCGAAAGATTCAGCCCCGCATAGAAAAACGACGTGGGGAAAATGTTCAACCGCTTTCCATAAATCGGCGGGTGGCTGTAAGTCGGATTGATTCAGGCAGGCGTCCCAGTTATAGAGCAGCAGCGCGGCATTATTCAGTGTGGCTTCGCGCAGCGCCAGTTCCCACGCCAGTTGAATTGAAATGTCGAGATCTTTAAGCAGGGCAAGATCAGCGGTGACGAGCGGCATCTCAAACTGCGCGCAGACGGTTTCTATTGCCGATTTGCGCCCGCTGCCATTTGCGCCTTGCAGATGAACGATGGGCGGGTTGCCCTGTGAAGCGCTTTCCATGGCATAACGCAGTGTTTCCGGCACATCTACAATTCGCTTCTTCAGGGCTGAAGGAGATTGTAGGGTTGTGGTGTGCTTCAAGCGCAGATCAACGGTGTTATCACCGAGTAGATAGAGAACAATACGATGATCGAGTTTCAAGTGATGGGCAAGAAATGTCGGGTTGATCTGTCCGGGATCCGGCACTGCTTCAAGCAGATGATTTGCGCGGAGTGGGCGATCTGGTTGTAGGCGTTCCCATACTGTAAAGCGCTCTACGACATCACCGCCCAGAAGATTAACCATCAGGTTAACGCTTGGGCGGCGTTGGGAAACATCATCCTGTAGATAGGCATAAAGACGGTCATAACGCCTATCTACCTCTGGCGCAAGGCAGACTAATAAAATGTGACAATCTAACGCGGTTAAATGAAATAATCTAGCGAGATTTGTAATGGGGTTTTCGTTCGCCAACGGCATCGATTCGACGGCATCGAAGATGCGTTCACCGTCCCATAGGCCGCTTAGGGCAGGGGTGGATAGATGATTGACCACTTCGTCATCAGTGATGACCAGCCCTCGAAGCGCATCGGTTGGGTCAAGACCCGCGCTCTGGGCGCGTGTTACGGCTGCGCGGATGAGATCATCAATCCACGAAAGCGATTCTTGAAGAACCCGTAAGCTTTCGACTTGCACAGCTTTCCCCAAAACTCCAAGTTGCTGAAATGAATCGTAATATAGACATTTATTGAACGAATTTCACTGTACACCAATACGGGAATCTCGGCAACTAGCGTGCCTGTTAAAACTAGTAAAAAAATCAGGCGTCACGCATCAGAGCGGATATTCCAATACGTGACGAGATCCATTTGGTGTGAGGCTGCGGGTTAATCGGCTTTTGCCGTGATCTCTACTTCAAGCCGTGCCGCATAGTTATCTACTGTCGCGCCGATGCTAATCACGTCGCCGGAGGTCAGTTGAATTGGCGTACCAGAGGCTGCGCGGGTGTTATTGATGAATACTGGCACAGACGCGCGCTCTTCGGCCTGTGCCCACCATGTATTTTCAGTGGCACGATAAAATACGCGAAGCTGACGGCGTGAAATATTTTTGAAGGCATTCGGATTGCCAGTGCGTTCTACCAGTGAATTGTAGAGGTCTACTTCCAGTTCAGGGTCTTCAATTGCGGATTCAGGGCGCCTGCCAATAAGCTTGATGTCGTCTTCGGGGCCGCCGATCAGTTCATATTTGCGTTCAGCATTTGCGAGATCCTGCAATATCAGCATGTTCATCGCGTAGGACTGCGAACGAGCCGCGTATAGGAATTCATCGCTGCCGAGCACGATCTCTTTCACCGGGGTGAGGGGTGGAATGAGCCGGAGGATGTAAATTTCGTATTCAGTATTGATATCCATATTCATGTGTGCGGCTAAACCGGTGATGATCTGGCCGAACGGCACATTTTCGGAGACGTTTAAGGCGGCGCTTTCGCGTTCTACGCCCGCCTGAATACGATAAGGCGTGTTTCCGCCTTCAAGATAGACAATATCATCTCGTGATTGGACGGTTTCAGTTTCCATCTTGATTTCAACAAGTGGGCGAAAGGCGGGATTGGTCGGCTCTTCGTTGGCGCGATATATCTTTAATAGTGACGAATCGCCCAACGGGATGCGATCTGCGGTCAACTCATATTCGTTGATCAATAAACGGGTGCGGCCGGTTCGAGAGGCGTACCATGTTTTGGAACGCTCATCAAATTCCAGCCGCATCGTATCACGCGAGACATAATTCAACTGTTTTGGTGAAATGAAGTTGCGTAGATCAATATCCACGTCGCGGTTGCTATCCGGCTTGCCAATAGACAGCACTTTCTTCCCGCGAGATGAGACATCAACATCGCCCATGCTGAGGCGGATGATCTTATCGCCGGGATTGAGCGGTGACGGAAGCTCTGCTGGCGTTGGCTTTGAGGTGGTGATGATCAAACGGTCACCCGCTTGAATATCCACATCTTGAAGCCGCTGAGTAGGCTGCACGGGACGCGCCAATTCTAGCGTGCCGGTATCAATATAGGATTCCTGCTGCGACAGGTAGCGAGCCACGTTACCAACCCGCATCCCGTCGCCCAGACTTAGACTATAACTTTGACGCTGCCTTACAAGTTTTGCTGAAACGCGCATTCAGCCCACCTTTTACAGATTCGTCTTGACCAGATCTGAAATGTCTTGCTTCTGTTCGGTCGAGTGGAAGACGAGCTGATAGCTGCCTAACTCGATGTCTGTCGGATTTTCCAGCTTCACCAACGCCAGCCCTTTGTAGAGCTTTCCGGCAATTTTGGAGCGAACTTTTGGCTTGCGATTGGCGAAATACCAATTTTGCTTGCGCCACAAAATGGCGCCATGCTGCCGTGAAACATTGGCATCGTCTTCAAGCTGAATGTCGTTGCCTGAACCGCGCCCGACGTACATGGTCTTTTTGGTGAGCATGTAGGTCTGGCGGCCAGCTGTGCCACGGCTGACGGTGACGCACATCAACTGGGCGGGTAAATCGTGTTTATCGGCACCAGCGATGGTGCGCTTGATGCGCGTTTTGCGTATCTGCTTGAACAGGAAGAAGTCAACCAGCAGCAAGAGCACCGCGAGGATGATCGGTGGAAGCGGGCTTTTAGCGACTTCCTCGATAGAGAATGCCGGTTTGGGCGCAACGCTGACCACCAGCGGTGAAATTGACTCGCCTAGGGGCGGGTCGCCTTCAGCCGTTGATGGAGCGGCGGCGCTGATCAGTAAGTTCCAGCCTTCTTGCCCTTCCGCAGGTGGGAACAGATTATTGGCGACATTCTGAATATCAGGAATTTCCAGCGCGGCTGTGTCATTGGTAACCTGCGCCGTTCCGATGGGAAATGAAACATCAGGGTTACTGGCTTCAGCGGCGCGGAACTGAACTTCACCCATATTTTGCGTCACATTGTTGGCTTGAATAGTGACAGCTCCGGATAATTGGGTGGTGTTTCCAGAAGCGGTTGTCAGAGACAGCGCGCGGCGGGTGAATAGGTTGAGGGTGGGCGTGGTTGCTAGACGATCACCGCTGCTGTCGCGCAGTTCTACGCGCACCGTATGGCGGCCGGGATCGAGCGATTGGGGGTCAAATGGGAAGATGGCTTCCGGACTTTCGGATGTAATTTCGTCATCCAACCAGAAGACAAACTGCGCATCCAGCGGAAGCTGATCGAACGGCTGCACCGCCACTTCGAGGGTGCCGGGATCATTGATGCGCGAGCCTTCGACTACATTGGTAAAGGCTACGGCAAACTGCGGAAGTTCACTTCTACCTTCAACACTGCTTTCAACCGGCGGCTGCGGGCAGCTTACGCGGTCAGTGAGTGAGCCGCCGCTGTTGGGTTCAACGGTGATGTCAAAGGGGATAAAGCCGGTTTCGTCAGGAGTCTGCCCGGTCAAATCAACCGAAATGACGATTTCGCTGTTGAGCACATTCAACACGCGGCCAAAGATATTGGTTAGCCCGGCTTCAATGGCTTCCGCGCGCTTATCACCATCATAAGCGAAACCAAAGCCACGGGTGGCGTTGGCTAACGCGAACAGCGCTTCATCGTCCGGTGTGTCGGAAAGGTTGTGCAGCGCAATCGGGATAATCTGCGTGTGTGAAGCCTGCGCGCGGGTGATTATCTCTTCCGGAGTAGCCTGTTCGACCTGAGGCGTGGAGTCGGTAATGACCAGCACGACCTGACGGTTCGGACTGTTCGGTTGGGTCGCCTCTAGCCCGGCGAGAATGGCATCATTCAGATGATTAGGAGAATCCTGAGCGCTGAGAGAAAAAAGAAGATCGTTGTAAAGAGCGTTTTTGTCATTATAGAACTGGCTGATGTCGCTGGCGACCTGTGCGAAGGTGATCAGCGCGACAGAATCTTCAAATGGCATCGGCGAGAGCAGGCCGGCGAGAAGGGAGTCACGCACTTGCTCTAAAGGCATGGTTGAGGTGACATCTAGCACGACGATCATTTGCAGCGGCGGGCGGGGGTCAGCAACAGAAACGACAGCTGCATCCGGAGGCAGGGGTGAACTGGCGCCAACTCGTGACACGGCGAAGGTGACGTTTTCGGGCGGCATTGCGTTCCCGGCACCGTCAATCAGTGTGGCGCGAATTTCGGCGCGCCCCGTAGCAGGATTGAATACGCAGGTATAGGCCGAAAACTGAGGTTCTGCGCTGGTGGTAATGCCCGCCTGCTGGGCGCTAAGCGTAAAAACGCCCCCAACAAGGCAGAAAACAAGGCACACAATAACCAGTAATAGCTTTTTTGTCATAGTGATTAACTCTCCACCTGTTTCTGCGGCGCATCTGCATTCTGGCGATTATGCCAGAATAGTCAGGGCGAGGCACTTGATTCCATAAATATTTTAAGAACGTAGTGTCGCGGTTGGCGGCACCGGTGTTTCTGTTGGTGTTGGTGGCACTGGCGTCTCCGTCGGAGTTGGTGTATCTGTCGGCGTCTCCGTCGGTAATGACGTTTGTGTTGGCACAACTTCTTCAGTTAACAGTACTTCACCTTGTGGCTCAAGGGTGGCAGTTGCCACAGCAGGCGCTGCTACCGCGCCGCCCCCGCCGGAAGCAAGTGCAGCCGCCACACCGCCAATTACGAACACGATGATGAGCGCGATCAAAAGTAGAAGCCACTTGCGTTTTCCACCAGAACTGCTAGCGTCAACGTTAATGCCCGCTGCTTGAAAATTAGTCGTTGCCCAACGCGAATTATAGCCGTAAAACGCGCGTTCCTGTTCTGGAACCTGAAATTCTCGCGGCTTTGGTACATTATCTATTTCAATAGTGATGACGCTGATATTGTCTTTGCTCATCCGGGTATCGGCAGTTCGCGCCAAATTTTCGGCAATAGCAGTGAGAGGCATGGTATTGAAGGCGTTGGCAATTTCGTCTGCGAGGACCTTATCGCTCATGCCATCTGAACACATGAGCAGCTTATCACCCGGCTGCAAGTTGAGCAGCAGCAGATCCGGCTCGATGGTTGCGCCTTTGCCGATACCGCGCATCAGCACGTTTCTCTTGATGGAACCGTCGGGGTTGACGGCGGGGATCATCATGGTCGAAAAAGTAGAGTGGTCTTCGGTGGCTTGAACAATGCCACCCGCGCGCCAGTGATAAAGCCGGGAATCGCCCACGTGGGCGACAAATGCATTCCAACCATAGATGACGACGGCAACCATGGTGCTGCCCATCATCACCGGTTTGCCGCTGCGGGCAGTGGCTTCATCGGCAACGCGGCGCACTTCGCTGTTGACATCGCGCAAGGCAGCCTCCATCACTGCAGACCAGTTGGTAGCAGGCGATTTAGGGGCTTCGTGGAAGGTTTTCAACATGCGCTTGACGGCAAATTCGCTAACAAACTCGCCCGCTTCAGCGCCACCAACGCCATCGCACAAAACGAAGAAGCTTGCTGGCGAAGATTCATAAATACCAATGGCATCTTCGTTATGATCTCGCACGGAACCAGTGATTGAGAGCCAATTTGCGCGCAGCGTAGGGGCGCTGGAAGGCACGTTCTCCACGTAAGAGCCTCACTTGTTAAAAGATGGATTTTCGTCTAACACTATAGCATTGAACCCGATTTCTGGCATATACTGTTCGCATAACCCAGTGTAAAAGCGAGGATGAAAACTTATGGATCAATCTACGATGATCTGGATCATCCCGGCAATTCCGGCGGTCATTGGCGTGCTGCTGCTTTTGCAGTGGCTGCTGCTGACTATTCTACCGGTGCGAAATCAGGAATCCAGCGCACCTACTCGCGCTTCTGCCGCGCCGGTGATGTCTGCGCCAGCCCCGATGGGCGCGCCCCCACAGCCGGTTTATGCGCCGCCGCCGCCGATGCCCGCTGCGCCAGCCTATGCGCCAGCCTATGCGCCTATTATGCCGCCTGCGGACGGCATTGCACGTATGGCGATCATCTCCGGGCTGCCCAATCTTCAGGAATACCCACTACCGGGGACGATGTTCTTGCTGGGGCGATTTTTTGCGCCGGAACAGAATATTCAGATCGGTATGGATGAGAAGAGCATATCCCGGCGACACGCGCAATTCCGCGCGAACCCTGCCGCGCGTGAGTTTTATATCTCCGATTTGGGCAGCTCATTTGGCACCTCTCTGGTGATGCCAGATGGTATGGTGACCCGTTTACAACCGAATCGTGAGGAAAGGCTGTACAACGGGGATATCGTTCAGTTTGGTAATGGAGTACGGACGCGCTTTATTTTGCCGTGTGAAGCACGCTCGTCTGTCACTCAGCTTTAATATCACGATGAGTAGTTGTATGCCTCATTCCCGCCATGCAAGCGAGGGGGCGGGAAATGGAACTCGTCATTGCCCTGACTTTAATGTTTAGAGAATCATGAAGGAAGAAGGATGGTTGACCTGCAGCCCGGCGTAAAGATCAAGAACTATACGCTGGAAAGACAACTTGGACGTGGCGCATCTGGTGAAGTCTGGAAGGCTTACGATCCTTTCAAGACAGTTGCCATGAAATTTATGAATGAAACGTTAATGGCAAGCGCGAATGTTGCCAAGCACCGCGAACGTATGCTGCGCGAAGTTGAAGCGATGCAGAAATTGCAGCATCCGAATATCCCGGCGCTGTACGATTACGATCTCGATTTTTCACGCCCATATATTGTGATGCGCTATGTTGGCGGTGATACTTACGATAAGCTGATCGCCAACGGGGAAATGCTGCGGATTCCGCTGGAGCGACGAATGGATTTGGTGCGGGAGCTGGCTTCCGCGCTTCAGGCCGCGCATGAAGCAGGTGTGATTCACCGCGATCTGAAGCCGTCGAATATCACGGGAATCGAAAATCCGTATCTGCTGGACTTCAGCATTTCGCTGGATCAGCGCGAGGCGGAATCAACCCAGCGATTCATCGGCACGACACTGTATATGTCTCCGGATGGTCAGGCAGACCTGCTGGCCGATAATTTTGGCTTTGCGCTGGTTGCCTATGAAATTATTTTCGGCAAACACGCGCTCTGGAATCCTACAGACCAGATTTATAACCAGTATATTGCCTATGAGCGCATCGTCACTGGCAAATGGCACTGGCCGTCAAAAATTCCGCCGAATGAACTGTCTGCAGATTTGCGATCTTTGAATTTGCAGGAAATGGATCGTATTTTTGCAAAGGCGCTTGGTGAGCGTGAAACGCGCTATGGCGACCTGCGGGATTTTGTGCGTGATGTGCGCGCAGCTATTTTTCCGGCGACGACTGCTACCGCTGCTGCCGATGATGACTATATGCCTACAATGATGCTTTCGGTGGCTGATTTTCAAGAACGCATCAAGTCTACGCCTCCGATTCCTGCGCCGCCAGCGGCGGATGCAATGCCGACTGTGATTCCGCCTGTTGTGGCAGCCCCACAACCGCCGCCAGCGTCGCCACAAGCGCCTACATCCGGGCAGCATACCGAGCTGGAATTTGATGTCAAGACGGTGCCGTATGATTCAGTGGGTAACCGCGGCCAACATTTGAATCCGCCAGCGGCGAATAAAACCGAACTTGATTTTGACTTCGATGAATCGCCCAGTTCGCCAGCAAGCCCGGCCTCAGCGCCCTCCGTGGGCGACAAAACGCAATTGGATTTTGTATTTCCATCCACGCCACCGCAGCAATCCCAACCGCCTGCGCCGCGGCCACCGCAGCCTGCGCAAGCGCCAACTCCTGACCCGAACTATACCTTGATGGAATTCAACAGCGTTGTACCGCAGCAGCAGGGTCGCCCGGCGCAACCGCCGCCTTCGCCATCAAGCGGTGCTGACTTTACGATGATGGAAATGCAATCCCCATCGCAGTCACCCGCTGGAAAGCAGGCTGACAGCTTCACCATGCTGGAGATGCAGTCGCCGCAGCAAGGCGCTCAAGGGCAGGGTGCGGGTAATTTTACGATGATGGAATTCAACAGCGCACAGGTGAATCAGTCGCAGCAAACACAGTACCGGCAAGAGCGCAAACAATCTTCCGGCATCAAGCGGATCATCATTTTGCTAGTGGCTATGCTCGTTATTGTGGCGCTGGTGGTTGGTGCATTGATCCTGACCGGCGTCATCAAATTTGGTTAAGCTGTGGTCATAACCCCTCTTCGTTGCGGGGAGGGGTTCATTTTGCAATCGTCCTGTAAATTATGTATTACTAACGCAATCCCCGTTGATAAAGCCTCCAGAAGGTCAATCTTATGTCTGAGCCGAATATTTATCGTGTGCTGAACCCGTATGATGACAGCGTGGTCGGCGAAGTTACCGAATCTTCACGGGAAGATGTTGAGAATGCTATCGCCCATGCGGCTGCTGTACGTGAAACGATGGCCGATCTCACTGCGTATCAACGTGGGGTAATTCTGGATAAGGCCAGTGAGTTGATCGCTGCACAGGTTGAGCTGCTGGCGAAGCTGATGACGCAAGAATGCGGCAAGCCAATACGCTATGCGCGTGGAGAGGTTAAACGCGCAGTTGAAACCTTTCGCTTTGCGGCCGATGAGGCGCGGCGGCTGCATGGTGAAACGATACCGCTGGATGCGGCGCAGACTGGCGCAGGCAAAATCGGCTACTTTATGCGTGTGCCCGTTGGTGTGATCGCGGCGATAACGCCGTTTAACTTCCCGCTGAATCTGGTGGCACATAAAGTTGCCCCGGCCATCGCCGCAGGCTGCCCGATTGTGTTGAAACCAAACCCACAAACGCCGCTTACATCGCTGCGATTGGCTGAGATTCTAACTGAGGCGGGGCTGCCGGGGGGCGCGTTTCAGATCGTGATTGGCGGGGCGGACGTTGGCGAATGGCTGATCACGAACCCGCAGATTGCGATGATCTCGTTTACTGGCAGCGTCGGTGTGGCGCAGGCGATCAGCAAGAATGCCGGTATTCGCCGCACGACATTTGAACTGGGCGGGAATGCCGCGATGATCATAGATGAGACGGCTGATCTGGATGGTGCGGTTGAGAAGGCAGCAGTAGGCGCATTTGCTTACAGCGGGCAGGTTTGCATCAGCGTTCAGCGGGTTTACGTACAGCGCAGCAAATATGATGCGTTCAAACAGGCTTTTCTCGAACGGGTAGATCTGCTGGTGATGGGCGATCCGCTGGATGACACAACAGAACTTGGCCCACTGATCAACGATGCTGCGGCGGAGCGAATCCAGTCGTGGATTGAGCAGGCAAAATCATCTGGAGCCATGGTATTGGCTGGCGGGGGACGAGAAGGGCGCACGATTCAGCCGACGGTGCTGGAAGATGTTGATTTGCAGATGAAAGTGATGTGCGCCGAGATTTTCGGGCCGGTGGTCAATTTAATCCCGTTCGATACGTTTGAGCAGGCGCTAGCGGCGGTGAATGATTCTGAATTTGGCTTGCAGGCGGGTGTATTCACCAGCGATCTTAAGCGCGCTATGTTGGCGGTGAAGCGGCTGGATGTTGGCGGCGTGCTGATCAATGAATCGCCGATGTTCCGCGTCGATCAAATGCCATACGGCGGCAATAAGCACAGCGGGGTTGGCCGCGAAGGCCCGCGTTTCGCCATTGAAGATATGACCGTCCTAAAAATGGTGATTATCCAAAGCTGATTGGCTTCCGGGGCTATTCGGGGATCAGCACGTCTACCTCTTGCCGCGAGGGCATGCTGGTCGCGGTGCCGGGACGAGTCACGCAGATGCCGGCGGCAGTATTGGCGAATCGTACTGCTTCCTCCAACGTTTTTCCTTCCCCTAAGGCTACCGCTAATGCGCCGGTGAAACAGTCGCCTGCGCCGGTGGTATCCACAGGCTGCACTTCGATGGCGGGTTTGTTGATGCTGTTTTTGCTGGTGACGATTTGTGCGCCGCCTGCGCCCAACGTGACTACGACGGTTTGATCATCTCGACGGATTAAAGATCGCGCTGCGGCATCAATATCGTCAAGCGTGCGCCTTGATAAAACCTCCAACTCAGTTTCGTTGGGGGTCAGGATATCTGCATTGGCGATCATCTCATCGGGAAGAGTCGCCGCGGGCGCAGGGTTCAGGATGGTGCGTACGTTGCTTTGTTTTGCAAGTTTGAGCGCATAAGCTGTCGCGTCAATATCGGTCTCAAGCTGGGCGATCAGAATGTCGGCGCGGGCTATTGCTTCGGCAGCGCTGTCAATGTCTTGACGACTGAGGACTTTGTTTGCGCCAAGGATTACGACAATTGCGTTTTGCCCGGTGGTTTCTTCAACCCAAATCGGGGCGACGCCGGTCGGGTTTTCAGGATCACGAATGACATAACGGGTATTGATGTTTTCGCTGTTCCAGATTTGAAAGGCATTGTCAGCAAAAATATCGGTGCCAACGCGACCAACGAAAGTGACATCTGCGCCCAAACGGGCTGCTGCTACCGCCTGATTTGATCCTTTTCCGCCGGGGCCAGTCTGAAAGCGCGTGCCATGGAGCGTTTCACCGGGACGCGGCATACGCGGCATGTAGCTGGTCAAATCCATGTTAAAGCTGCCCACAACGACAATTTTTGCGGTCATACGATCTCCCAGAGCTTTGAAGCGTGCTAACTATACCCGAACCGCATCATTTCAGAAACGATCCACTGAACACCCTACGAAGACGAAGGGGGTTACTTTTAGCATACTTGCGCGCTTTGAAATTCGCTCTATAGTGCAAAGCAGTTAGCGAAACCGGGGATGTTAATAATGCAGCAATTTTCCAGACGCGACATGCTGAAATTAACCGGATTGGCAGCCGTTGCCGCCAGCAATGTTGGTTGGCTGGCAAAGGTACGCGCACAGGAAGGAACGGCACAAGCTGATCCGAGCTGGCATGTACTAAGCCGGGTTACGTGGGGGCCGATGGCCGTAGATGTTGAACGTATACAGGCAATAGGCGCTGAAGCCTATATTGATTGGCAGCTTTCGCCTGAGAATATTCCCGATTCTGGCGTGGATGAATGGTTGAGCAAATTCGACTATCTAGCCGGGACAGCGCGGGGGGTTTATGACCGCGCTTACGTGGACGATTATGTGTATACAGTAGTCCCATGGCAGCGGATCTATCGCGCTGCGTACAGTGAACGCCAGCTTTTTGAACTGATGGTCGAGTTCTGGACTGATCATTTTAATATAGCAGCGGGCGATAGTATGGGCGAGAAGATTGTTGACGATCGCGAGGTGATTCGCCGCCATGCGCTAGGCAACTTCCGCGATTTACTGTTTGCTTCGGCGCAAAGCCCGGCCATGCTGTTTTACCTGAACAATGCCGAGAGTGTAGCCGAACACCCGAACGAGAATTATGCGCGCGAAGTGATGGAACTGCACACACTGGGCGTGAACGGCGGCTACACCGAAGCGGACGTGAGGGCGGTCGCGCGGGCCTTGACCGGTTGGACGGTTGCCGATACGGCGAATGGCGCGGGGTCGTTTTATTTTGATGGCAGTGTACACGACTATGGTGAAAAACAGATTTTAGGTTATGTTTTCCCTGCTGGGCGGGGGATTGAGGACGGTTTGCAGGTGCTGGATATTCTGGCAACGCACCCCTCGACGGCACGGTTCATCGCTTCAAAGCTGGCGCGCCGGTTCGTGAGTGATCAGCCGCCTGAAGATTTAGTGGAAAGCGCCGCGCAGATTTTTCTAAACAGCGGGGGTGACATCCGCCAGACGATGCGCCATATTTTGCTATCCCCTCAATTCGCCGCGGCTCAAGGACAAAAATTTCGCCGCCCGATTGATTTTATGGTGGCGATGCTGCGGGCGCTGCGCCCCGGTCTGGACTTTGGTAACCGACCCTATCTGGTATGGTCATTGGAAGACCTTGGCCAACTTCCCTACAACTGGAATCCGCCAAATGGCTATCCCGATGCTGCCGGCGCGTGGTTAAATACTAACGGGCTGCTCAACCGCTGGAATCTAGCCCTAGGCTTTCCCTATGCGAGCGAAGGCTGGTGGGATGATATTTCACTAAATCTGAATGCCGTTGTGCCGCATGCCGCAAATGCCAATCAGCTTGTGGCTAATGCCGTCACGGCAATTCTAGGAACTCCAGCGCGCCTTCCACGCGAAGATTTCGATCTATTGTCGGCTTTTGTGGCGGATGATGGCAACCCGACAATTCCGCTTTCAGAAGAAGCGCGCGCCGATAAGCTGCCAACGCTGATCGGCCTGCTGCTTGCTTCGCCTCAATTTCAGTGGCATTGAATCGGAGACTAAACGGTGAATATGCAAACGATGAAATCCAGACGTGAACTTCTTCGCTCTTTCGGCCACATGGGAATTGCTGGCGTGAGCAGTGCGCTGTATCCGGGCTGGATGCCGCGGCTGGTGTTTTCGCCACGCTATCAGAACAATGCCCCCGGCACGCGAGATGTGCTGGTCGCCATCTTTCAGCGCGGCGGCATGGATGGGTTGAATGCGGTGATCCCGTTTGGCGAAGGCAGCCTGTACTATGACCGCCGCCCGACGATTGCCATTCCTGAGCCGGACGGCAGCGCACTTGCGGCGATTGATCTTGATGGGCATTTCGGGCTGCATCCGGCGCTGCGTCCTTTGAAGGATGTATGGGATGCGGGGTCGCTGGCGCTGATTCACGGCGCAGGATCGCCCGATCCAACACGATCCCATTTTGACGCGATGGAGTATATGGAACGGGGCACGCCGGGGGATCGCTCAACGTCAGCCGGTTGGATTAACCGCCACTTGCTTTCGGCGGCATGGCAAAACGAGTCGCCATTTCGCGCGGTGGGTATCGGGGCAATGGTTCAGGGATCGCTGCGGGGCACTTCTCCGGCGCTGGCCTTGCAATCTATTGCGGATTTTCACTTGCAGGGCAGGGATGACCAGCTTGAGGTGGTATCCCGTACGATGGCTGGCCTTTATAACATTAGCGCGCCAGAAGACATGCTGGGCACGCAAGCTTCTGACGTGTTTGATACCGTCAATTTGTTGAGTCAGATGGCAAATCTGGATTATACGCCAGCTTACGGAGTGGTCTATCCTGAGAGTGACTTCGGGGCAGGACTCAGGCAAGTGGCACAGCTCATTAAAGCTGATGTGGGGTTGGAGGTGGCTGCTGTTGATATTGGTGGCTGGGATACTCATGAATCACAGGGCGGCGCGGAGGGTGAATTTGCAGGTCTGCTGGGCGATCTGGGGCAGGGACTAGCCGCTTTCTACGCCGATATGCAGGATTATATGTCCGGTGTAACTGTGGTCACGATGAGTGAATTTGGCCGCCGTGTGGATGAGAATGCGAGCGCGGGGACAGATCACGGACACGGTAATGTGATGATGGTGATGGGCGGCGGCGCCACCAGCGGGATGTATGGACGCTGGGTTGGGCTTGACAGCGATGTGCTGGACGATGGCGCGCTGGCTGTGACCACTGATTACCGGGATGTGCTGAGTGAAATTTTGATTAAGCGGCTGGGTAATTCTGCGATGGATCAGATTTTTCCGGGCTACAGCATGAATCCCTTGAACATCTTTCAAGCGCGTTAGGGGTAACATAGTGAAACTCCGATGGATTGGAATGACATTGATCGCTTTGATGCTGGCGGTGAGCCTAGTATCAGCGCAGGAAACGATGACTCCCGATCAAGTGATCGCGATTGTCGCTTCCAGCTACCCGTACTCGGTGGCGCTGGAAGAACACCCGGAATGGCGTGTTGAAGTTTTTAATACCAGAAACCGGTATGGCATCTGGCGGGTGCAGTTCTGGGATGCTGATGGCGAAGAGCTTGGTTATGCCGATGTTAGCCCTGAGCGCGGAGAAATACTGTATTACGAGGGGCTGTTTTACGCTACTGAGGTGGAAAGACAGGCCGGATACGATGCGGTGCAGGCATTTTTGAGCGCAAGCCTGCAGCTTGAGGCGCTGGGTGTCAACCTTGAGGAACGGGACATATGGATTGATTATGATCCGTGGAACCTCGCATGGAATGCGTGGATTGAGGATGGCTACGATTCGTTATATGCCATCGTGCGGTTTGGCGATGGCCTGCCGTGGACGCTGAGCGATCCTGAACTGGTCAATATCGCCTTTCCAAACGTGCTGAGCTATGACGAATGGTACGAAGAAAATGAAAATCAGGCGATCTCGCTGGCCTTTCAACAGTCAGAAATTGCCGAAGCCCTGAGAGGCGGCGGCGATTGGAGCGCATCGGCAGCGCCGGGGGAAGACGAGTTGCAATCTGTGTGGATTGTAGAGTTCTCTAGCGGCGATCAGATTGTGGCGACAGCCAGAGTTGATTTGAGCAGCCAGCAGGTTACAGAAATCAGCGTCGCCTGATAGAAATTCTCTCTTAGGGCGAGGGAAGGATGTCTTTTGGGCGGAAATTTGAGGCGAACCGGGATGGTTTAGCTTTCTGTTCCTTATTCGGAAAACAGCGAAGGGGCATTCTTGCGAACGGTGTCTTCACCGAGCTTACTAACTAACTGATCGCGCAGTTTAGGGGTTTCTTCCGACCATTTAGATTTTAGATCTTCTTTGGATGCGCTGCGACTTGAACCGGCGTTTGCCATCATTCCCTTCAACTGCGCGGGGGCAGTGGTGATCTGGCGCTGCACACTGGCGCTGGCGCACACGGGGCACAGCGGAGCGGGCGCATCGAAGGCGTGGCGAGCTTCAAATATAGTTTCACAAGTTTCACAGCGATAATCGTAAAGCGGCATTGAGCTTAAAGACCCTCAAAAATAGATGAAACTGGAAGGCTAAAACCGAGAAGGATTTCCCCGCCTTCTAATACGCTGTTGGCGGTAAAAAGACGCGGCGCAGCATTCGACGTAAAAACCCGTACCGTCTGTTTGATCGGATCAATGACCCAGACGGTGACTTTGGCGGTCAGATAGTTTGATACTTTGTCGAGCACATCGGCAGCATGATCGGTTGGCGATAACACTTCAACCGCGAGGTCTGGCGCGACTGGATTCTACGCCTTGCCGGATGGTTTTTCTAAGCGGGCATACGACATGAAAGCCATAGCGCTCGCCGTTGATGATATGCCCACCATCAGCGCCGGTAAACCAGCCCAGATGATGCGCTTGTACGTATACGCCAAGAAGAATTAAACACCGAGCAGCAAGCTGTGATAATCGATCATTTGAGACCACTTCGACGACTTCCCCCGTGTGGCATTCCAATTTCTTATCCCGATTTTCGGGAAGCTGCGCGATCTGTTCGAATGTTTCAACAGATACACGGGTTCTGGTTAACTCAGGCAGTGCCATCGGGCCGCTCCATTAAGAATGCTCACTTTGATTATACCTGAATTAGATACGCGACTTATTCAGAGGGCAGCAGGTCGAGCAATTTAACGCCGGATTGTACAGACTGGCCGACTTCAAAATGCAGTTTGGCGACCTGCCCATCATAGGGCGCAGTAATGCGATGCTCCATTTTCATGGCCTCGATGACCATCAACAGATCATCTTTGTTTACCTGCTGGCCGGGTTCAACCTGAATTTTTACCACTTGACCGGGCATTGGCGAAAGCAGAGAACCTTGAGCGCCTGACTGCTTGACTCCTACTGGCAGCGGCGAAACCCAACCGAGCCGGTACGATGCTTCGGGGGTTTGCACCCACCAAGAGTCGCCCTGATGCTCAACTGGCAAGTGACAGCGGATGCCGTCAATTTCCAGCGATAATGGCTGTTCAGGAAAGGTGCGAACTGCAAATTCTTGTTGATCGAGGGTGGCTGTGAACCGGCTGTCAGCATGAGGCATGATCAGAATATCGCGCTGCGTATCACCGTAAGCAAAAGTATATTTTAATGGCCGGTAGCGATTGTTGCGCCAGAATGCGTTGGCGCCATCGCCTTGCAGTTTAGCGAACGCAGTGGCCAACCAGACTGTAGATGATGGCTGCGGGTCGGCCAGTAATTCAGCGTGGCGCTCGATGAAACCGGTGTCAAACTCACCTGCCGCAAATTCAGGATCGGCAAGCACGCGGCGTAGGAAAGCGGCATTGTGGCGCACGCCAAGCAGCACGAGCTGTGAGAGAGCGTAATCCAGCTTGCGAACCGCTTCTGCGCGGGTTGGCGCTGCGGCGATCAGCTTCGCCAGCATCGGGTCGTAATAGGGGAAAACTTCATCTCCAAGCCCGGAGTCTACGCGGATAGTGTCACTGAATGATGCTTTTAAGAGTGTACCGGTAGAGGGCAAGAATCCACTGGCGGGATCTTCAGCATATAAACGTGCTTCAATGGCATGGCGCTGCGCCTGCGCGGGGAATATTTGCTGAGATAACGATTCGCCTTCAGCAATACGAATTTGCCACGCTACCAGATCAACGCTGAAAGCCCCTTCAGTGACCGGATGCTCAACCTGCAAACGGGTGTTCATCTCTAGAAAATAGAAGCTGCCGTTTGGTTCGAGGATAAATTCAACCGTTCCGGCGTTGGTGTACCTGATTTGTTCGCCAATGCTGACGGCGGCGGCGCAAATGGCCTCTCGTTGAGATGAATTCAGGGCGGGCGAGGGTGTTTCTTCAATGATTTTTTGATGGCGGCGCTGAATGGAACATTCGCGCTCGCCTAAAGCGATCACCTTGCCGCTGGAATCGCCCAAAATCTGAACTTCGATATGGCGTGGGCGCTCGATGTACTTCTCTAAAAGCAGCGTGTCGTCGCCGAAAGCTTGTAAGGCTTCGCGGCGCGCGCCTTCTAGCGCCTCATTGAGATCGCTCGCGGATATAACCACGCGCATGCCGCGACCACCGCCGCCCGCGGCCGCTTTGACCATGACCGGATAACTGATTTTGCCGGCTTCAGCTTGAAATGTTGTATCGCTTTGATCATCGCCGTTATAGCCAGGAACCAGCGGGATGTTCTTGAGCGCCAGTTTCGCGCGGCGTTTGTCGCCCATCAGCGCGATCACTTCTGGCCTTGGACCGATCCACGTGAGGCCGGCAGCGATGACCGCTTCCGCGAAGTGAGCGCGTTCAGACAAGAAGCCGTAGCCGGGATGAAGGGCGTCGGCGTTGGTGCGGCTGGCAGCGGTTAGGATGGCTTCGATATTCAGGTAGCTTTGCGGGGCGGGGGATGCGCCGATATAGACCGCTTCATCAGCCGATTTGACGAAATCGGCATTTGCATCGGCATCCGAATATACGGCAACTGTTCGGATACCTAATGCCCGGCAGGTACGTATGATACGGGCAGATATTTCCCCGCGATTGGCGATGAGCAGTTTTCGGATCAAAGAAGGCTTCCTCTTAAGAATTTTTTATTCAATTGCCCATTTTGGCGGGCGTTTCTGCATAAACGCAAGCATCCCCTCCTGCCCATCTTCGCCAGCGCGGAGGGTGTTCAGCGTGCGCGTGCGAAATGGCAGCGACTGCTCCAGCGACTGCGACTCGGAAACCTGCAAAAGCTGCTTGCAGGCGCGCAGGGCGGCGGGGCTGCACTGGTGAATTTCGTTGAGCACCGCATCTATACATTCGTCTAGAATGTCTTTCGGGCATACTTCGTGGATCACGCCGTATTCATGGGCGGAAACGCCATCAAAGCGCGCGCCAGTCAGCATGATCACGCCAGCGCGGCTTAAGCCTATCCGCCGGATGACATAGGGCGCAATCAGCGCCGGGACGATGCCTAGACGGGCTTCGGGCAAGCCAAAGCTGGCATCCACAGCGCCGATGGCGATGTCGCAGGCGCAGACCAGCCCGAAACCGCCGCCGAGCGCCGACCCATGCACTCTAGCGATGACCACCTGCGGCGCTTTGATGATGCGACGCAGCAGACGATCTATGCCGGAAACGGCTTCATCCTGTGCTTCGGCGGCCATGCCCCCCGCAGCTTTCAGATCGTTGATGTCGCCACCTACGCAAAAATGATCGCCGGCACCGCTGATGACCACAGCGCGAATATCGGGACGTTCGCGCAGCGCATTAAAGGCGGCGATCAACTCTTCGATCATCTGAAAGCTCATGGCGTTATGCCGGGCAGGGCGGTTCAGGGTGATGGCCGCGAAGGGTGGGGCATCTTGCAGCAAGATCGTTTGGAAGTCCATGAGCTAATCCCACTCCATGCACAGCAGCGCGCCGGGCAGGCTTTTGCCAAGTGCGTCAATACGCAGCGAGCGCGTGGCCCCGCCATCCAGCGCATCGTACAGCACAAAATTCAAGGCTTCGATATTGTCTAATTCATAGCGTAAAACACGCCCCGGTGCTAGATCGCCAAGATGCGCTTTCACCCGTTCGGCAGTCAGGCGCATTTTTAAGTCCTGATAGGCTTCAGATGTGCGGGCAATCACGCTGATATTTGCAATGTTGCCCTTATCGCCTGCGCGCCCGTAAGCCAGATCGTAAAGTGTTCGTGACATATGCCCTCTACGGCTATCAACTATAGTTCTAGAAAGTGTATTTCCGGCGTGATTTTGTCCCGGCTGATGAGCGCCGGCCACAAGCCGACAATTGCGCGTGGATCGCCGCCGATGGTTGAGCCGCTCACGCTCATCCCCGGCGGGCAGCTTAAGCCATTTGCCATCGCCCGTCGGGTGGCAGTTTTGAGCGTATCTTGATCCTGCGCGGTGAACATCACCCGCACGATCACTTCCAGTGGATCATCTGGCAGCGTTGCCAGCGAACCATACAGGCTGTTCATACCGAGATTGCTGTAACTGATGCGCCCAATCGGCAGGTCGCGCCAGCTTTCAGCGATCATTGCTTTCAGCCATTCGACTTTGAGCCATGCTTCAGGATAACCGATGGTGAAGATAAGTTCACGCATGTAGCCTTCTAGCCGCGCGATATTCACCTTTAGCTTTTCGGGGGGTGGCTTGCCGGCGATGCCGCTCACGCGCATGCGATTTTCGCCGTCTTGCGTGAGTCGTAGAGTGGTGAAATCAGCAGCAACATCTGGCGTGAGGTAATTGGCAGGATCGTGGACTTCGTAAAGCAGCTGCTCTTTGACGGTTTCGACGCTTACTAGCCCCGGCGTATCCGGCGTTTTGGTGATCACGAACGAACCGTCAGCTTCAACTTCAGCAATCGGATAGCCGAGATGGGGCAGATCACGGGGGTTAAGGCTGCGCAGCGCTGCGAGGCTGTTGCCCCCAACCACCTGCCCGGTACATTCCAGTAAATGCCCGGCGACGATACCGGAGGCCAGCATATTCCAATTGTCCCACTCCCAATCGTAATGGGCGATTAGCGGCGCGAGATACAGGCAGGGATCGGCGACTCGCCCGGTGATTACGATGTCTGCGCCGGCATGTAACGCCTGTACAATGGGCGCAGCGCCGAGATAGACGTTAGCGGCCATGAACTGTTGGTTGAGGGTTTTGGCAATCGCTTCGCCGGTATCGAGATTGGTGAATGGCTCTCCTGCTGCCTGTAGTTCCGATAACTGCGCCAGCACATCGTCGCCGGTAATAGCGGCGATTTTAATGCCATAGAGGCCTAGTTTTTCAGCAGTTTCGCGCATCATTTCGGCGGCGGCCAGCGGGTTTAAGCCGCCGCCATTGGTGATCAGCGGAATTTTGCGCTTGTAGGCTTCGGGCAGAATCTGGCGGGCGATGATATTGAGATCGAAGGTATAGCCGCGTGCAGGATTCGCCAGCCGATCCTTCTGCAAAATGGCGAGAGTGAGTTCAGAAAGCGCCTCGAAGCATACGGCATCCACATGCCCGCCGGTGATCATCGGCAGCGCTTTGGTCACGTCATCGCCATAAAAACCCTGAGCCGAGCCGATGCGGTAGGTCATTCGCTTTTCTTCACTTTGAGCGGGTTCATATCTTCAAGTTTGGCGATGATGCCGAGCATGATCTCGTCTGCGCCGCCGCCGATAGAAAGCAGACGTGAATCGCGGAAATAGCGGCTGATCGGTGTCTCGTTCATGTAACCCATGCCGCCATAGAATTGCAGGCAGGTATCGGCCACTTCGCGGGCTAGCTTTCCGGCCTTAAGTTTGCACATGGAGGCGATCTTGGTCACTTCTGGTGAGGTTTCGTCTTCGCTCATCAGCGCCGCGCAGTAATAATTTAGCTGGCGCAGGGCTTCAATTTCGGTCAGTAGTTCGCACAGGCGGAATTGTATCCACTGGTTATTCAGCAGCGGTTGGCCGAAGGTGCTGCGCTCGCGGCAGTATTGGATAGTCATCCGCACGGCTTTTTCCATACTTGCGGTAGAAGTGAGTGCGCCGATCATCCGTTCTCGCTGGAACTGCTCCATCTGCATATAGAAGCCCATGCCTTCCTCACCGATGCGGTTACTTTTCGGCACGCGCATATTTTCAAAAGTGAGGACGGCGGTATCACTGGAGTAGTTGCCGAGTTTGTCTAACTTTTTACTGACGATGAATCCGGGGGTGCTGGTTGGCACCATGATCAAAGACATGCCGCGATAGCCCTGACCGGGTGAAGTGCGTGCCAGAAGGCAAACCCAGTCAGCCTGCGCGCCGTTAGTAATATACATTTTACTGCCGTTGATCGCGTAGTCATCACCATCGCTTTCGGCGCGGGTGATTATGCCGCCTACATCCGATCCGGCGCCGGGTTCCGTGACGCCGATTGCGCCGACCATTTCCCCGCGAATGGCCGGGGCGAGAAACTGTGCTTTCAGTTCGTGGCTTCCATATTTGGCGAGGGCAGGGGTACACATATCGGTATGAACGGTGATGCCCATCGGCACACCGGCACAGTCGCAGCGGCCAAGCTCTTCGGCCAGCACCACGGTAAACCAGATGTCTGCATTTCCGCCTCCGTAGGCCTCGTCGTAGCTGAGGCCGAGAAAGCCTAGCTGCCCCATCTTTTTGAGCACATCATGGGCAGGCCAGATGCCCGCTTCTTCCCATTCATCAACATGAGGATTGATCTCTTTTTCGACAAAACTGCGGACGGAACGGCGGAATAATTCATGTTCTTCTGTGAAGGGGTGATAGGGACGAACGCTTGAAGGGAATTCAATAGACATATTTTTTTACCTGTAAGTGAGTTGTATTTGAAATTTTTGAGGTGAAGATAACGATCAATTCACCTGCCAGCTTAAATCAATAGAGATATCCAACGATTTACTTTCTCATCCCGCGCTCGCTGATTAGACCGACGATGATAACAAGGATGCCCCCGCCGCAGCAGACGAGTAAGGCGGTTTGGCCGAAGCTGGTGCTGAAGATGGCGTACAGAATGAACGCTACCATTGCCGCGATGATCGCCCAGAAGACAATACGAGAATTGCGTGAGAGATTGCGATAACGCTCCATGATCAGGCTTTCTGCATCAGGTATTCACGGGTGATCTGAACATCGGCGGAGATTTGCGCGATCAGAGCTTCCAGACTTTCAAAGCGCATCTCATCGCGCAGATGGACATCAAAAGTTACTGTAAGCTGCTTGCCGTATAAATCACCATCAAAATCTAATAGATAAGATTCTACGGTCACGTCCTCACCGTCAAAATGGGGACGAACCCCAACATTGGTCGCCGCCATATAGGTTTGATCATCGAAAGACGCCCAACCGGCATAGATCCCGTTTTTTGGCAAGACGAGTTCATTCCATGTCTCCAGATTGGCAGTGGGAAAGCCAATTTCCCGCCCGCGTTTCAGGCCGTGAACGACTTCGCCGGTCACGCTGTAACTTCTTCCCAGCCATTTCGCTGCCTGCCGAATATCGCCGCGCAGCAGCGCTTCACGGATGCCAGTGCTGGAAATGGTGGCATTTTCCGCCATGATTAAATCAAGCGTATTGACGGTAAAGCCTTTCTCGCCGCCCTGCGTTTCAAGGAACGGGACATTGCCTTCGCGTTTGTAGCCCAGCGCAAAATCTGAGCCGATCCATAGGGATGTCATCTGTAAATGTTCGCGCAGTTGATCTACGAAATTGGCCGCGCGAATGTGGCGCAGCGCGTCATCAAAGGCCAGCGTGATCACATAGTCAATGCCGAATGAAAGCAGCAACTGCGCGCGTTCTTCGGGCGTATTTAGATAATAGCGCCCTTCAAGGCCGCGTAAGAATATATCCGGATGGGGATCAAAGGTGACGACCACCGCATACCGATTGGTGGCGCGGGCTTCGGCAACAAGCTGCCGGATCAGCACTTGATGGCCGAGGTGAACGCCATCAAAGACGCCGATTGTGACGATAGACGGCTTTTCAAGATGCACGCCGGTCAGGTCGCGCGAATGAGTCATGGGAGAATCTCTACAGTTCGACGATGGATAATGACAATACGAATAGCTTTAAGCATACCGGAAGGCAGCCTAAGTGGAAAGCACCTTATGCGGTTTCCAACCCTCTGTTACAGCCTGAAGCACAGCTATTGTTTCTCCGTGCGTATCAATGGCTAAAGCCAGATCGCTGACTGCTTCAGGTGAAGTGCGCGGGATGGTTTTACCCTGACGCAGCGCCACGATCTCATCTGGATTCACGATCAGTGAATGCCAATCAGATAAGGCGGCGGCGGGGGAGATTATCAATGACGGCGGATTTTCGGCAGTTTGCAGCGCATCCAGCGCGATGGCAGATTCGGCTTGAAACGCGCCGCTGGCAGTACGACGAAGATCGTGAAGCGAGCCGCCTACGCCGAGCGCCGCGCCTAAATCATGGGCGATGCTGCGAATGTAGGTGCCGGCGCCACAGGTGATATTCACGCTTAGAAGGGGGGGCTGCCACTCCACAATTTGAATTTCATGAATGACCACTTTGCGCGGCGTCAGTTCGACAGATTTGCCCGCTCGCGCCAATTCATACAGCTTTTTTCCGCCCTGCTTGATCGCGCTGTAAGCCGGCGGCAGCTGCTCAATCTCGCCTATAAACGGTTGCAGCAAACTTTCGATATCTGTGCTGCGGATATGGTCAACCGGGTTTTCAGCGGTGATTTCGCCTTCAATGTCATAGGTGGTTGTTTCGCGCCCAAGATGAATGGTGGCGCGGTACTGTTTGGTTGAAGCCATCACGTATTCGCTCAGGCGGGTGGCGCTGCCGATGCAGAGAATCAGCACGCCGGAGGCTTGAGGATCAAGCGTACCGGCGTGACCGATCTTCTTTGTGCCTAGAATTTTACGGCAGCGTGCCACAACATCATGACTGGTGATACCGACTGGCTTATCCAGGTTGAGAAAGCCAGCGGGTGGGGTTGGCGAAGGCATTATAGCTGTGGCTCTGCCATTGCAATTGCATAAAGTAAGGGCATGACCCGCGCCTTAACCTCTTCCAGCGAGCCATTGATGGCTGTGCCAGAGGCCAACCGGTGGCCGCCGCCGCCCAAACTGAGCGCCAAGGTTGCAACATCGTAGCCGGGTTTTGCGCGGAAGCCAAGTTCAATTTTGCCGTCTGTCTGCTCCCGGAAAATGACGGCCACCCGCGATTCATCCACCGAGTTTAGAAAACTAATCAGCCCAGCGGTATCTGCATACTGCCCAAGCCCGGCAGATTTGAGCATTTCCTGCGTGATCTCGGCGGAAATGACGCGGTTTGCAATCTGTACGGTTGGCAGCGCCAACTTCCATAATTGGAGACTTTTCCAACTCATGGAGCCGAGCGTTCGCGCCATAATGTCATTGAGTTTCGCCCCCGCGTGCATCAGGATCGAGGCGATTTCTAGCGTCCGTTCAGTGACGCTGTTGATGCGGAAGCCAATGGTATCGGTCACGAGGCCGGTGAGCAGTGGGATGGCGACATTTTCGCTGATGGGAAGGCCAACATGATTAAGCCAGTCAAAGACGATTTCAGTCGTGGATACGGCAGAGGGGACGATTACGTGAATTTGCCCGAAGCAGGTGTTAGTCGGATGATGATCAACATTGATGACGACTTTACTATGTGCTCTGGCATAGATTCCTGCTTCACCGGTGCGTTCTTCGTCGCTAGAATCCAACGAGACGAAAACATCAAATTCGCCTTCGGTCAACTTGCCCAATATGGTATCCGAACCCGGATTGAAGCGTAGGTAACCAGGAACCCCTTCATCAACCACCGCAGTAATATCTTTACCATGTTCGCGCAGCGCATTTGCTATGCCCAACAGCGAGCCGATTGCATCGCCGTCTGGCTTGAAATGAGTGGCGAGGACAATACGCTGCGCCCCTTCAAGCGCCTGAAATGCGGCGTCATATTGGGGCGGGGGAAGGATATTAGGCGTCTTTGGAGTCGTCATTGGTCTTTTCCGCATCGGTTTCAGGTGGGATATCCAGTGATGAGATGAGCTGTTCGATCTGCTCAGCACGATCAAAGCGGCCATCCCACACAAAGGCGAGATCAGGTATTGTGCGTAGTTGCAAATGTTTGCCTACTTCACGGCGTAGAAAGCCTTTTGCATGACTGAGCGCCTGCAAAATTTCCTGCTGGCGTTCTTCTTCGCCCAAAGCGTTTACGTAAATGCGGGCGAAGGAGTACTCGCTGTCAACATCAACCTGCGTGATGGTCAATCCTTGAAGGCGCGGATCGGACACCTCGCGCAGCAGAAGCTGGCTTAAAATCTGGCGGATGCGCCCGGCGATGCGTTCTTGTTTAATACTCATGGGGCTACCTCCGTGGGGGGTATACCCTTCATCTGCTGCCCGTATCTCTTAGGAAGAGGGCAGCAGATGAAGATAGTGAATTGATGTATTGTTTTTAGGAAGTTTATTCGAGCCAGATGGCGCACGCGCTTCCTAAATATTTTGCCATAGTAGGCGGAATGTTAGCTTACCCGCTCGGAAACGTAGAATTCAATCAGATCGCCCGTTGCGAAGTTTTCGAAATCAGAAAGACCGATGCCGCATTCAAAGCCGGTACGCACTTCGCGTACGTCTTCCTGCAAACGCTTCAGTGATGAGACGCTCTGATTGCTGATGATGATCTGTCCGCCGCGTTTTACGCGGGCCCTAGCATTGCGGCGCGCCTCACCTTCGCGGATCATGCAGCCAGCAATCGTGCCAATCTTGGAAATACGGAATACCTGTCGTACTTCAGCAACGCCGATGGTTTTTTCTTCGTAAACGGGTTCGAGCATGCCATTCAAGGCCAGTTCCACATCTTCGATCAGCTTATAGATGATCGAATACAGGCGGATTTCGACGCCGCGAGAATCTGCGGAGCGTTTGGCGGCATTGTCTACATCAACATTAAAGCCGAGAATGATTGCTCCGGAAGCGCTTGCCAGCATCACGTCACTTTCGTTGATGTTGCCGACATCTGAAGCGAGCAGGCGAACTCTAATGCCATCTTTGTTGTCTTCAGAAAGCAGATTCAGCGAATCAGCCAGCGGTTGTAACGATCCCTGAACGTCTACTTTCAAGATGATCAGGAGTTCTTTGGACTCGCCAGCAGAAAACTGCTTGAAGAAATCTTCCAAAGAAATCGCACTGCGACCGGCGGCTTGCGCTTCTGGCTGCCGGCGTTCCTCAATCAGTGTTCGCGCAACTTTCTCGTTTTTGGCAACCTCGAAGCTGTCGCCAGCATGTGGAAGCTCATGCAAGCCGAGCACAGCGACTGGCGTGGACGGGCCGGCTGACTTGACCGGCTTTCCAGCTTCATCGAACATCGCCTTTATGCGACCATA
>JACSRP010000254.1 GCA_014879665.1 Anaerolineae bacterium | reverse complement strand
GGGGATTCGAACCCCTGACCTCTACAGTGCGATTGTAGCGCTCTCCCAGCTGAGCTACAGGCCCGGATAACCGCGCATTGTAGGGTTGCGTCGCCTCGTTTGTCAAGCCACAACTACCAAAACTAATTGGCCTTAAACCATTGCGCGCTGCCGTTTTTTGGGTTCACTTCCCCGCGTGCTATAATCCGAAAAATTATAATACTTCTTGTTCGGCTGCGTTTTCGCCATTCATTAATTTCTCAAGATTGGCGCTTCAGTTTAGGAGTACCTCAGTTGACCTCGCTAGTTTATACCATCAACGAACTGCTGCGCTATCGAGGCGCAGTCGGGCAGTGGAGTTGGGTGCTTCACCGCATCACCGGCCTTGGCGTTCTGCTCTTCCTCGTTCTGCACGTCATTGACACCTCATGGGCAGTGTTCTACCCGGAACTTTATGTGCGCGCCATCGCCAGCTATCAAAGCCCATTGTTTACGCTGGGCGAATTCGGTCTGGTGGCCTGCGTGGTCTACCATGCCTACAACGGTTTCCGGGTCGCGCTGATTGATTTTCGCCCGAAGTGGTGGAAACATCAGCAGCGCGCGGCCTACATTGTGCTGGCGGCAACGGCCATCACGCTGGTGCCAGTGTTCATTCTGATGTTCCGCCATGTACTGCATTTTTACGAAACTGCGCCAGAAGTGCTTTCGCTGTTCGATGTGCTTAAGGAACAGCTTCCATTTGTGGCGGGCATTGCCGTTGCGGTCATCGCCGCGATCCTGTTTTCGGCGGTCACTGGCCTGATCCTTGGCGATAAAAAAGGAAGTGCGCCTAAGAGCAGTAAGCTGGAACGCTTCTGGTGGTCGTTTATGCGTATCAGCGGCGTTCTGATTATCCCGCTGGTCTTTGGTCATCTGGCGATGATGCATGTTCTACAGGGCGTTTTTGACATCACCGCGCAAACGACGGTGGTAGGCACTCCCTATATCAATGAATCAGCGACGGCGGTTGAATTTGTCAGCAGCCGCTGGGGATATATTGTCGGCGGCATTTTCATCTGGCGCGTCTATGATTTTGCGCTGCTGGTGCTGGTGACCATCCACGGCTTCAACGGCTTGCGTTATGTGCTGACCGACTACACGATGCGCAGCAATCTGATGCGGCGCGCAGCAGTTTATCTAACCACCATTGGCGCTGTAATTCTGCTGGTTGTGGGCGGCGCGGCGCTGTTGAGCACCGTCCCAGAAGGCGCAATTCAAGAAGCGGAGCGCGAAGTACAGCGACTCTACGGTGAAGCTGAGAATGCCAATACGGAGACGGAAGTCCTTCCACTTCCGGCAGAAACGACCGAAGCTGGCAGCGGCAGTTAGCCGCTTTAACTAAAACGTGACCACACGAACAAAACGTTGAGGACGATTGAGCAATGACAAAAATCCACCAATTTGACGCAATCGTTGTGGGTGCTGGCGGCGCCGGCCTCATGGCAGCGTTATATGCAACCAAAGGCGGCGTAAAAGTTGCCGTCATCAGCAAGTTGTACCCCACCCGCAGCCATACCGGCACTGCTCAGGGCGGCATTGGCGCGGCACTGGGGAATCTGGAAGAAGATAAACCGCTGTGGCATGCCTTTGATACCGTCAAAGGTGGCGATTATCTGGCTGACCAGAACGCGGCCATGGTATTAGCCACTGAAGCGATTGACGCAGTCATTGAGTTGGAGCATATGGGGCTGCCGTTTGACCGCACCGACGAAGGCAAAATTAGCCAGCGGCGTTTTGGCGGTCACACCAGTAACTTTGGCGAAAAGCCAGTGCGCCGCGCCTGCCATGCGGCAGACCGCACCGGCCATATGATTTTACAGACGCTTTACCAGCAGTGTATCAAGCATGATGTGACGTTCTTTGACGAATTTCAGGTCATAGACGTGATCATGAATCAGGGCACCTGCGTTGGCGTCGTCGCCATTCAGCTAGGCACGGGCGAAATCCATATCTTTCACGGTAAGGCGACACTGTTTGCCACCGGCGGATGGGGGCGTGTGTGGTCGGTGACCAGCAACGCGCACAGCCTGACCGGCGATGGCGCGGCGCTCACCTATCGCCGCGGCGTGCCGATGCAGGACATGGAATTTTATCAATTCCATCCCACCGGCATTTATAAGATGGGCATCCTGATCACCGAAGGCGTGCGCGGTGAAGGCGGCGTGCTGATCAATGGCCGCGGCGAGCGCTTTATGGAAAAGTATGCGCCGCGCATTAAAGACCTCGCCAGCCGTGATGTGGTCAGCCGCGCAATTTATCTGGAACTGCGCGAGGGAAACGGCATTAAGGGGAAAGATTACGTTTATCTAGACGTAACCCCGACGACAGTAAACAAATATTTGGCTGAGGCCGGCGAAACCCGCCGGATCACTGCCGAAGACGTGGAAAAGAAACTACCAGACATTCTCGATTTTTGCCGCGTCTATCTAGGCGTGGATCCGGTCAAACAGCCGATGCCGATTCAGCCGACAGCGCATTACGCGATGGGCGGCATCCCCACCAACGTGCATGGGGAAGTGGTGGTTGACGCCAACTGGACGGTGCTGCCGGGCATGTACGCCGCTGGCGAAGTCGCCTGCGTGAGCTGCCATGGTGCGAACCGTCTGGGTACGAACTCGCTGGTAGACCTTGTAGTATTTGGCCGCCGCGGGGGTAAGGCGATGGCCGAATATGCGAAGCAGGCAGATTTTGTGCCGCTTCCGGCGAACGCTGAAAAAGAAGTAGAATCTGAGATGACGCGCATTCGCACCAGCAGCGGCAAGACCCGCCCCTATGAACTGCGCCAGATGATGCAAAAGACGATGATGGAAAAAGTCGGTGTATTCCGCGAGGAAGCGGGAATCGCCGAGGCACTGGAGACAGTGCGCGAGTTAAAGGCCCGTTTTCAGACCGATCTAAGCATTGATGATCGCGGCTACAAGTTCAATACCGATCTGCTGGAAGCATGGGAACTGGGCTGTCTGCTTGATCTGGCAGAGATCACGGCGATCAGCGCCTTGAACCGTAAAGAAAGCCGTGGAGCGCACAGCCGCGAAGATTTTCAGGAGCGCGATGATACCAACTGGTTGGTGCATTCCCTGATCAAGAACCACGCGCCATCCGCTTTCGCCACAGGCGTTTTTGAACCCGACCTGAACACGGATAAGAAAGTAGATATGTCGCTGGCATCTGAAGATGAACGGTTTATCCCGAAAGCTAGGACTTACTAAAATAGAGTGATGGGTGATGAGTCGAAGCTGAACGCGCGCAGAACACGACGCCTTACACATCGCTCATTTATGGAGAGTTGAGATAACTAATGGACATGAAATTTCGCATTCGCCGTTTCAACCCCGAAGCCGAAGAAGGAAAGCGCAAGCCATATTGGCAAGAATTTACGCTGACCGGCGTTGAAGAAACCGATCGCATCCTTGAACTGCTGCACCGCATCAAGTGGGAGCAGGATGGTACGCTGACCCTGCGCCGCGCCTGTGCGCACGGCATTTGCGGGTCGGACGCGATGCGTATTAACGGCGTGAACAGGTTGGCATGCAAGGTGCTGGCGAAAGACTTTGGCGAAAAAGTACAGATCGAGCCAATTCTGGGGCTGCCGGTGCTGAAAGACCTTGTGGTAGACATGGAGCCATTTTTTGCCCACTACCGCAGCGTGCTGCCCTACTTCATCAATAATTCGCCGGAACCGGGGCGCGAGCGCCTGCAAACCCAGCATGACCGCGAGTTGTATGACGATACAACCAAGTGCATCTTGTGCGCCTGTTGTACTACGAGCTGCCCCAGCTATTGGGCGAATGGCGAGTACGTTGGCCCGGCGGCGATTGTGCAGGCACACCGTTTCATCTTCGACTCCCGCGATGAAGGCGCGCAAGAGCGTCTAGACATCATGGGTGATCCGAACGGTGTGTGGCGCTGCCGCACTATTTTTAACTGCACCACCGCCTGCCCGCGCGGCATTCAGGTGACCCGTGCCATTGGGGAGGTGAAGCTGGCGATCATGCGCGGCTCACCCGAAGGCGTCATTCAAGAGGGCGTTGGCGAAATCGCCGTTGGCAACGGCTAACACATTTCCAATAGTTCATATGCTACGGTAAAGGGCGACTCGTATGCTAAGTCGCCCTTTTTTATGCTATGGCGCCGGGATACAAATGTCATAATGCCCGGATGCAAGGTGTAGGAAGCAAAATGACTTTTTACCTTGAAGACGATGATCCGCAGCCCATTGACATTGAAAATTCGTGGCGAACGCCAGACAGTGAAACCGATCTGGGTTGGGCGGAAGATAAGACGTGGACGAAGCGGCGGATCATCATCACCGCCATCGTTTTATTCGCATTGATTGCGTTTCTGGCAACCACCATGATCGGGGTGTTGGAATTTGTGAACACCGTGACCGGGGGCGCGCCGACGCCGGTGCCGACGATACCGCTGCCGAGAGTTTAACGCCGCGGTCTGTGCGGCGCGGGTGCGGGTCTGGCGGGCTTTGATTTTTCTGGCTTGAGGCTGCCAATCGCCAACCGCGCATACTGCCCGTTCAGCAGGCCGGTGATCGGTATCCACAAAGCGGCGATGAAAGCCCATCCTAGAATCGGGATGATAGCCAGCAGCCCGATGATCAGCCCTGTAACGAAGACATAAACCACATACTGCACCGTTTCGCTGACGTGTATGCTCAGGCTGTCGTAAAGCTGGCCGAATGCGAAGAAGGTGTTCAGGCGCGGTTCCTCAACGAAACGGCCAAGCCCCAATGCGAAGAAAGGCAGCATCAGCAGGTTGTAAATCAAAATAATAGGCAGCAAGCAGCAGATCGAGGCAATTGTGACGGTACTGCCGACGATTTGCGCGCCGCCGCTAATGCCGACGATGAACGCCCACCCACAGCCGAAAAACATATTCGGGATGTTGTAGATCAGGAAGGCGACCAGCACATTAGCGCCCGGTGTCAGGAAGCGCATCATGTTGTCCCATGCTGGCAGCGGCGTAGGATTGCCCTGCCGAACATTTCGCATCAGACTGACCTGATAGCCGAGTAACAGCGACCAACCAACAAAGCCGATTAGCACCGGTGTGAACAGGATAGAGAAGATCGTGAGCGCCGCGGTAATCGCCAGTTTAACGATGTAATCGCGGTCATTCAGGATGCTGTTCATCAAACCAGTTAAATTCATCGTTAATTCTCGCTGTCAATCAGCCGCAAAAGCCGGATTTGAAAGTCGCCGGTTGAGGTGCCATCGCGCACGCCAAAACGGGTAGCGGCGATCACATATTCGCCGGTAACCGGAAGCGTATAGCGCAGCAGGGCATTTCGTGTAGCTGCATTCGCATCGTCATTAACCCCGCCAGGCAGATTGTTGTCGTCAGGGTCACGCAGCGTGATGAACGGATCGAGATCGCCGGTCAGCCGCTCCATTTCGATTTCAATGCGATCTCCAATAGTGCCATTGAACTGATAGAACACCGCATAGCGTTCATTGGTGATGCTGCCGCTCAACATCTCACCGTAGCGGATGAAGATATCGCCGCCTTCGCTGGCCTGCTGCTGCGGCGATGGATTGGTGACCGCGCCGGGTTCGCTGATGCCGCTTTCGCCGCCATCGGTGATGCGAATCGCCGTCTCGTAGCGCTGCCCCGGCAGCGTCGAGCCGGATGCCTGCACAACTGGTTCACCGGAAACCTGAACGTCAAGATCAAAAGCGGTGACTTCGCTGCGCCCACAACCATCTTGATCCCAGACCCAGATACGGTAATCGCCGGGTATTGGCGACGCACCAGAGAAGAATATGTGTTCCACTGGCTGAATGCTCGGCGTCTGGCAGTTGGCGTTACTATCAATTTGCAGCGCCCCGCCGGAAGGCGCATCAGGGCGGCTGTAAGATACGGTGCTGCCCAAAGGATCGCGCACATACAGATTGAGATTTGCGCCGGTATTCCAGTGCAGCGTGACCGTGACCGCGCCGCTTTCCAGCGAAATTTCGCCCGCGCTCAAAGCCAGATCGTAGCTGCCGGTAGATGTGCCCGATTGAATGCCGCTGCGGGTTGCCATGATCAGGTAATCACCATCTTTAGGCAGGCGGAACTGCACGATGCGAGCATCGCGCCGCGCGCTGGCATTATCGTTGAAGGTGAGTTCATTCAAGTCGTTATCCATCAGGATCAGATAAGGATCGAGCGAGGCGCTGTCCGTATTCATGCTGATGGTGACCAGATCGCCCAATTTGCCGCTGAAGCGGTAGAACTGCGCGCCTGCTTCCCGCGTGATTTCGCCGGTATAGTCTTTATTGTAGCTGGCGGCGATGGCCTCCAGCAGATTGACATCCAGCGGGGCGCTGTTCAAACGTAGGCTGTAGCCGCTGCGCCCGGTCAGGTTAACGTTATCCACTTCCAACAGGTATAGCCCGCTGCGGGGAAGCGTGGTTCGCAGCGTCACGAAGCGTTCGCCGCGCGCCGATCCTAGTTCTTGGCCGCTCAGATCGCGCAGGGTGATCCTCGGGCTAACCGCGCCGCTGCTTTCCGTCGTGAACATGATCACGTTGACTTCATCGCCCATTCTGCCATTAAGCAGATAACTGGTCGAAGGCGCGGCGGTTTCAAACGCGCCGGTGACCTGCATCCCCACTTCGAGTGTAGATGCGGCGATTGCGCTGACCGACAGAATATAGGAACCTGTGCCTTCCCCACCCGCTTCAATCAGATACCAGCCGGTTTCAGTGATGGTTGCGAAAGCGACTGTTTCATCTGCGGCGGTCTGCGTTTCCCGTCCGACGGGCTGACTGTCACGCGAAAGTAGGCGCAGCTGCGGTGAAAGGTCGCCGCCCGTGCCGGTCATGATCGCGCGGATCAAATCGCCCTGCCGCGCTGCAATCGCATAATAGGCTACCGGCCTTTCAGCACTCAGCGCGCCTGCAGCCCGGCTTTGATTGGTAATGTCGGTGAACGGGACGCCAAAATCTGGAATACTGCTGAGGGGATCAACCGGTGTTTGCTCGATGGTGGTGCCGCTTAGCGTTAGCTCCAACCGGAACGTTCCGGAAGTGCGCGGGGCGGTGGTGCTTTCGGGCGTGAAGCGCGTGGCTTCAATTTGGTACTGCCCGGATTGAGGCAGAGTGAGCGCGATTCGGGCGGTGCGGCTGCCGGTCGTTTCGTCGTCGTTGCGGCCAACGATGGCGCCGTCGGGCGCATACAGCGTCAGCAGCGGATCAAGATCGCCGGAAGTAGACTGCATCCGAACAGCAACGCTGTCACCGCTGGCAGCATTGAAGCTGTAGCGAACGGCCGGAAAGGCCTCATTGATATTGCCCTCGATGCTGCCCGGTGCCAGCGGAAAGACCGGCAGCGAGGTAATCGTTGGGGCGATGCCCGGACCTAAAGTTGCGGCAATCGCCGGCGGCGGGGTCGGCGTGACCGTCGCCAGCCGCAGCTGCGCAAAGGTGGGCGACGGCGTGGCAGGCGCGGGCGTTTGCGCGTCAGCCACGCTGCCAATCATCAAGATCAGGGCGGCTGTGAACGCGAATAAGCAAAGGGTGAAAGGCATTTTTCGAGCAAACATATGCTCAAAACTATAGCATGAAAGGTTGATTTTCAGTTTAGAAGGTGAATAGTA
>JACSRP010000138.1 GCA_014879665.1 Anaerolineae bacterium | reverse complement strand
CCCGGATGTGGATGCTACAACTTTCGTGACGATATGCTAGTGAGATGACTTGAGGCGACCCCAAACGATTAGCGGTCAGCGTTTTAGGATTGTGTAGGCTGAACACAGACGGTTTAACTAATGGGGATGCCCCCTTTGCCCTCAAGCGCGATACAGATTCGATTGGTGGTAAAGCAGGCACTGGATCAGGCACTTGATGCCGCTCCTGACTGCCGATATACGGCGAGTCCCATGATGAGACAGCGGCAATCGTGAGATCGGGCGTGGGGCTGACGAGGCGATCATCCGGTTGGCATGCGATGCCGCACGATGGGGCAGCAGCCATGGGGGTTTCATTCGCGCTGATGACGATCACCGCGGCGCTGGCAGGGCAATCTGATATATATTCACTTCGATCAGGCCTAATGGCATTGAGATCGGGAATAGGGCTGACGAGGCGATCATCCGGTTGGCATGCGATGCCGCCCGATGGGGCAGCGGGCATGGGGGCTTCATTCGGGCTGACGACGATCACAGCGGCGCTGGCAGGGCAATCTGATACACACTTGCCGCGATCAGGCATGGGCACATTGGCTTTGGTGACCGGCGCGACAGCAGGTATTTGAGGCTGGCACTTGATGCAGGCGGCCTGAAGCACCTCGATTAAATGAGAGAGGGTGGCGATAGGGACACTGGAATAGGCCATGACTGCGTTCCTCAAGAAAGAGATATGATTATAATTAGTACAAATGTTCTATTCAAGGGTCAATATTTATCCGAATATTTATTCGTTATTTGAATAGAAAAGGAAACCTCTCCGGTCTCTCCGCGCATGGCTGGAGAGGTGGCGGTCACTATTGAAATGGGGATTTGTAGGGGGAAGTTTGCGCGTTTAATGGCTTGAGGTTAGGTTAGAGAATTGGCAGTTGTTTCACGCGCGCGGCGGAAGGAAAAGGTCATGCCAAAGGTGCTGCCAGCGCCGGGTTTACTGTGTACATAGACATGGCCGCCATGCGCTTCACTGATGGATTTCACCATCGCCAATCCCAACCCTGCGCCGGGGATGCCGCTGGTTTGATGTGCGCGGAAGAATCGTTCAAATAGGTGAGACTGCGCTTCCGGCGGAATGCCTTCTCCGCGATCAACGACTTCGATATGCAGCTGTTCATCTTTTGTATAGGCGCGAAGCGAGATCACCCCTTCCTGCGGAGTATGCTTTATAGCATTGTCCAGATAATTTTGAACGGCACGTACAGCCCATTTGCGATCAAGCAGCAGTGGTTGAATAATCTCATTCAACTCTAGTTGAAGTTGTTGTGAGCGGCGTTCAAACTGTGACCGCATATTGCCAGCAACTTCATAGAGTAATTCGCCAACGTCCACTTCTGACAGGTTGATCTCGTAGCTGCTTTGAATCAGTTCAATGCTGACCAGATCGTCAATCAGCCCTTGAATTCTGCTGATGCCGGTTTGCGCGATTTCCATTACTTCTAGCAAGGTCAGGTCTTGTGTCTGGATCAGCCGGCGCAGCATTTCAACGGCATTTTGCGCCGCATTAAGTGGATTACGCATATCATGCGCGGCTGCTTTGATGAAAGCTGAGCGCGCCTGTTCCATCTGGGCTGACAGCGTGACATCCTGTAAAACGATGACCCAACCATCGGCTTCGAGCGCTGCCAGCACCTGTTGTTCAACATAGACCGGGGATACCAATACCGAGAGTACCCGCCCGGATGGTGTTGAGACGCGAAATGTACGGGTATGCTCTTCAGCGCGGCTGCTGATTGCCAGCAGTAGGGCATCGCGCACGCTGTCAATAATCGGGGCTTCACGCAGCGGCACGCCGGTTAACACTGCGGCTGGCGTTTCTAACAATACTACGGCGGTATGATTGACCATTTGAATTCGACCAGACTGGTCGGTGGCGATGATGCCATCGGCGCTGGATTGCAGCACCGCGCTTAACCTATGCTGGTCTTCAATACTGAGTTCATACAAGCGCGCGTTGTCTAAGGCGACGCCGACGGTATCGGCAATGTTTTTTAGCACGCTGATGTGGCTATCATCAAAACTATCACTTCTGCTGCTCATGATGCTGAGGATGCCGATGACCTTGCCGCGAGCGTGCATCGGCGCCATAGCCATCGAACGAAATTTCTCATCGTGAAAGCGCATCACTGCCAGCGGCTCGGTTTCCTCAAGCCGGTTGCTCCAGAATGCGGTGTCAGTGGCGATGACACGCCCGGATATCCCTTTGCCGAGCGGAATACGCATCGGATTTTCGTTCACAAAATCACGATTCCAGCCCTGTTGGGCACGCAGAACAACTTCGCCAGCCTCTTCATCAATCAGACTGATGCCGCCTGCTTGCGCGCCGGTGACGGTCAAGACGGCAGAGAGCGCCGTTTGCAGCGTCTGGTTCAAGTCAAGCGATTGGCTGATACTGGCGGCAACCGTCGCAACGGCCGAAAGCTGATCAATACGGCGTTGAACTTCATCACTTAGCTGCTGATTCTCGACAAGAAGATTTTTTACTTCCACGTCTCTGGTATTTCCACACTATATTTCTAAAATTAAGATTACTCTTGATTGACGCTGTAATTCAAGGAAAAGTTCCGCGCGACTAGACAATGGAGCCAAAAATGACCTCATGGAATGTTGAAGCTGTGCGTTCACAGTTTCCTGCTCTTCATAAGACGATCAACGGAAGGACTCCGATTTTTTTCGATGGCCCGGCTGGAACGCAGGTGCCGCGGCGGGTGATTGATGCTGTAAGCGCCTATTTTGAGAACATCAACGCCAATCAGGGCGGGATGTTCCCTACGTCGCAGGCGACTGATGAGATGGTTGACGCCACCCGGCAGAAATTAGCGGCCTTTTTGAATGCATCCCGCGCTGATGAAATTGTGATTGGGCCAAATACGACCAGTCTCAATTTTGCCCTAAGCCGGGCCATAATCAAAACGTTTAGCCCCGGCGATGAAATTGTGGTAACGCGCATGGATCATGATGCGAACGTTGCCCCATGGCTGCGGGCGGCGCAGGATTTTGGGCTGAACGTGCGGTGGGTTGAGTTTCATGATCAGGATATTACGCTTGATATGGATACGCTGGAAGCCGCATTGAACGAAAAAACGCGCCTTGTGGCCACCGTCCATGCTTCAAATGCTGCTGGCACTATTAATCCGGTTCGGCAGATTGCGGGAATGGCTCATGCGGCGGGGGCGCTGCATGTAGTGGATGCGGTTCAATCGGCGCCGCATGTGTCGCTGGATGTGCAGGCTATCGGCTGTGATTTTCTGCTTTGTTCGGTGTACAAGTTTTATGGCCCACACGCGGGGATACTATGGGGGCGGTATGATTTATTGGCTGAACTTCCGGCCTATAAAGTGCGCCCGTCAGAGGATACGCCGCCGTTTCGATGGGAGACGGGCACGCCGGCATTTGAATTGATCGCGGGAATCGGGGCGACGATTGATTATCTGGCATCGTTAGGGGAAGAAGGCGGCACGTACCGGGAGCAACTGGTTTCCGCGTATGCCCGGTTTAGCCGTTATGAAACAGAACTGGTTATGCATTTGCTAGATGTGCTGGAAACGTTTCCCAATATTCATATTGCGGGAATTACAGATCGATCCCGATTAAGCGAGCGGGTGCCAACGGTTATTTTCACGCATGACAGCTATGCGTCTGCGCAGGTGGCAGAAAGGCTAGCTGGACAGGGCATTTATGTTTGGGATGGCAATTATTATGCCTACGAATTGATGCGGGCGTTGAATAGGCCAGATGGGATGGTGAGGATAGGCTTAGCCCATTACAACACCCATGCAGAAGTTGACCGGCTGGCTGAAGTGCTTAGGACTCTTTAGCCAATGCCGCCGCTAACTGACCGGCGATCAGTTCAAGCATCAGCAAGTCTTGCTGCTGAATTGCGTCACTGCTGGCCTTCGCTGCAAAGAGCGCGCCATAGCGGTTAGTCACACCAACGGGGACGACTGCCGCCGCGCCGAAGTATTCTGGACTGAGCAAGGGATGGCCGGGGGTATCTTCAACGTGCAGCAACCTGCTCTGGCCGGTTTTTGCGACCCAACCAACAGCTTGCGCATCATCGGCTTGCAGCGGAGCAAGCTGCTGCACCTGTTTGTCGCCGGCTTGAGCGATGAGATTAACTTGTATGGGATCGCGTAAATTCAGCCGATACAGGGCGGCATAGACATAGCCGAGTTCGAGACAGGCGTTCACTGCTTCGTGGGCTTTCGCATGTTCTCCTACGGCATTGCGCAGACGTTTGTTCAACTCGCGAACCGGCGGCATCGCATCTGCGCGAAGGGTTTCCATCTGCCGGTTTGCCAGCAGACGGCGAATACGCCGCAGTAAATCACCTTCTTTGAAGGGGGTTGTGGTGATATCGTCGGCTGCGCCGGGCAGGGCAAAGTCTGCGTCTTCATCCACGAGAATGATGGCTATGTTCGGATGCTGCTGGCGAAAAGAATTAATATATGCAAACGCCCCGTCAAGAGACTGATCCATGACGAGTATTTGCGGATCACTTTCCGCAATTTTAGGGGATGACAGCGCAATACTTGAAATGATCTGCGCGTGAATCCAGCGGGCACCCGAAAATTCTTGCTCATAACGGTGAGCGCGTTCTGCGCGGACGATGGCAAATACACGTATTTTAGACATCGTTAGCGGCGATTTGTTGTGCGGCGCCAATGGTGATCAAAATGAGCTGGTGCAGCCCGGCAGCGATAGGGGACACTTCGATAAACTCATCCAACCGGTGCGCGTTTCCGCCCCGTGTAACCCCAACGGTGATGGCGGGGCAGCCGTGGGCGAGCGGCACGTTGGCATCGGTGCTGCCAGCTTCTAACGCCCCGCGCAGGCTTACTTGCGCCAGCGCTGACATTGCGATTTGAATAAGAGGGTGATCGGGTGGAATTTGCCCTGCCGGCCTATCGCCTACAACCTCCACTGTGAATTTCAGTTCATCTGAGGACATACGATCCGTTTCGTCCCTGACTGCTTTTTCAAGGATGGCTAACGCTTTGCCATCTTCCGACCGGAGATCGAGCCACAGGCTGGCTTCGGCAGCAATGGCGTTGATGGTGGTGCCGCCGTCGATCATGCCAATGTTGTAAGTTGTTCGCGGGGCAGCGGGCGGTTTGAGCGCGGTGATGCGCGCGCCTAACTGCATCAGCCCGTGAATGGCGCTGGGCTTGCCAAAGTGCAGCCAGCTGTGACCCCCGGAAGCCTTTGCAGTAATATGCAACCGCCGAACGGCGATGCCTGCGCGATACACATGCCCCAACGCCATGCCTTCTAGATTGATCACGGCGCGCACCTGATGACTAAGACGGGCAAAGGCCGCCTTCATGCCGCCAAGATCGCCTAATCCTTCTTCGCCGGTGGTGGCTACAAACCAGATATCGCAGTTGATAGGCACTTGCCCTGAAGTTAGCACTCTGGCTACAGCCAACAACCCGGCGACGCCAAGGCTGTTATCTCCTAAGCCCGGCCCGTAGAGCAGATCGCCTTCCCGATGGGTTTCTAGCGGCGTATCTGCGGCAAAAACGGTATCCAGATGTGCGGAAATCATCAACGCTTCGTGCTGGCTTTCGCTTCCTTTGAACAGGCCATAAACATTGTATTTTTCGTCAATGCTGATTTCTTGAAGGCCGAGATCTTGAAATTGACCGGAGATATATGCGGCTCTGGCAGCTTCGTCAAAAGTGGGCGCGGGAATTTGCTGGATGGCTAAGCCCTGTTCAAGTGTCCATCGGGCAAGTTGAGTAAGTTCACCCTGATTTAATGAGTAGCGAGAAGTTTGAGAACCATTTTGTGCAGCCACTTCGTGTATAAATCCTGTTTTTTAGCCTGAACTTCGCCTAGCTTAACGCAATAAATGTAAAAAGTGCAGTGATCGGTCTTTGTGACTGAGAGGTAGCAGAGTATAATCTGTTTCTTCATTCGGAAGTGCGCACAAAGAATGTTCGTATTGATATGGCCCGGCCTAGCATTTTGCTGGTAGAGCGTCATCGCGCAGGGCATCCCTCATTTGCTGATGCGTTAAAGAAGCGATATGACGTAAGAATGGTACTCAGCGGCAAGCAGGCTGTTACCGCGTTTGCTGTTTCAAAGGCTGACCTGATCGTGATTGATGCGATTTCGATGAACACCCCCGGCGATAGAATTGCTCGGCAGTTAAAACATGATTTGCCGGAAACCCCGGTCATCCATTTGCGGCAGGGCAGCATAGATGGGCCTGCCGATATTGTATTAAGCCCCCCTTTTACGACCCGAAAGCTGAATAATGCGGTTGATCGGCTGATTTCGAGAACTAAATCGCCAGACGGCAAGCCGGATCAGACCTTGAGCCATGGCCCGTTTATCTTGAATGTTTCACGGCGACTGCTAACAACGAATGGACAGGACACGCCGTTAACCCCTAAATTGGCACAGCTGGTTGAGATGTTTTTTCGTAACCCGGGCGAGGTCATTGATCGGGGACGGCTGATGGAGCAGGTATGGCAGACTAATTATATGGGTGATACGCGGACGCTGGATGTACACATTCGCTGGTTTCGCAGCGCGATTGAAACCAACCCTGCCAAGCCGGTCTATCTGAAAACGATTCGCGGCATTGGCTATAAGTTTGAAATTCCCCCAAAGTAGCTGCTAGATCAGCACTTTTTACGCATTTCTCAGCACATATACTTGAGTGTACGAACACAAAAAGCCATGCACGTAAGATGTGATGGCTTTTGAAAGTTCGGATTTTCTGAAAACTGGTATAACTAGGCCTGCATTGCAGCCAGTTGTTTCATCAGGCGGCTTTTGCGGCGCGCAGCGTTTCGGGGGTGAATAACGCCCTTGCTGGCGGCCTTGTCCAGTTCGATGACAGCGGCGCGAGTCGCTTCGGTGGCAGCCTGAAGATCGGTATTTTCCTGAGAAATACGGGCACGCTTTACATAGGTACGTGTACGTGTGCGGTAGTTGCGGTTATAAACGCGGCGCTTCTCCGATTGGCGGATGCGCTTGATTGCAGACTTGTGATTCGCCATTTTTCTCTCTGTCTAGATCACAGCGCGCGGTTTTGCGCGACATTATTCGTTAACCATTAGAACATGCATTGTAGCAAAGAGGCTCTGCCCTGTCTAGGGAGGTTTCTGCGTATATTTTATCCGGGTGCGAGCAATTTCATAGCCAGCATAATGGCTACGCCAACATTCAGGGCAATTAAGAGCAAAGAGATTAATACCAGCAGATAAGGCGGACTCTCGTTAGTGCCGGGAATGCGCGTTGCCGTAATGGTTTTAGGAATAGTCGGGAAAATTTCTGCGGCGACGCCGAAATCATCAAAATCGTCTTCAGTTTCCAGAGGCACGGGGATTGCCGCGCTGGCTGCTGCCGCAATCGGTACGCCCAAACCATCGTCTGCCAGCTTGCTACCGCGTTTCTTTCCGCCTTTGGGCGTGGGGGCAACCTCAGGTTCCGGTGGTAGGCCGGGAAATGCCTCGCCAAAGTCGTCCGGCGGTGGGGTGTAGGTGATGCTTTGGGGCGTGGGTGACGGCGCGGCGGCGCGAATATTACTGCGTTCTTCCTGCGGGGCAGCCTCTTCGCCGTCATCGAAAGGGCCGGCGCTGAAAAAGTCATCATCGAAGCCAACGAATGGGGAGGCCGCCGTCGCTTCAGCATTTGAGTCGTCTGTGTCAGTTTTTAGTCCGAGGCCGCTAACCCAGTCGTCATAATCCTGAGCGGAAGGTTCGGGTGCGCTGCGCGAAGAACTTGCGCTGCTTGTTTCTGTCGCGCCGAAATCCCATTCAACACTGGTTACGCTCGCTGCTGGCGTTGCCGGGGGTTCGGTGGGCGGCGTTGGGGGTAACGAGGGCGCTGACGGTTTCCCGCTGAGAAAATCCAGCCCTTTACGCGCTTTTTCATTGGCGGGGTTAATAGCCAGCACATTTTCAAGGCATGTTCGCTGATCGTCTTGCCCGTCAACGACGCCACTTAGCCATAACCAGCCTTCTTCATTATAAGGATCAAGCTCGACGGCTTTATTGAGCAGAACACGCCCATCATCTTTATTGCCAGCTTTAACTGCGGCAATTCCTTCGCGCACCATCGCTTCGATATTTGCAGACATCGCTTACCCTTCACCTGAAAACTGCTGGCATCGCTTTAGCATGATGATAGCATGATTTGCCGGTGTGCTGTACGTAAAGACCAGCGCACCGGCGGATAAAATTTATAAGGTTTAGGTGAGAGGCGTGAGGATGTCTTCGCGCAGCTGCTGAGTTCGAGCCAGAACGGTGATATCGGCAACGGCTTCGGTTGGATACTGGCCTACATATTCAAGGTAGATTTCATAGTTATCAAGGGCTGAAACGAGATCTGTTTGCTCAAAATAAATGTCACCCAGCCCCCAGTAGGGCAGCGCGTATTCCGGCCACTGCCCGATCGCCTCTTCATAATCTGCAATGGCAAGCTCGATTTCGCCGATGGCATGGTAGGCCCGTCCCCGCGTATAGAGCGCGCTCACAAAATCCGGGTAAATTTCGATAGCTATGTTGTAATCAAGGATAGCCAGATCGTATTCCCCGATGGCGGCATAGCTATCACCGCGGGCCGTATAGAAATTTCCCAATTCAGGCAGCAGCAGAATGGCCTCAGTAAACTCTTCGATTGCCCGTTGGTGATTCTCTCGTAATTGATAGTAGTAGCCAACGCCAAAATGCACGTATGCCGGATTTGAAGAGCCGCTGCCCGGATCTGCCGTATCAAACGTTTGTGCGTTGATGGGAAGAGCTGCGCATATTACCACTGCGATCAAAAGGGCAATGCTAATGAGCTTAAAAAATCGGGTCATCGTGTCCTCTTTCGGCTTAGGCGCTTCTGGGAAGCCCTAGCGGATGACTGAGTTGAGTAACGCAAGCAGCGCAGCCAGATATGCGTAATGGGTCTTAGGACTCTTTTCTTGAGCCTGCCGAAGCAGATGTTCGCGGCGAGCGGCGCGGATGATGTCTTCACGGCGAAGCTGATTAATGCGGTAGTGATCGTGTCCGGTGTACATGATTGCGCTCCGTATTAGGTGCGACCGATGACACTACTTTACGAATAGGATTGGGGGAATGTCTCCACCCATGATGGGGGGGAAATTGGGGGGATTCTAATATTGGGGGATAAATTCACTGTAGAATGTAAGCGGGTTTGACATATTACATTGAAGTTTGGGGGGCATTCATGGACGCTCACGAACTGCATGGAATGATACTCAAAGGGTATGAGTTTCGGGAACGTATTGGCACGGGCGGCTTTGGGGCGGTGTACCGCGCCCACCAAACGGCGATAGGCAGAGAAGTTGCGATCAAGATGATTCTGCCTAAATATGCGAATCACCCTGATTTCATTCGTCAATTTGAAGTTGAGGCGCGGGTGGTTGCGCGGCTGGAACATCCGCATATCGTGCCTCTTTATGACTACTGGCGGGATCCAGCTGGCGCGTATTTGAGCATGCGCTTGCTGCGCAGCAACTTGCGCGAGTCGGTGAAGCGGGATACGTGGAAACTAACGGATGTTGCCCGTTTGCTGGATCAAATTGCTTCGGCGCTGGTGCTCGTACACCGTGAAGGCATCGTTCACAGGGATATTCACCCTCGAAATATTCTTCTGGACGAAGATCGAAACGCTTATCTGTCTGACTTTGGAATTGCGCGCAACGTTTTCCTTCGGGGGGTTTCCGATGAAGACGGAGGAACTCAGGATTCACCTGAATATTGGTCGCCGGAACAGATTCGTGGCGAACAGGTGACTAACCGCACTGATATCTATAGTCTTGGCTGTGTCATTTACGAGTTAATTTCCGGTGAATCGCTGGTCAGCGACGTAACCACGCAATCAGAGCATGCGCAGAAGCATCTCCCTATACCGCTGCCAACGGTTAGCTCTGGAAAGCGAAACATCCCGGCGGCTGTGGATGAAGTATTACAGACGGCAACTGCGAAAGAAGCATCCAACCGCTACCCGACGCCAGCCCGGCTTGCCGCTGCATTTCGCGCCGCAATTCCTGCGATCCTTCCGTCTACATCATGGCAACCGTTGCCCGAACCGCTGACGGGGCGTGAGCTTGAAGTTTTGAATTTGATGATTAACGATGTTTCGACCAGAGAAATTACCGAACGTTTGGTGCTGACCTCAGAAACCGTGCGCTGGTATTACCGTCAAATTTATCGCAAGCTTGATGTAAACAGCCGCCAGCAGGCAGTTGAGCGGGCATTGAGCCTGAAGCTAAACCATCCGACCAGCGCGGCCTCCAGAGTGCAGGTAGTGGCGGCGGAAGCTGTAACCCCTCTGACAGCGATAGGGGGCCAACACATTGAACAGGAAAACCCATTTAAGGGGCTGCATGCATTTCAGGAAGCAGATGCGAAAGACTTCTTTGGCCGCGCGGCGTTAACGGAAAAATTGCTTTCCCGGCTATCCGAAATTGGCGAATCGTCACGATTACTGGTTGTTGTTGGCCCAAGCGGTAGTGGTAAATCCAGCGTGGTGCGGGCCGGGCTAATTCCTGCGCTGCGCGGCGGCGGTTTACTGGCATCGCCTACGCCATTTATTGCCGAATTTTTGCCTGGCGCTTTCCCGATTGAAGAATTGGAAGCGGCGCTGCTGCGGGTTTCTGTGAATGCACTGCCTGATTTGTTCGCGCAGTTGAGCGAAGATCGGCGCGGGCTGGCACGGGCTGCCAAACGCTTGCTGCCGCCCGATCCCAAAACAGAATTATTTTTATTTATCGATCAGTTTGAAGAATTATTTACGCTGGTTGAAGATGAGTCTTTGCGCTCACATTTTATTGATTTACTGCTTTCGGCGATCACAGATGCGCGCAGTCGTATCTGGGTTGTTGTTACGCTGCGCGCCGATTTTTATGACCGCCCGTTGATGTATCCGCGCCTAGCAGAATTGGTCAGAACGAATTCGGAGCTGGTGCTTCCGCTTACGGCGCGGGAACTGGAACAGGCGATAGTCGCACCGGTGGAACGGCTGGGTATGTGGCTAGAAGCAGGGCTTGCGGCGACGATCATTGATGACGTGGACGATCAACCGGGATCTTTGCCACTGTTGGAATATGCGCTAACGGAGCTTTTTGAACAACGTGACGGCTTGATGCTGACAGCAGCGGGCTATAAGGCTTCGGGAGGGGTGGCGGGCGCGCTGGCAGCCCGGGCTGACCATATTTATGGTGGTTTTGATAACCGGCAGCAGGATTTAATACAACAGCTATTTCTGCGTCTGATTACGTTGGGGGAGGGCGTTGAAGATACCCGGCGGCGCGTCCTTCTGACCGAGTTAACGGCGCTGGAAGATTCCGGCAGAGCCGAAGAAATCATTAACGTCTATGCTGAATACCGGCTACTGACGCTGGATCGTGATCCGGTCACGCGAGGCCCGACCGTTGAAATTGCCCATGAGGCGCTGATTCGTGAGTGGAGTAGATTGCGTGAATGGGTTCTAAGCAACCGGGATGATATCCGAATGCAGCGCCGGTTGGCATATATGGCCGATGAATGGCAGCACTCTGAAAGAGAGATCAGTTTTCTGGCGCGGGGCGCCCAACTGATGCAATTTGAGGCGTGGTTTTCAGGGACAAAGATTTTACTAGCAACGCAGGAGCGGGAATTCTTGAATGTTAGCCTTGCCCATTATCAGCATGAGCAAGAGATGGAAGCGGAGCGCGTTGGGCGAGAACTGAGACTGGAAAAACGCTCGCGCAACGTTTTACGCGCCCTTGCCGCGGCGATGGCAATTGCATTGGTCATTGCGGTGAGTTTGACCAGCGCGGCTATTGGGGAACGAGAACGTGCCGAAGCCAATTTTGCGCGCGCGGATCAGCAGCGTCTATATCTTGAGGCTGAACAGGCGATGGACAACGGCGCCAGCGGTAATGTGGGCATGGCGCTGGCGCTGCGCAGCCTTAAATATGGCTACACACCGGGCGCGGATGCTGCCTTGACGCGAGCAAGTCATCAAGGGGTGATGCGGCAGGAACTGACCGGACATCAATTTGAGATTTACTTTACTAGTTACTCACCCGATGGAACGTTGATCGCAACCTCAAGCGAAGGGGGAACGTGGCTCTATGATGCTGAAACTGGCGAGCAACTTCGCTTTTTGCCGGAGAATGGTATCGTCGATAGTATCGCTTTTTCTCCTGACGGCACGCAAATGGTCACGACTGGTGACTTTGACTCCGGTATCCGGTTGTGGGACGTCGCAACCGGAGAACTGATGCAGACTTTTGTTGATGATGGTAGGGTGGACTATGCTGAGTTTACCACTGATGGCTTGCAGATCATCGTATACAAAGCGGACGGGATTCAATTCTGGGAGGTGGACTCTGGCAGGCGATTGGAATCAATTCCAAGCCAGATAGATGACTCGGGCGATCTTCTTATAGATCTCTTCTTCGCCCCTGATGGCCGTTTGCAATACCTCATGACCGACGCTGACTATACCCGCATTTACTTCGTCGATTCGGAAACTGGAGAGACGACCTGTGTTTTGCTGGATTCTGCCGCGGATGGCCCACAGTGGAGCTTGCTCCGGTGGACTCAGGGACTGCCTATCGGCGTTCTAACAACAACAGATGAGTTCACAGCCTACGTGTGGGATATGGAAACCTGCACACTCATTTCTCAGTTCGCGGGTCATAGCAGCGGAATCTACGCCGCAGATTACGACCCTGAGCGCGAAATAGTGGTAACAGGTGATGATGAGGGCACTACAATTGCCTGGGAATTGGCTACAGGGCATGAAATCAGGCGTTATACCGGCTCGGCGAATCGGATTATGTCGCTGGATATTTCTCCTGACGGCGCTTCACTGGTCACCAATATCTGGAACAGCGCCGCCGTGTGGGATATGACGACATCGGGAGAGCCTCGCGAAATTATTACTGGCGAATACGATGGCACTTATTTCCCCCGATTTTCCCCTGATGGCGAGAGTATTTATATTGGCGGTTTTGGAAATACGTACTCGCGTTGGAGCCTATCTGAAGGCACACTGGGTTTGATGATGGAGTATGAGCAGTATATTCGCACGCTGGATGTATCCCCGGATGGACGCTATCTGGCGATCTCTATTGAAGAAACAAGAAATCCTGATTTTTCGCTCTATTTAATTGATGCTGATACGGGCGAGATGATCCGGGAATTCGAGGGGTTGGGAACGGTCGCCAATTTCATTGATTTTTCACCGGATGGCTCTCTAATTGCGACAGGTAGTTTTGACCAGATCGCGCGTATCTGGGATGTGGAAACGGGCGAACAGCTACACGTTCTGACGGGACACACTGGTGTGATTTCGAGCGCTGTATTCTCACCGGATGGTCAGCGTTTGGTGACTTCGGGAACCGATAACACGATTCGCGTGTGGGATACTGAGACAGGCGAGGCGCTGCATGTTTTTGAGAGTACCCCCAGCGCCTATACGGTGTTTTCGCCAGATGGGAGCCTGATTGCGTCCGGAGATTTAGAAGGTTTCGCCCATATTCTTGATGCGGAGACGGGTGAAGAATTACATCGCCTAACAGGGCATACGGATATCATCTGGATTACAAATTTTTCGCCGGATGGCACGCAGCTTGTGACGGCGAGTTGGGATGGTACCGCGCGAATCTGGGATGTTGCGACGGGCAGCCTGATCCGGGTGTTGGATAACGGCAGCGACAAGCAGCTTTACTGGGCGGAATTTTCACCGGACGGGGAATACGTTGTGACGGGCAGCAATCTTGAGGATCGCGCGTATATATGGCGAGCTGACCTTGGCGAGGTGATCGCCTCACTGTGTTCAAATGAGATTCTGGATTTATCGGACGTTCAGCGCGTTCAATACGGCATTACAGATGATGCGCCAGTGTGCCCGGCGTAGATGTGGCGGGGGCTGGCGGATGATTGCACTAAATAGGGGGAGAGGGTGAGGATAGCTGGCTCAGGCAATATTTGTTCGAATAAATACCAGTTGGCGAACGGGACGGTGATAGTAAGAAGCCCCTGTCCAATATTCAAGCCGTGCAACTACTTGATATTCACCGAGTCGCAATCGCGCTTCTGAGACTCCCCTGGCAGGAATTTCTTCCAGTAATAGAACAAGATCGCCTGCCAGCAGTGTGCTGCGGTGGGGAGTGATGATCGCACGTGTTACAACACCGGCGGAGATTATCATTTCGATGTAGACGATATCATCTTCTAAGGTGCTACTGATGCAAATGAGAGAATTTCCCATGCTTATTTCGGTAATGTCGCAGCGCAGACCGTCTACTAATGCCGCAATAGCTGACTGATCGGAAGCAAAGCTGGACAGGGCTGAAAGCAGGTTAGGCCGGGACTCAATGTTTCTCAGCGCAACTGCGCCCAGAATCATGATCATGCAGACGGCAGCACACGCAAAAACTGCATTCAGAAACCACACTTGCTGGCTCGCTGAATCTTGTGCGCGCTGCTGACTCCAAAATACTACTGGAAACACCCTTGCTTTGATGTTCATGATAGTGCCCCTAGCGGGTTAGGGAATGAATCAGCGCAAGCAATCTGGACAGATATTGATGCCGCATCTTAGGACGGTGCTCCTGGACTAGCTGAATGAGATGTTCATGGCGGGCGGCGCGTTCGAGTTCCGCTTGACGGAGTTGGTGGGCGGCTAAGTGGTTATTATGGTTGGGATACATGGCTTTGTTCCTAATTCCATTGGCCGACGTGACCACCATATAAAATGTTTTGGGGGACTGCGCCCTACAGGGCTTGGGGGAAAACTTGGGGGAATCGCATTGTGAGGTGAAAAATGCGCCTAGAATGAAGGCATCGTCTAATTGACGCATTCCGAGGCTTCGATGAACAGACTCGATGGTGTCGTGCTGAAGGGATATGAATTCAGGCAGCAGATTGGCGCGGGCGGCTTTGGTGCGGTGTACCGAGCTTATCAGACATCCATCGGTCGAGAGGTCGCCGTCAAGATGATTCTGCCGCAATTCTCGAACCGGCCTGATTTCGTCCGTCGGTTCGAAGTGGAAGCGCAAGTGATTGCGCGGCTTGAACACCCGCATATTGTTCCACTATACGACTACTGGCGCGATCCGGAGGGGGCGTATCTGGTTATGCGCTGGCTGCCTGGCAATCTCCGGCGCTCAGTGGAAGGCGGCCCGTGGAAGCTTGTTGCGATTGCACGGCTTCTGGATCAGATGGCATCGGCGCTTTCGATTGCACACCGTGATAGCATTGTTCATCGCGATATTAAGCCAGATAACATTCTGTTGGACGAGGACGAAAACGCATATCTGGCTGATTTCGGAATTGCCAAAGACATGCATCTACGGGACTCTCCTCCGGATAATTTTGACACGCTTACAGACTCGCCCGCCTATTGGTCGCCCGAGCAGATTCGTAGTGAACTGGTGACCAGCCGCACGGATATTTACAGCCTCGGCTACGTGATTTATGAACTGGTGACCGGCGTAAAGGCTTTTCCAGAAGCGACAACCCCCGCTGAATATATGCAAAAGCATCTTACAACCCCGCTTCCGATGGTCAGCGTGGGTAAGCGAATGATACCGGCGGCGGTCGATGAAGTGCTGCAAACGGCGACAGCCAAGGACCCGTCGCATCGCTATCCTACGGCGCTTCGATTTGCAGCGGCGTTTCGCGCTGCAATTCCGTTGGTGCTGCCCAATGTCTCTGCGCAGCCGCTGGCGGATCCATTGACAGGACGGGAACTCGAAGTTCTGAAACTGATGATTGACGATCTCCCGGTGGGCGTTATTGCTGAACGCTTGTTTCTAACCCTGGGGACGGTTCGCTGGTATGTTAAACAAATCTATAGCAAGTTGGATGTGAACAGCCGGCAGCAGGCGGTTGAGCGAGCGCTGAATCTGAAATTGCATGAACTGAGCAGCGCACTCGCCCGCGTTCAGCCTGCGCCAGATGAATCTGTGACTGCACTAACAGAACTCTATTTATTAGGAAGCGAACCTGAAAATCCGTATAAGGGACTGCGGGCATTCCAGGAATCAGATACTGGAGAGTTTTTCGGCCGCGCTTCGCTTACCGAAAGACTGCTATCGCGCCTGTCGGAGAACGGCGATGCAGCGCGATTTCTGGTGGTGGTTGGCCCCAGTGGCAGCGGCAAATCGAGCATCGTGCGGGCGGGGCTGATACCGGCGCTGCGTAAGGGGGCGCTGGCCTCATCGCCATGCCCATTCATTGCAGATTTCCTGCCAGGCGCGTATCCGATGGAGGAACTGGAGGCGGCGCTGCTGCGGGTTTCGGTGAATCCGCTGCCTGATTTGCTCGCACAGCTAAGCGAGGATCGGCGTGGGCTGGTGCGTGCCACCAAGCGCCTGCTGCCTGCCGACTCTAAAACTGAACTTATTCTGGTCATTGACCAGTTCGAGGAAGTTTTCACGCTGGTTGAAGATGAAGCTGTGCGCGTTCATTTCATTGATAATTTGCTTTCGGCAGTCACCGACCTGCGCAGCCGTGTGCGTGTGATCGTTACGCTGCGCGCCGATTTCTATGATCGCCCACTGATGTACCCGCGACTGGCGGAATTGGTCAGAACCAATTCTGAAGTGATCGTACCGCTGATGGCGCGTGAGATCGAGCAGGTGATCGCTGCTCCAGTCGAACGCAGCGGCATGCGATTGGAGGCAGGGCTGGTGGCGACGATTATTAATGATGTGGGCGAGCAGCCTGGAACCCTGCCGCTGCTGGAATATGCGCTGACCGAGCTTTTCGAACACCGCGAAGGCATGATGCTGACCTTAGAAGGCTACAGGGCGATTGGCGGTGTTTCCGGAGCATTGGGGAAACGCGCTGATCATATTTATCATAGCTTTGATAATCATTCTCAAGAATTGGCGCGGCAGTTGTTCCTGCGATTGATCACGCCGGGTGAAGGTACGGAAGATACCCGACGGCGGACGCCGCTAGCGGAGCTGATCGAGCTGGATGCCGAAGGCCGAATGGAAGACGTGATTAACGCTTATGCCAATTATAGGCTGCTCACGCTTGACCATGACCTTGTGACTAGGGGGTCAACTGCCGAGATTGCGCATGAGGCAGTCATCCGCGAATGGGCAAGGCTGCGCGAATGGCTGCTGCACAGTCGCGAAGACATCCGTATTCAGCACAGGCTGGCGCAAACTGCTGCCGAATGGAATGCTGAGGGCGATGTTAGCTTTCTCGCTTCGGGGTCACGACTGACTCAGTTTGAGGTATGGGCAGCAGAGACAACCCTCGCGCTAACCTCTGAAGAACGCAGTTTTCTAGATGCCAGCTTTGCCGAACGAGGACGGCGAGATCGGCTGGAACAGGAGCATAAGGCGCATGAGCAGCAGCTTGAACGTCGTTCGCAGAATATCTTGCGCGTGCTGGTGGTTATCCTGCTGCTGGCGACACTGGGCGCTTTTGGCCTGACCGGCGCGGCGGTGACTGAGAGCGAACGTGCCGAAGCAAATGCGGAACTGGCACAGGCTAATTATCAACGGGCGGAAGCGCAGCGGTTGGCTGCCGAAGCAAATGGCCTGCTACTGGAAAATGGCAGCGCCGCCGCCGCCGCCTTGCTGGCTATCCGATCTCTTAATATCCAATACACCTCACAGGGCGATGAAGCGTTGATCGCCGCAGCGTTGCAAGCGTATCCGGTGCAGGCTTTCGTGGGGCACACGGATCGCGTTAAAGCTGTTGATTATTCGCCGGATGGCCGCACGGTGCTGACCGGCAGCGGCGACAGCACCGTGCGCCTGTGGGATGTGGCAACCGGACAGGAATTACAACAGTTTTCCGGCGATATGCAGGATATCAACTCCGCCGTTTTTTCGCCGGATGGCCGCACCGTGCTGACTGGCAGTCGTAATGACCATACGGTTCGTTTGTGGGATATAGAGAGCGGAGAAGAGATTCGACGCTTTACGGAAGGCAATGGTGCAGCTTTCTCGTTAGACGGTGAACGAATCTTCCTCTTTTCGGAAGACACTTTGAGCAGCGTCATGATTGATTTGGAGACGGGCGAGGTGCTGCATACTATTCCCGGTTCGCAGAGGTGGCGCCGACCAGAAACTACTGGCTATTCGCCAGATGGAAGCTATTTCGTTGACGTGCCGCTGGATGGCGAGCAGCTCGCTATTCGTGACGTTGAGACAGGTGAGGAAATATTAAGCATCTCCGTGACTAGCACTTTTGAGAATTTTGCGTTCTCACAGGATAATCGCTATTTTGCCGTTAACGGAGAGGGCGCCGCGCTTGATATCTGGGATTTGACAACGCGAGAATTTCTGTACAGCTTACCGGGTGAGGAGGAGATTATTTCCATAGCCTTTTCGCCGGATGGCCAGTTGATCGCGGCGGGAGACGGCAGTAACGATGTGTATGTTTGGGATGTACAAACAGGGCAGCAGCGGCATCTTTTTCGCGGTCATACCCTGGGTATTCGCTTCGTAGATTTTTCGCCAGATGGTCGCTTTCTATTAAGCGGTGGCTTCGATCAAATTGCCCTGCTGTGGGAATTGGCACCATCTAGTCGTTTGACAAGTTTTGATGCCGAAAATTATGACATTAGTTATCTGCGTCTTTCCCCCGACGGCAGACTTATGGCAGCCATTCGATCAGACGGCACGACTCTGCTGTGGGACTTGAATGCTGGCGATTTGCTATACACCCTGCAAGCTGGAATCGATCCGATTCTGTTTGCCGAATTCACGGAATACGGCGATGCGCTTGTCACGATGTCGGATATGGTTCGCGTTTGGAACGTAAACGACGGATCGCTGCGTTTTGAGCTGCCGGAGCTGACGGGCGGGCGGGGACTAGATTCGAGTATCAACTGGCTTGATGTGACCTTAGACTACTTGATTGCCAGTTATGGCAATGCCATCGGTTCACCCGGAGATATTGTGGTCTGGAGTCTTATCAGCGGAGAGGAGATTCGTCGCTATGCGACAGCCGCCGGCGTAACGGCTGCGGTGATGTCGCCTGATGGACGCTACATTCTATCGCAAATGAACACTGATCGTATTTTCAGAGTTCTCGATGCGTCTACCGGTGATGAACTATTCCAATTTCATGGTGTGAATAATTTAAGTGCTGGCGATTTCAATATTTTTTCCCGGGATGGGCGCTACGTGTTTACAGGCGGCAACGTCTACAGCGATCTGCATGAATTGAGCACGGGCGAACTGATCCATCAATTCGCCGGCCATCGTAATTTCGTTAGCGCCGCCGCCTTTTCTCGTGAGGGACAGCTTATTGTGACCAGCAGCACAGATAACACGATACGTTTCTGGGAGCTTGCCAGCGGGCAGGAAATACGCCGGATTACGCTTCCGTTCGACCCTTATCAGATTGATTTTCTTGCCGATGATGAGACGCTGGCGGTGTTAGGCAACGACGGTAAGATTTATTTTCTGAGGACCGGTGTGCAAGGCACAATTGACGCATTATGCTCCCGACTGCTGCGCGATTTCAATGTAGATGAACGTGAGCAATACGAGATTGAAGACGAAGCGCCAACTTGCCCGGCGTAGATGTGGCGGGGGCTGGCGGGTGATTGCACTAAATAGGGGGAGAGGGTGAGGATAGCTCACCCTCCCGGCAAGATTTACTGATAGTTAGCGAATGACATTCTCGATGGGGATGTAGACTGGCTGGCCGTTGCAGGCGATCCACACTTTGGCAAATGATTCGCCAAATTCTGTGATGTACCATGTGCCGGGGGGCAGGTCAAAGCCGGTGTAGGTATTCGGATCGTCGTCATAGTATGCTCTAGCGCCGTCTGGCACACTGTAAATGAGCGTGCCTTCGGCAAGCGGATAGGCGCATACTGAACCGGGCGCATTTACAGGGGCTGCGCCAAAGGTAAAACCAGCGTTCGCGCAGTTGGTGCCCACAGTATCTGACCAGAGCTGCGCACTTCCATCAGAATCAAAGGTTTGCGTGCTAGCGAAGCCAACGGCGTCTTCAAGATAAACGCCGATGCCGGCAGCGCCCTGCAAGATTACGCCGCCGATAGTGAAGCGCACGGTGAAAGTGCCGCCAGCGGGCACGTCCTGACCATAACCGGCACGGAAATTACCATCATCCCACATATTGATGGCGTAAAAGCCGGCATCCTGCACTTGGGCGGTAATGTCAACATAGCATCCGGCTTCATTAAGGCTAAAGCTGGCCAACGTTCCGCCGGGGGCTGCGAAAGCCGGGATTGCCACAAGCAGCATGGCAACCATCACGAAAATAAACGTTAAAAAGCGAGTCAAGCGAGATGGGGGTTTCATGGACTTACTCCTATAAATTATGTTTGTATATATAAATCTTTGATACAGGACTTCAGCATACACTGAATCTATTTTCGCGCTGACGAATTTCCGGAAAAGACATAGGATAAAGCCCATTATGTATAACTTTTTTACACTGATTGAGCGGCTTTCGCTTGAACCAACTGCGCCGGATGCCTATAACCAGTTTGGCGCGGGTGACAATTCATATAACGCGATTCGCCGGGCGAATTTGCTGCGATACCTGCAAACGCTGTATTCGCGGGGAACAAAATGGATGCTGCTTGGCGAAGCGCCGGGCTACCGGGGCATGCGTTTGACGGGACTGCCGATGACGGGCCGCCGCCAATTACGCGAGGGCGTGCCTGAATTGGAGATGTTTGGCCTTATGCGGGGCTATCAGGATGTGCCTGAGCCGGGCTTTGAGGCGATTCAGAGCGAACAAACGGCGACGATTTTATGGACTCTATTGCCAGAATTAGGGATTGTGCCGCTGGTGTGGGGCGCATTTCCATTTCACCCGTGCCAATTGGGAAATCCGCTGTCTAATCGCAAGCCGCGCACACATGAGGTGAAGCAGGGCAAGCCATTTGTGCGTGAATTGCTAGATATTTTTAAGCCGGAGAAGGTAATCGCAGTGGGTAATGTTGGTTACGGGCTGCTCACAGAGATGGGCGTGCCCTGCGTGAAAGTGAGGCATCCGGCGCAGGGCGGCAAAAACGAATTCGTTGCGGGGATGCGATTTGAGGCAAATCTCACTTGAAAAAACAAAAGCGTTTCTGAAACTCAGAGACGCTTTTGTGCTGCGGGAAGGACAAGAGTTTAGGCGAACAACCCACAAGCTATACCACCCCTGAATTTCTACAACAGATTGCGTTTCCTCAACGCGCAAGTATAGCGCGCTTCACAGATCCGGAAAAGGTTTTGGCTTTGCGGTGATTGGGGAGAGGTTTCGTCTCCCCCAACCACCTTGAAGGCTCGCTGCTCTCGCCAGCAAGACTCCCGTAGGACAGTCTAACACGCTTCCGCGAAGTCTTTGCAAGCACAGCGATTTCTATCCGGTTTGTTGAATTGAGAGGAAGTTGCAATGACTCGCGTTTTCGTTTTCACCAATCACAAAGGGGGTGTCGGGAAATCGACATCCGCCACCAACACCGCACTGGGCATCGCAGGAATGCTGCGACGTGCTGGCGCTCCCAATGCTCGCGTGCTGCTCATTGATACGGACAGTCAGGCACATGCCACCCTCGTCACGACAGGGACAAAAGACTATGGCGCTGACGATAGTCTGTACACCGTACTCATGGCAGATCGTCAGAATGCCGCACAGACCCTACTCAACTGCATTGTGCAATCGACGTGGGATGCCGACCTGCATGTGCTGCCCGCCTCTCCCATGCTGGAAGGCGCAGAACGTGAACTGATGGGGATTGCGGGCGCACCCTATCGTCTCGCTGATCCCTTGAGCCGTATCATCAATCGTTACGCTGCCGTCGTCATCGACACCCGCCCGTCGTTTTCGCTCATGACGGAGATGGGCTTGATCGCGGCAACGGACGCGATTGTGCCAGTGGAACCGCGCTATCTGGAAACCGTTGGCTTGATGAGCGTCATCGGGAAAATCAATGACATCCGTGAGGGCTGGCGGCAGCCAAACCTGCGTGTCAGTGGCATTCTGGTCACGAAGATGAACACCCGCATCCGGGGACACAATCATCTTTTGGATGAACTCAAAGGACATAGTGTTCTAGGAAAGCTGCTGCTTGGGGTCGTCCCTGCCAATGAAGCGGTGTCCTACGCCCATCAAAATCACCAGAGCATCTTCAACTACGATCCGAAAGCCTCAGCGAGTAAGGCTTACGCACAGTTTGTGGGCAAGCTGGTGCAGCGCATCGCCAAAGGGGGTGCGTAATGCCACCGAAGAACCAGACCCATCGGATTGACGATCTGCTTGGTAGTGTCACGGAAGAACTACTGATGGGCAATCCGCAGCAGTTCGAGGACAACAGTATCCGTGTAGAGCGCCTCCTGCTGGAAATGGTGCGTCCTGATCCAGTGCAGCCGCGCCGGGTGCTACCAGAACAACTGCACTTCGCTTTCCACAGCAATCGTCTGACACCCACTCAGGCGTTGAAAGAACTGGTTCAACTGGTACAAGTCGCCGCCCGTCAGCGAGGGCGACCTTTCAACAATGTACTGGAACTGCTGCCGAACCCGGATGATGAGAGTGATGAAGACTCATCCGTTCATCTCTCACCCGAAGAACAACTACTGCATGATCTGGTCAACCTTGCCATCACTATCCGCGACGATGGGCAGGTCAATCCCTTGACAGTTGTGGATGTCTCGCAGGGCGTGACTCAGCAGTTTCGGATTGAAACGGGTGAACGACGCTACTGGGCGACCTGGCTGCTGCGCGATTTTATCGCTGGTTACAACAGCGATGGCATGATCCCCTGCATTATCATCCCGACAGAACGTTCATCGGTGTTTCGACAGGCAAAAGAGAACACCGCCCGCAGCGGCTTATCGGCAATAGCGATGGCACGGCAGGCTGCTCTACTGCTGTTGACCGTGCATGGCTACCAAATCCCTGAAAATGCTGTTCCCAATGATTTCTACCGTCAGGCACTTGACATTGACCTGCGTGGCAAACGGGAATATACCGAAGCAATCCTAAGCGCAATGGGAGGTGTGAAAAAGGGGTATTTCAGCTACATCAAAAACTTGCTGCGCCTCTCTGATGAAGCGATGGAATTAGCAGATCGCCATAACCTTGATGAACGTCGCTTGCGTCCGGTTGTGGCTTTAGCCCCTGAATATCATGCTGAAGTTGTTCGGCAAATCATTGATCTTAATTTAACTGCCAAACAGGTCAAGGAGTTATGCGAAGGTGATTTGCACGAAAGGGAAGATGATGAGCAGGAAAAGATACCTGCTTCTGCTCTCAAGATTGCCAAAGCCGCTCAAACGACGACAGCAGCAGCACCACAGGATATTGCCCGTGCGCTAATTAAACAGGAAGGCGATACCAGTCTTGCTCGCGCTCGTCTTCAGGCGCTGCGGAAATTACTGACTGATGTTGAACGCTATCTGGTAGATGAATAAAAGGTTCACCCGGGTGAACCTTTTTGGAGAAGATGTATTGATCAGAACACGCGCCCCACCCTAAAGAATGAAAAAGCCCACTTCACACAAGGCGGGTGGGCGGCAGGCGGATGATACGTTGTCGAAATAGGCACTCACAATGTATCACAACCTCCGTACTCCTGCAACTGAATTTTGAGCTTCGTCGTGTTTTTCTAACACGACCTTTATTCAGCTTTGCTTATGACCCGGAGGTTTTGGAGATGACATTTGATCTGGAGCATCTGCGTTCCCGTAATCCAATTGAGGAAGTCGTCGCGGAGAAATTCGCGTTGAAAAAGAGTGGTTCGCGCTTTATCGGTGTGGAGCATGACAGCCTGGTGGTTGTGCCAAATACCGGATTTTATTTCTGGAATTCACGCAGCGAACAGGGGGATGTGTTTGATTTCGTAGGAAGGCATGTGCTGTCACTGGGCGCGTGGAACAATCGTGATGCAGCGCAGTTTATGGAAGTCGTGCGCTATCTGGCGCAGCGGGCTGGCATCACACTGGAAGAAAATACCAATTTTAAGAAGTCGGCAGCATGGGTGGAGCGCCAGCTTGTCCAGCGGTTGCACGAAATGTTGTTGAACACCCCTGCCGCGCTCACCTACGTGACTGAGAAGCGTGGCTGGCAGTTGAACACTATCAGAGCGGCGCGACTGGGGTTTATGCCGCAGGATAAACGATCACTGCTGGCGGATTTGAACCTGTCAGACAACTGGCGGACGGTGATCCAGAAATTCCCGCCCAACATGATCGTCTACATCCATACAGAACGAGGGCGGCTGACCTATCTCAGTGGGCGCAGCATTGAAGGCAAGAAACACTACAACCCACCCCGCGAAAACATTGGAGAACGTCAGCCGTACTACAATCATCTCTACAGTTCGCAGGCAGAACAGGTTGTCATTGTCGAAGGTCAGGCGGATGCGATCACCTTTGCGGAATGGGGTATTGCAGCCGTTGCCATCGGCGGGATGCAGGCAGCGGATGAACTGCTCAATCGGTTGAAAGTCCATTCTCGTCTGTTCGTCGCGCTGGATAATACCGACGATGCCCGCGCCAAAAGTCGCAGTCTCGCCCTCACATTGAAGGGCGAAACCTATCTGCCAACCCTGCCAGCCGATATAAAGGATGTGAACGAGTGGCTGCAAAAAGGGGCGACTGCTGAGGATGCGCTGGCGCTGCTCAATAAGGCGGAAAGCTGGTTGGCAGTTGAAGTCCATCATGCTGCCAACCTCGAAGGTCTGGAACGACAGGATGCCATCCGCGAATTATTCACCTGTGCCAGCGGACTGGACGATTTTGCGTTGGCGGAGTTCAAGAGCCGGATGGCAAACATCGGGGTGAAAGGTCGCACTTTTAGTGAGATGTTCAAAGCGGCTCAATCCCAAAAAGAACAGGCAGAAGGAGACGATATGCCCGAAGTGTTAAGCGACAGCATCCCGATTTTATCTCCGGCGCTGGGTTTCCGGCGCGAGGTGGCGATGGTCACGGTGTCGGTGATTGAGCGCACCAAAGGGAACAAACTGAATACACAGCCCTATCTCGTCACCAGCACCCGCGAACTGCGCCGTCTGTCCGACGAACAGATTATCACCATCCGCGATCAGGAAGTCGCCTTGAAAGTCATCCCCGATGGTTCCGAGTTCCTGATGCGCTGGCGTTATAGTGACATTCGGCGGTATCTCGAAGGTGAAACCATCCAGCCCGGTGCGGTGTTTACTGCCATCCATGACCTGTTCAAAACCTATGTGGATTTCCGATCTGACATCGAGAGCCGCCTGCTGGCGCTGTGGGCAATCGGCACGTACTTCTACACCATGTTTCCCGCTTATCCCTATCTGGCATTGAACGGTCCCAAGAACAGCGGCAAAAGCACCGTGATGCGGGTCTTGCAGCCGCTGGCATTCAATATGATTACCACCTCTGACCCGACGGGTCCCAGTATGTTTCGGTTGATCCACCAGACAAGCTGCACAGTGGGTATTGACGAGGCAGAACGTTACCACAATCCGAAAGACCCCGGAATGCAGCAGATTCGTCAATTGCTCAACAGTGGTTATAAGCAGGGAATGCCCGCCATTCGCGTCACAGGTGATGACCTGAAACCACAGGCATTCGATGTGTACTCACCCAAGATTCTCGCTGCCATCATGGGGCTGGAGGACATTCTTGCCAGCCGCTGCATTGCCATTCCGATGCGCCGCACCACCCGCAAAATGCCGTCATTTCCACCGGATTTCGATGGCGCACTTCTTCGTCACCAACTCTACACACTTGCACTGACCCAATTTCAAGCCGTGTATCGCAACTACTTCGAGCGACCCGAGTTGCATAAACTCCACAATCGCTCTGGCGAACTGTGGTCGCCATTGGTCGCGCTGGCAGCCCTCTTTGAAGAGCAGGGTGGTGCGGTCGGACTACTGGATGCGATTTCCAATGCGGCGGAATGGGACGAGCAGATCAGCGAAGGTAAGTCGCTCAGCGAACGCGAAGAAGCCGTCTTGCAGGCGCTGGAACTGCTCACGCGCAGTGCGAATGAGATCGTCTGGGTGAAGGGGACGGATTTACGCGAGAAGATTCGCAGTCTGTTGGGTCAATCGGCTGATGAGATGGGCAATGCTCAGTGGATCGGGCATGTGTTGAAGCGCTTGCAGCTTATCGACAATTCACGGCGCAAGCACCACGTCGGTGGCAAACTTTACGCTATCGAGCGGCGCGAAGTGCTGGACATGATGCAGCGCTACGATGTGCCACTGATTGAAAACGAAACGACCAAATAACCTGTCAAAGTGGTCAAACCGGTCAACCAGTCAGCGTCCCTGATCGGTTTGACTGGTTTGACAGGCTTGACTGGTTTTGCGGCGAGTCCATTTGCATTTTTACGCCAAAGTCAAACCCTCTTCATACCAATTTGTAGGGCGATTTCAACCCAGAACACTTGTCCTGTTTTTATTTTCCTTCGATAATGGTTTTAAAGTTGTTATATTGAGCGGAGAATTGCCGAGCATGTTGAGTAAACGTCAGCATCATATCCTTCGATTCGTTCACCAGCATAGCCTGGAAAACGGGTTTGCGCCCAGCATCCGTGAAATCAGCTTGGCGACAGGAATTACGTCCACTTCCGTCGTCAACTATAATCTAGAACGACTGATCGCCTGGGGGTATCTGGTCAAATCTCGTGGCAAATCACGGGCATTAGGGCTAACAGAACGTGGCTTGGCGCTATTTGAGGCAATTCAACCCGTCGAAGTGAAGTGGATAAGCGAGAAATTAACCGTCGCTACATTGTCAGATGTAAACCTGCCAGAGCTGGATGTAAACCACCTGCATAAAGAAAACTTGCTGCTGAAAGCGGAGAATGAGCGTTTGCGTCGTGAGAGTAAGAATCGGATCGCTGCACTTCAGCGGGAAGTGTTGCATCTTTCTCAAGAACTGCGCCAGCTTGAGCAGTTCTCTGAACGGTATCCTACGTGAATTGAAGCCACCACTTGATACGCATGGCTCAGAGCGTTTCCTGCGATTTCTTTTGTGGTTCACGTAGCCATTGATATAGCGCTGCGCCGATCATCGCACCCAATATAGGAGCCAGCCAGTAAATCCACTGGTTTTCCCAGACTCCCGCAATCAGGCTTGGACCGAATGACCGTGCCGGGTTCATGGACGCGCCGCTGATGGGTCCACCCCACATCGCGTCGAGCGCGACGGTGAAACCAATGGCAAGGGCGGCTGGTGTACCGACGGCTCGCGTATCGGTTGCAACGGAGATAATCACAAACATCAAGACAGCGGTGAGCAAAACCTCAAGCCCGAAGGATTGGACTGCTGAACCAGATGGTACAGTTGCACCCAGCAGTGCGATGTCGCCCAATAAAAGGCGCAGAGTAAGTGCCCCAAATAAAGCCCCAAGCATTTGCGCGACCACATAGTAAACTACTTCACGCTAGGGAAAGTGCCGCGTCACCGCGAAAGCGATAGTGACGGCTGGATTAAAGTGCGCGCCAGAAATATGCCCGGTGGCTGCAATCATCACGGTGATGATGAAGCCGAAGGTCAGGGCAATGCCAACATGGGTCAATGCTTCGGTCTGAGCATTCACCATGATTGCGCCACAGCCTGCCGTTACTAATCCGAATGTGCCGACCAATTCTGCACTAGAGCGACGAATCAGGTCTCGATTCATGTTCACCCTTTCGCGCTTCAGCCCGCACCATCGCGGAGCATTTGAGCAAAAGGATGTGGCATTCCACCCGATTCGGGTGTCGCTTCAATTGCCGTCGCCGTGCGTTCAATGTCATAGGGCACACGGATAAATTCCACTTTCAAATCACGTCCGCTGGCGGTCAACCCCACATAGCAAGCGCGTGGATCGTGATCCTTTGGTTTACCGACACTGCCTGCATTGATGATCTGCCGCCCACTCGGCAGTATCTTGTGATAAGGCAAATGGGTGTGCCCGCAGACCAAGACATCGGCTTTGGCAGCATCCATAATGCGTTCAAAATAAGCATCGGGACGATCCTCAAAGAGATACTCGTTGACTTTGCGTGGGCTGCCATGCACCAGCAGCACCTGTAAATCATCGAATTGAATGGGAATGTGCGCCGGAAGGGTACTCAGGAATGCTTTGTTGTCCTCTGTTGTATGGGCGTTCGTCCAGGCAATGGACAGTTCGCCGCGCTTGCGATCAATATCGGTTTTATAGGCACAACCGCAGTCGTCGCTGTCATTCCCTACCCCCTGATCGTAATTGCCCATCAGCGTTGGAATGCCACGTTCACGGATACACTCGACGACTTCGTTAGGGAATGTTCCGTAGCCAACAAGATCGCCCAAGCAGTACAAGTTATTCAATCCACGCGACTGAATATCTTGAAAGACAGCTTCGAGCGCAGGCAGATTACCGTGAATGTCGCCAAAGAGGGTAACGAATGTCAATTTAGGACTCGCTTTCGCCAGATGTGGTAGGAAGGGTCGAAAGGAAAAATTCGATGCGGGACTTTAAGCGCCGTGCCGTTTGCTCAAATACCACTGCGCGTTCTTCATTGTCTTGAATGGCAACAGGATCGGGAAAGCTCCAGTGCAGCGGCATCTCTGAACCGGGGAAAGTCGGGCAGATTTCACGCGCTTTGTCGCAGACAGTAATCACATAATTGAACGACTGCCCTTCGACGGCACTCAAGGGACGTGATAACTGATGGCGAATGTCGATACCAATGTTCTCCATCGTTCGGATGGCATCGGGATGAACCGTCGTTGGTTGACTGCCTGCACTGAGAACATCAACATAACCCTGGCTCAAATGGCGCATCAGTCCTTCCGCCATCTGGGAACGGGCGCTGTTATGGGTGCAGACGAATAGAACACGTTGATATTGTAATTGTGAGACATCAATCATAGGCAGGGTTATCCCCATCGCTGGATGAAGCGCTATGCCTGCTTCCAAATACATCTGACGCAGGCGGTTGAGGTCAAGACTGTAGTAAACATCACGCCCATCAGCCTCGCTGCGCCGTGTAGTCACCAGCATATCATCACGCATCTTTTTCAGATGATATGAAACCAAATTCATCGGTTGCTGAAGATGCGTCACCAGTTCGTTGACCTGATGATCGCTGGTCGTTAGCGCCTTTAGCAGACCCCAGCGCAGATCGTTTGCCAGTAGTTTGATGAATTCTGGCGGTTGAACAGCATCCATTAGACGGCCTCTAATTCAGCGACCCAACTTTGGATTTTTGCCGCAATCTGATCCCGGACTTCACGGAACTTCGCCAGCTTTTCCTCATCCGACCCTTCGACAGCGGCTGGATCATCAAACGGCCAATGGAGTTTCATTCCGCGTGACCAAAGCGCATGGGGACAATTCTGATCCGCGTGAGAACACACGGTTATGGCATAAGTAAAGTGCATAAACCCCATATATTTGCGAACACTGTCAGAGGTGTGATTGCGAATATCGATCCCGACCTCATCCATAACGCGAATGGTATATGGGTTAATACCTTTCGGCTCTAGTCCGGCACTATGAACCTCGAATCGTTCCCCGGCATAGTGACGAAGGAAGGCTTCGCCCATCTGAGAACGGGCAGAATTCCCGGTACACATAAACAAAACACGCTGCTTTGCCATAGCAACCTCACATTTACTTCAATTTGAATTGATGCAATATGGATTGAAGTATAAACTAGAGAGATAATTTAGCAAGGGCAGAGTCCATTATAGTGTTTTTCCATAGCGGGTACTTTTCTATAAATAAAATCAGTGAATGACATCCATGATGCTGTTCAATGCGCGATCTGGCGAGTAGCTCGGTGGCAGCTTCTCCTCGATTTCCAATTCCCCTCACCTTAGCCTGATCGTCAGCCGCGCCTGTTTCAATACCGCCTGTCTTTCGGTGCATTTCTCTTGGCACAGTACCCCGCCACCCCGCCACTGTACACTCATCAACCACTCGAAATAATGACGCGAGAGCAAACAGACATTGTTTGGTTTAAATCAGCAAGTGCTGAGTTACTGACTCAGCACTTTTCTCGCTCATTAAGGTTTACCGTGTAATCTCTAGGGGAATTGGATATCTTCGATAGGTGCAACGCTGCTAAACTGACCGTCGGAAGCGGAAAAAGTTTCGTCAACCTCAAAGCACTCAATTGTGCCAAATACGCGGAATGTATAATCGCCAAGTCGTACTGGGATCAGGTCGGCTGTATAACGACCGGGTTCGTCAAATACTGGACGCAGCTTGAACGTCCTTGCGGCTGGACCAAAAATTACTTCAGGCTGAATCGTTTTGTTTAAACCCTCCACTCCACTGCTTTCTCCCTCATCGTATACCTCTGTTTCAGGAGTGGTATGTTCATCTTCAGATTCGGCAGTGGCTTCCTCTTCCGTGCTGCCGGTGACCGCGAACGCGCGGATTTCCTGTCCCTACACTACGCCAGATGACAGTTAAACTGCGTTAAGGCACCCATCGGGGATTAAAGGCATTGGCAGCGACCAGCAACAATTGATTTGTTCCTGTATTATACATCCAAATTCCCGGTGCTGAGGTTTCAAACTCATTGCGTGGTGAGCGCTGGATAATGATACGCACTCCCTCTGGATCCCAGGAGAAGAACTCATTGACATAGTTCATATCCATTATCAGAGGGCGGGTCTGAAGTGTGGCAGCATCCACGAGATAAAGCTGATCACCACCGTTGCCATTGCTCAAATTGCGACGGGCAATGACGATTGCTCGACCATCTGGCCGCCAGGCAGCCATCTGTTCACTGACGCGATCAGCGGCGGTGCTGAGGGATGTACTTTGCCGTGTAGCGAGATCAATGATTTGTAGATGTGGATTCATTCCTGTCTCGTCTCTTGCCACTTCAGGCAGTATTAACTGTGTGCCATCGGGTGACAAAAAACCAGGCACACCATAAAGGCTGGGAAGCGAGATTTCCTGATTTTGTACAAAGTCATAAATGCGAACACCCGGTATGCTGCGA
>JACSRP010000151.1 GCA_014879665.1 Anaerolineae bacterium | reverse complement strand
TACACGATCTGCGACTTCGTAATCGGAAGTGGCATGAATCGGCTGCATGGAGGCGATGAGGCCGAGTTCGGCAAGGCGATTCACGTCGGAGGGGTGGATCAACTGGACATGCTCAACACGATGCGGGCGCGAGGCACGGGAAATGCTATTTTCGGCTTCAAAGCGGCGTACTGATTCGTAAACATCCAGCACATCATGAACGGCGCGATCCCCGATGGCATGGATAGTTGAGGAGAAACCGGCCTGCGTTGCACGGGTGACCAGTTCAAGCATTTCTTCTTTATCCACCACGACAATGCCGTAGTTGTCCGGTTCGCCAAGATAGGGTTCGATCATGTAGGCGGTGTGGGGGCCGATAGCGCCGTCGGCAAACAGCTTTAGCGCGCCGATACGCAGCCAATCATCGCCAAAGCCGCGGCGCAGACCGAGATGCAGCAGACTTTCAAAATAGGGTTTGTTGATATTTTTGACGGCGCGAAGCCCCAGTTGTTCACGCTCACGAAGCACCTGAAGCGCGGCGAGCGATTCCTGATCGTCAAAATCATGGATGGCGGTGATACCAAGCGCAAGCGCGCGCGCTTGCGCAACGGTCATTTGCGAGGCGAGGGTTTCGACGGTCGCTACGGGGATATAACGATCCACCAGCAGCATCGCATCCCATTCCAGCAAGATGCCGGAAGGCTGCCTGCTTGCATCCAGCACGACTTCGCTGCCCGTGGGGGCGATAGTTTCGGCAGTCACGCCGGCGATTTGCAGCGCGCGGGTATTGCACCATGCGGCATGTCCGCTGCGAGAACGCAAGAACACAGGATTTTCTGGAAGGATGACGTCAAGGTCGTGGCGGGACGGAAATTCTTTCACATCCCATTCATCCTGCGCCCAACCATAGCCAGTGATCCACTCACCAGCAGGGCGAGAAGCCGCATAACTGGCTATTTCAGACAAGGCTTGCTGTTTAGAGCGCATTCCGAACAACTGCACCATATGCAGCGATTCAGCGTAGGCTTTCCAGTGAATGTGGGCATCAATCATGCCGGGTACAACTAGCGCACCATTCAAGTTTTCAAGCTTTGTGCCCGGCTGCGCTAGCGAGAGGATCTCAGCATCGCTGCCTACTGCCAGAATACGCCCGGCGCCTATTGCTAAAGCGGTGACGCGACGCGACGTTCCCGGATCCGTAAGAATATTTCCGTGATACAAAATGCGTTCAACCATAAGGGAAGATGTCATTATTCACACGCTCGTTTGATCGCCGCTGCCGCTTCTTCGGCGTTTGGCGCGCTCGCCAGCCCGACACGGGTAACGGAAATTGACGCCAATTCAGCACCGACTTTGAGCGCCTTGCGAAAGTCATAATTAAGTGAGGGAAGGCTGGCTAAGAGCGCTGAGGCGAATACATCGCCCGCACCGGTCTGATTAATCAGCGCTACCTGAGGCGTCAGGTATGTTTCGGGCACGCCGCCCTGATAATAGGTGCCGCCGCGCTCGGCGCGGGTGACTACGAGATGATCTACTAGATGCGCGTACTCGTGTTCAATATCTGGCGCTTCAACAATATCTTCTTCACTGAACACGACGGTTCCGATAGCCGTAATCGCTTCAGGCTGATCAAAGCGGCGGAAATGCACGCGGCCATCTTGATCCCAACGACGCAGCCAGCCTTGAAGCGTTAGCAATTTCCACGCATCGGGAAATTCAAAGGCAATGCGGGGATCCAACTCGCCGGCAATCGGGGCAAAGTGCACCAATCGCGCTTTTTTGAAGCTATCTGGAATATCGGCGGCGGTGATCGGGGCGGCTACCCCACGCACATACTGCACGCGGCCTGCTGGCGTATAGATATTTTCGTAGGTGGTGGTTTGTTCGGCGGGAAGCGAAATTACCTCTGCATAGGGCGTAAGCTCTGCGAGAAGCGGTTCATCAACCACTGAACTGGTGAGTATGGCTACCCGTAAGCCGAATGCTGCGGCGGTGCGAACTGCGTAGGAAACTGTACCCCCTGCAATTCTGCCTTCAGGAGTCAGATCTGCGGTGAAATGACCGATTAGCAAAAAATCTGGTGGCGCGGTCATGAAGTTGCGTTTTTGGGGACGATGGTCACTTTACGGCCTGCACCCTCGCCAACGCTGCGGGTGGTGACATCTTCACGCCCGCGCAAAGCGAGGTGGATGATACGGCGCTCATGCGGCGGCATCGGCTCCAGTTGAACGACTTTGCCACGCCCGGCAGCATCTTCAGCCATGCGCTGCGCGAGGCTGTAAAGCTGCCGGGCGCGCCGTGCTTTATAGCCATCCACATCCACAATGATTTCGGAACGGCGTTGAAGCTCACGGCTGGTGATCAGGCGGGCGATATATTGCAGCGAAGCCAGAGTGTCACCACGACGCCCGACTAAGCGCGAAGAATTACCGCCGGAAATATCCATGATCCATGGCGCGCTGTCTGATTGATCGCCGGGGCGGGCGCGCTTCACATGAATACGCCCACGAACGCCAAGTCGCTCAAGCAGTTCACCGAGAACAACACGCGCAATTGAAGCTTCTTCGTCAAACTCGGTTTCGGGCACATCATCGGTTTCAGAGAGAAAGGGGACGGCCGCATCTTCCGTCTCACGATCATCCTGATCCATATAGTCAGGATAAGCCACTGTTTGTGACGACGACTCCGGTATTGGCAGCACAATCGGCGTCGATTCTACATAAGGGCGCGAGATAGTGGTTGCAGATTCATCTACTACGGGGGCGCTGCGCTGGAAAAGCTGTAACCGAACCACTGCAGGGCGGCCTTCGAGGCCGAACACGCCCGGCGATGGTTCTTCGATCACATCAATCATCACTTCAGATGCACTTACGCCAAGCAGCTCAAGCCCTTTGGCAATTGCCTCTTCTATGGTTTCGCCTGTTGTTTCGACGGAGTTCTCAGAGTTCATCGCTACCAAAATCCTTATAGCTCACTGCGAAGATCACTTAGATTTATCTTTGCCTGAGGAACCAGATCCCGACTTCGCTTTTGAAGGAATTGGCGTGGCCTTGCCTTCGATCTTGGTGCCCGCAGTCGTCGCCAATCCGGGCGGTTTTGGCCGGGAGAATAAATTCCGGAAATTTGCGCGCCCCATCATGACTGCCTGAAGGATACCAGCGATATTGGAAACAATGAAGTAAATGGAAATGCCGATAGAGAACGAGAGCGCGAAGAAACCATACATCAAGGGCATGATCGTCCCCATTGACTGGGTCATGCCTGCACCGGGCGCAGGTTTGCCATTGGCGCCGGCGGCTGGCGCCGCGGTCGGGGTCGTGAGCTTGAATTGCAGCCATGTCGTGGCGACTACTAATGCCACTAACGCGATACCCACTACAGTTTCGACCGTACCACCCGCGCCAATTTTCGGCGGCAGGGTCAGGTTTAGGCCAAGGAACATATTGTTCAAGGGAATAAACTGATCTAGGCCGGGAATTAGCAGACGACCAGAAAGATCAAGCAGCTGAGTGGGCGTAGCCGCCAATGCGTGAATGATGGCTTGATAAAGGGCGATGAAGATAGGGAACTGGACGACCAGCGGTAAACATCCGCTGAGCGGGTTGAAGCCATATTCACGATACAGCTTCATCTGTTCCTGTGCCAGCTTCTCGCGGTCACCTTTGTATTTTTCCTGCATCTTCTTCAGCTCTGGCTGAAGCTGCTGCATGGCTTTTGAAGATTTCATCTGCTGCGCTGTTAACGGAAACATCAGCAAGCGCACGATGATCGTGAAAACCACAATCGCCAGCACCATATTCTGTCCCAAAATGCCATAAAGGACAGTCAGGATAGAGACGAACGGGTTAAGGATTATGTCCATCAGGAGTGCTCCACACCATCAATAATGCGCTTAGCGACTATAAACCCAGACGCGCTCACCGTTATCGGCAGAATAGGCGACCACGAATTCAGCTGCATTCATGGTGCTTACAACCACCAGATCACGACTTAGATCATTTTCTTCAGAAGGCTGGATCAAGAGCAAGTTACCGAGCACTTCGCCCTGCATCTGTCGGGTAATTTCGACTGCGCCGGTATCACGGTTTACCCAGAACAGATTGTGATCGCGAGAGCCAACAATGATGGACTGATCAGTTACCACCGGCGTGGCAATAATCGCCCTTGTGGCAACCTGAACCGGCTCCCAGACGGGTGTGAACGTATCTCCATCGTCGGTCACGGCATAAAGCCAGCCACTGACATCGCCAAAATAAAGCGTGCCGTCTACCAGCGCGGGCGAACCCCAAACCCAATCGTGGGTATCATAAGAAGCCACAATCTGGCCGTTATTTTGCGGGTCAAGCTTCAGCAGTTTACGACCAAATGTACCAACATAGAGGTAGCCGTCTGCATAAACAGGCGATGAGGTCATAGCGCCGCCCAAGGCAGCTTCCCACAGCACTTCGCCGGATTCAGGGTTCATGGCATATAGGCTGTGATCGAGCGATGAAAGATACAGGGTATCTTCCACCAGCAGCGGTTGTGCCCAGTTGCTCTGGCGGGTTGTCAAACGCCAAGCTTCGCCAAAACCATTGACCGTACGAGCCGTCATGCTATTGCTGCTCAAGGGGACGTATAACAGTTCATCGGCCATAAGCGAATAGCCGGTCACTAGGCCATTCACCGCGTAACCGGTCGGGTTGTTGATACGCGCACTAGGAACATCCACTTCAAAAATACCGCGATCATACGAAACAACCAACAGCGTATCATCATCGAGGGGGATCGGCGCGGTGAAAAATTTAGTTGCAGCGCCAGCCGGAGAGGTTATCTCCCAGAGGCGCGGGTTTCCGGTATCGTCAACGCGCGCGGCGCCACTGGAATCCCGCAGTTGAATCGGGTTTCCATCCAGCGGATCGATCATGACGATACGATCACCAAAAGCAAAGAGAATAGTTTGCGGACTACCGTATAAACTGAGGCTGCCCCATGAAACCTCGGAAGGACCGCCGACGCATCCGGTGAATAACAGCAAGGTGAGCATGAGCGCGGCAACGAGCGCGGCGCGTTTTGCAAAAGTTGACTTCAACAACACGATTCTCCAAGTTTAGGGCACTGGATCATAGCCACCGGGGTGAAATGGATGGCAGCGCCCAATACGCTTGATGCCCATCCAGCCGCCTTTGAACACGCCATATTTATCAATGGCTTGATACATATAAACCGAGCAGGTTGGCTCAAAACGGCAAGAAGAAGGCAGCATGGGCGAGATAAACCGCTTATAAAAGCGCAGCGCGCGGAGTGCCAGCCACTTCATTAGTCTTAGCTTTCTACTACTAAACCTGCCTGCTTCAACAGGCGTTCAAGTTCGGGAAGTACGCCGGACAATGTTTGAGATTGCATTCCCCCACGCGCAATCAATGCCAGATCGTAACCCGAAACGAGGCGGGGATGGAGCAGGCGTAAGCCTTCTCGCATCAACCGCCTCGCGCGATTCCTCTGCACTGCCTTGCCAAAGCGGCGACTGACAATAAACCCATAACGGTTAAAACCAGCATCGTTTGGCGTAACGCTCAAAACCATCATTCGGCCCGCGAAGGACTTTCCCTCGTAACGGAGCCGTTCGAAGTCCTCAGCGCGGCGCAAGCGCAGCTCGCGCGGGAGCATCACTCAGCAATCAGTGGGATTTCCAGTTTATTTTCTTGACATGCTTCGGCGTAACGCTCAGTTCCCAGCGCCCTTTTGCACGGCGCAGCTTCAGAACTTTACGCCCTGTCTTCGAGGCCATCCGAGCGCGAAAGCCGTGCACGCGCTGGCGGCGACGAATTTTTGGTTGGTAAGTACGTTTCGTCGACATTCCGTTTTCCTAACCATCAGGGTCTTCACTACAAGCGCATTAGTATAAACGAGGGGTAAGAGGCGGTCAACCCAACGCTTGAGCGCCGATCATAATTCGAATGATCAGCTCATGCTCCCCTTGTTTTCGCCGTGAGATAGGCATCATTACAGAGGCCACGCTTGCAAAGCCTTCTTTCAGTCCAGTATAATTCACGTTTGTATACGCAACGGGATGTTCACAAGTTGCAACATTTCTGGAGGCCATTTACTTGATGCCTAGCCATCACTGGGCGAAGAATTTCACCGCAACCAATGACGACCTCGAATACCTCTCTGGCATTCTGCTCGAAAAAGAAACGCCCTTAAAAATTGATATTCTGGCGCGTGAACTGGTGGAACATCGCCTTCAGCAAGAAAAAGACGCGCTCTCCAAGCGTTTCGCAAACGTACGCATGTATGCCCCTGCGCTAAGCTACACCGTCGGCGAAAAAGTAATGTTCCCGGAGATGAACCATGCGATGGGAACTGTCGATCTGGTACGCGAGGGACGTAACCCGAAACATGGCCATTTTAGCGTGATCAGGGTCGCGTTTGACGATGATCTACCTGCTCGGGAATTCGCAGCCGAATTTAGCGATCATCGGCTGAACGAAGCTTCCGACGAAGACTATTCTCTGCCGGGAGCGAATGAACTTACTGCCGACGAGATTATGGCTTCATCAAAGGGTGAGATCATCCGCACCCTTGAACAAGCCTTGCGCGCAGATCCCGAATTAGTGAGCGTAGCGGGGCTATGGTTCCCGCGCAGCCTGATGCTAGACGCGAATAACGGTGGACAGCTCCATCTGGCGGAAGCTGTGCTGGATATAGCAGAAGGCGGCCCGATGACGACGGATGAGCTGCTTGAGCAGATCGGCGGGCTTGGCAACGCGCCCCACGCGCTTCAAGTATTCTCAATGAATTACAGTCTGAGTCAGGATAACCGTTTTGATGAAGTGGGGCCCGTGGACACGATCCTCTGGTTTCTGCGGCGGCTTGAACCATCAGAGGTTTTGACGGCACCTCAACTTTTGCAGTATTCGCCATTAGATTACGATCCGGCGCTGCTTTCGGAAGAAACCATACAGCTGATCAGCGAAATTGATGATGAATGGTCGGACTTTGGCAAAGAGGATGATGATCTAGAAGAAGCCCAGATCACGATCAATTATCCGCATCGCCGCTCCGGCACGCTGCCACTAAACGCAAGCCTTCGCGCCATTTTCCCGACGGCGCGAAGAACACCGCGCGTATTCGTCACGCTGGTTGATGCGCTCGATGGGGAAGAATTTTTCGGCTGGGTAGTGCGTCAAGAGCGGTATGTATACGGGTTAGGCAAGCTATTCCGTAAACATCATCTACCCGTTGGCGCAATACTGACCGTGAGCCGTTCTGAAGAGCCGGGAAAGATTTTGATCGAATTTAACGCGCACAGACCACGCACCGAATACGTACCCTTGATCGCTCCCAAAGATGGGCGACTGCTGTTTGAGTATGACCGCCGCTCAATTGGCGCGGAATATGATGATTTGATGGTACTGGGTACGGATGATCTGGCAGCTATTGACACGTTCTATCAGGAAACGCAAAAGTCGCGGCGTTCGTTGAGCCATATCATGCATAACCTTGTGACCGAACTAAGCCGCACCTCTCCGCAAGGCACGGTTCATGCAAAAACTCTGTACAGCGCTACCAACGTGCTACGCCGCCTGCCCCCGGAGCCTATCTATGCAGCACTCGTGGCGAATTCTGATTTTGAGCATGTTGGCAATAACTACTGGAGACTGAGCGGGCGCTAAGTCTATCGAAGCTGAGAAAGATTTAATTTATGCAGTCACCCATTGGAAAATCTAAC
>JACSRP010000114.1 GCA_014879665.1 Anaerolineae bacterium | reverse complement strand
GGTTTAAGCCTATACTTATGCAAGCACGAGGTAGAAGCGATGAATGGCCGTCTGTGGTTTGAAAGCGATGAAGGTGTAGGGACCACCTTTAGCATAAAACTACCCCTGTGGGCAGACGACTCTGTTTCCTCTCATAGCGAAGACGCTTCCTCTTGAAACCAGCTGATGTCATTTCTGCGCCTCTCGCCGGTTTTGGGAGAGGCGCTTTTGTTTCCAGATCGCTTATCATAGAGCAGACTTATACTTGAGTCGGAAAATGCTGTTTGTCTGGGGGCGTGCCTCGATACACTCGTCACCTAAAGCCACATAATCTGAATTTAGGATAAACACCATGACTGAATTTCTACAATCGCTAACCCCTGAATTTTTCAACGCTGTGATCATAGGGGTCATAATCATCGGCGGCGCTATGGCGGCGGTTCGCCTGTATCAAGATTTCACTCGCCCGCTGCCCGATCAACGCCCCACCCCGCCGCCGCAGAAGGATGCCAGACCATGATTGATATTGCCCTGATTCGTGATAATCCCGAATGGGTCAAGCAGCAGATCGCCAAACTGAACGATCCCGCCGCATTGGAACGTGTGGATACCATCGCCACTCTGGATCAGCGCCGCCGTACCCTGCTCGGTCAAGCTGAATCAGTTCAATCAGCGCGCAACAAGCTCAACAAAGCCGTCGGTATGCTGCGCGGCAATAAACAGTTAGACGATACCCAAAAAGGGAAATTGGCCGCCGCCGCCGCTCAAGCCATCACCGCTGGCGACTACGAACGCGCCGCCGCCGCCCTAAGTGGCCCGCCCGACGAAGCGCCCGAAGCCGAAGCTGATGCGCTGGGCAAACTCATGGCCTCGCTCGGCAGCATCGGCGCCAGCGTTGAACGCCTCAACGAAGAAATCAAGATTGTCGAAGAACGCCTGAATGAGCAAATGTTGTGGCTGCCAAATCTGCCCCATGAAAGCGTGCCGGTTTTCGACAGCGAAGAACACAATATCGCCTGGCCGCCCGAAGGCGCGCTCCGCGAGTTCGATTTCGAGCCGAAAGCTCACTGGGATCTCGGCCCGGCACTGGGCATCATTGATTTTGAGCGCGGCGTAAAAATCGCCGGAACACGTGGTTACGCGCTGGTTGGCATGGGCGCGCGTTTACAGCGGGCATTGATCAGTTTCTTCCTTGATCGTGCGCACGAAAAGGGTTTCACCGAACTCTATGTGCCATATCTGGTCAAAGAAGAGATGATGTATGGCGCAGGTCAATTTCCTAAATTTCGCGATACCGTGTATTTCGATCCTGATGCTAATGTTTACATGCTGCCCACCGCCGAAGTTGCGATTACCAATCTCCACCGTGACGAAATTCTGGATGAATCGCAGCTTCCCTTGAATTACGTGGCACACACCCCCTGTTTCCGCCGCGAGAAAATAAGCGCCGGGCGTGATGTGCGCGGCATCAAGCGTGTGCATCAATTCGAAAAAGTTGAGATGTACAAGTTCACCTCCCCGGAAACCAGCTATGCCGAACTCGAATCGCTGGTTGAAGCCGCCAGCGGCCTGCTGCGTGAACTTCAGCTTCCCTTCCGCCGTCTGGAAATTGTGACCGGCGATCTTGGCTTCAGCGCCAGCAAAAAATATGATCTCGAAGTCTGGTCGCCCGGCTGCAAAGAGTGGCTAGAAGTCAGCAGTTGCAGCAACACCGAAGAGTTTCAAGCCCGCCGCGCCAACATCAAGTATCGAAGCGCAGAAGGCAAAAAGACTCGCTTCGTGCATACGCTCAATGGCAGCGGCTTAGCCACCCCCCGCGTGCTCATCGCCATCCTTGAAAATTACCAGCAGGCCGATGGCAGCGTGATCGTGCCCGAAGCCTTGCGCCCCTATCTTGGCGCAGACATCATCGCCACGCCGTAAACAAATCTATGGCGATCATCCTATATATCTAAAAATCTCTCGCTCCACGCATGTGGGGCGAGAGATTTAGGATGAGGGGTTTATCTACCGGTACGCCACATTCGCCAGCGAACACCGCGCCCACGCCCGCACCGATGCGTCATGATGCCGTAGGTTCGCCTCCAAAATCTGCTTGCCCTGCTCGCTAAAATCTGATGCCAGCCCCATCGCCGCAATATAGTTGATCTGTTCGTCCAGCTTCTCGCTGCTGCAAATTGCCGCTAGTATCTCCATCGCTGCCGCATCCGCCAGCAAACACAATGACCATACCGCGCTGTGCCGCATCTCCCACGCTGGATCATGGGTCAGGCTGATCAACGCGCCTACCGCCTCCAGATCATGCAGTTTGCCTAGCGCAATCGCCGCCCGCCATCGGCTCTCCAGATCGCCCCCCTGCGTCACTGCCATCTGCCGCAGGGCTGGCAGGTCATCCATGCTGGCGGCAAGCAGGCGGCTTTCGTCTTGTAGGCGTTTGCCTGTATCTACTTGCTGTGTCACCGCTAGAAATGCTGGCGGGTAGTCATGATCAGAAGTCATCCTCTCATCTCCAGCCTACTAGCGATAGAGCACATAAGTTTCCATGAAGCCCAGCGCCGCCCGATAAAAATGCTCGATCGTATCCGGCTTGCGCCAACCATGCCCCTCTCCCACGTATACATGATATTCATAGGGGACGCCGCGCGCCTTCAACACCTCCACAATCATATCGCTCTGCGCCTGCGGCACGACGTTATCTTCATCGCCTTGAAACAGGATCACCGGATCAACGATCTTATCAGCGTGAAATACTGGCGAGCGATCCCGGTAAACCGCAGCCGCTTCCGGCAAATGACCGAGCAGCGTATAGCTGTACTGCGACTCAAATTTGAACTCAGACGCGCTCACCAGTGTGAATTGATTGCTAACCCCGTACAGGCACACCCCCGCGCTCCAGAAGCCCGGCATATCCACCAGCGATTGCAGCACCGTGTAACCGCCCGCGCTGCCGCCATAGATCACTCGCTTTTCCGGGTCAACCAGCCCCGCCGCCGCCAGATATTCCGCGCCAGAAGCCGCATCGCGCACATCCCACACCCCCCACGCGCCGCGATGCATATCCTTGTAAGCCTTGCCGTAGCCTGTGCCGCCGCGATGGTTCACATACAGCACAGCATAGCCCCGCGTCGCGTAAAACTGCGCCTCAGGGTGGTAATCCGCCCGCACATGCGAGGTTGGCCCGCCATGCACATACACGATCAGCGGCGGCAGCCCGATTCCCTCAAAGCGCATGCTTGCCGGCGCATAGAACAGCCCGTGAGCTTCCCCGCCATCTTCATCCGTCCATGTCACGTTTTGCGCGCGAGACAGCGTTTCTGGCGGCTGGTTTTCAGTGGCACTCCGCCGCTGAACCATCATCTCTCCGCTGACCGGATCAAACGTAATGACTCGTTCAGGAATCACCGATGATGAGGCCAGCAGCGCAATCTGGCTCCCCGGTGTAAGGCTTAGCTGCCGCAGATGCGTATAAGCCCCCAACCCTTTAACCGTCATATTCTCATGGCTGTTCACATCAATGCGCCGCAGTGTGGTGTGCGACTCCTCGCTGCGCAGCGCATAAATTGTCTGGTTATCATGCCACCCATACATCCGCTGACCCTGCACCCATGCCGGCTGCCCGTATTCCGCCGCGTCACCGGTGATCTGTGTTATTTCACCGCTTGCCAGCGCCAACACATATAGCTGCCACCAACCAGCCTCATCGCTCACAAAAGCCAGCTTTTGCCCATCCGGCGAAAACTGCGGCTGCATGCACGAAACATCATTCCCGCCAGCAATCGCTTTCACCTCGCCAAAAGTAGGCACGCCCGACTGATCTTGCTCAACCTGCGCCAGATACAGCGTCGCGCTGTCCCACGGCATCGCCGGAAAATCCCAACCAACGAACGCTGCCGCCGTTCCCGCTGGATGCCATACCGGCTGCATCACAAAATCGGTAGCCCCGAACAATCGGCGCGGCAGCATTTCTCCGCCAGCATCCACCAGCAGCAGGCCATCCGCATCCTCATAAGACTGTACATAAACCAGCCAGCGACCATCAGGCGATATCGCCGCCGCCGCCGCCGCGCCGTAGCCCGGCGTAATCGGGCGCGCGCCGCCGCCATCCAGAGAGCGCCGGAACAGCCGCCCATCCCGCCCGCTGTAAACCGCAAAGTCCTGCCCGACTGCCAGCTCCCCGCCGCCATAACCGATCCGCCCGCGAATACTCTCATCCGGCTCGGTAATTTCTCGTAGGCTGTCACCGTCACGCTTAATCACCAGCGATGTTTGCCCGCTCCGGCTTTCAAGCCAGGCCAGCGTTGTGCCGTCACGGTTCCACATCACATCCAGAAAGCGGTTGTTAGCGGCCAGCGACTTCGCCGAAATCAAGCTGCTCCATGTGCCAAAGGCACGACGCTGCTTCTGCGTCACGTTCCTTCTCCTAATGTGGCCAGTATTAAATTTCTATGCCTGCTCAAACATACAATACCGCTGAAGCATACCGCAAGTGGGTGAACGGGGAAAAGAAAACGCCCCACGGGTGTGGGGCGTTTTTAAAGTTGTGTGAGACCAAAGAATTTTTTCTAATAAGGTCTTTTTAGGGTGTCTCACACGTTCAATTTACAATCGGGAGTATAGAAGGCGGGGGCGGGAGCGTCAAACCCGAAAAGCGATGCCTCGCTTGCGAAATAATAAACTAACGATAGTGCTTACGTTCACAATATGCTAGCTGCGCCCTGCTCAACAGCCAATTGTTTAATTTACAGCGGCGTCTAATTTGCGCGATACGCGGAGGTACACCTGAAATCACAGATCCGCACATGCCGTAGATAATTAACGAACAGTTAAATTAGAATTGTTTATATCCGATATATCAATGAACGAACTGTCGGGTTAGCCGGATTAAATTTGTGCAGAATGTACAGGTAAAGGCCGGTTTTTTGCCGGCCATTGCCCCGCTGATATTTATGCAGCTTGACCAGTCGCCATTTGCAACGCCTGACGGCCCAGATCGCTCATGGGCGCATATTCACTGGATAAAATTTCCACAATCGTGCCTTGATCCGCCCAGTGATAAAGCTGCTCGGCATTGCTGTTCTCAGACATGATGCAGCCATAGGTATACGGGCTGCCCACATTGCCGCCGCCCAGATAGGTTCCGCCCGGCAGCAGCACCGCGCCATGAAAACCGTTCACCAGCCCCGGCACCGCTTCATAAATACCCATGAACCAGTACATCGTCCAAGTGCCGCAAGAGTTATCGCCGCACAATTCAATGCTGCTGCCGATGGCCTCTTCTTCATGGCTCAAAATCTGGTAGGTTCCCGGTGAAGTCGGCGCATGATCCATCCCTGAAGAAATCAACCAGCTAAACACCAGGTTGCCATTCTCAAACGCCCACATCTGCTGTGTTTGTAAATCAATGACGATGCGCTTATTCGGCACCGGCTCCAGCGGAATCATCGAATCCCGCGATGGCACCACAATCTGCTCGCCAACCGTCAGCATCTGATCCCAATCGCGGTTCGGGTTCGCCTGCTGTAACAGGTAGAAAGACACGCCGTTCCGCCGTGCAATACGATAGCCGCTGTCTCCACCTTCAACCGTGTGAATTGAATTGCGATAATGAACGCGCACGTAAACTTCCGAGCTGCCCTGCTCAATAGCAGCGCGCACTTTAGAGATCGCGTCCATCGGCTCAAGGAAGCGCAGCGGATTGGCCTCTTCCAGCGCGCGGGTTTGTTCATCCAGATAAGTCGCAAATGGCGTCTCGCGCAGTGAAAGCGTATCCTCGCCAGCTTCAAGCCAGCTGGTGAACATCTCCCGGTCAGGCATCCAGACCAGCGTTTCATTGGTAAACGGATCGTAGCCGCGAATGAAGAACGTACGGTTGGTCAGCGCCTGCGCCTCATCAAAATAAGGCGACGGATCTAAAATATCCGGCCGCGCAATGCTCATATTCAGCTGAATTTCACGCTGATTGATCGCCTCCGAAAGGTCTTCCTGAAGCAGTTCCAGCGTCATCGCCACGTCCAGAAAACGCCCATTCGCGCCGGGAAGCCCTACGAGGCGATCTCCACTCCAGCTGTAGCCGGCGTTATATGGCGCGATATCTGTTTCCTGCGTCAGGTTCAACAGCATCGTTTGCGCGGTCAAAATATTGATCTCAGCCACAGGCATGATATTCACGCCTAATGGTATTCCTGCCAGCCCGGCGCCCCGCGCAGCTTCGGCCATTTGCCGGCTGTTCAGCACCATACCAAGTTCCGCCGGAGTCACTTCCCAGCTTCGATCTTCATCGGTCAATTGCAGCCTGATCTGCTGATTCCACGCCTGCTGTAAGGCTGCCGTCGCCTCATCCATGTTCATATCAGCTAAGTTCACGCCTAACGCCCACACATTCGGGAAAATCCGGCTCTGCGTCAGGTGCATCAGCAAATAAATTAAGACAAATCCGGCAATCGTGGCGGCGATTCCATAGCCCACGCGCTTGCTAGAACGAATATGCCAGAGCGTATCACGGCCAACCATAGCCGCCCCGGCAGCGATACCAGCCAGCATGCCGAATGTCTTTGCGCCGCTAGTTTGTTTTGGCTCGCGAACGCGCGGTGCTTCCTGATAGCCGCTAGAAACTTCGCTGCGCTGCATGGCAGGGCGGGTATCTACCGGCGTGCCAGTTGGCGGCGCGGCGGCAGGCGTCGCCATTGGTGTTGCCATCTGTTTACGCTGGCGCGCCGCAACCCGCTCACGGGTACGCCCAGTTTTCTTACGATCAGGCTGATAAATTTCCATATGCGCCTAAGATTGTCCCAAACTTAACCAACCCTGACATTGACTATTGTATGCGAATTTTAGTGTTTTCAGACCAGTCCAGCGCGAAAATTCAACGCGCTTCCACACGATAATCATCCCGCGGAGGGGAAAAAGCATCAACAACCAGAGAATCTTCTAATGCAATAACACTATGTATGATACCACCGGGAATGGCATAGCTGTCTCCGGGATATAGTGTCTTTACAATATCGCCGATGGTGATTTCAATTTTGCCCCGAACAATATAGCCCACTTGATCGTTTAGATGGCTGTGGGCACTAACGATGGCGGCGCGTTCCAGAAAGAACTCGCACAACATCGCCTCATCGGTAGTGCCCATCGTTCTCCGGTGCACCCCGGGCCGCATCTCTACCTGTTCAGCGTCTTTTGGAGTGATATAGTATCCATCTGCCATTGTCACGACCTTGCTTGTTATCGCGAATCGTAACGTTATTATGCAAATCGTAGTATCAATTCACAAACGCCAATGCAGACCATCTAGCGCGGTGGTTCAGGGCAGCGCCGTTTTCAGGCGAACAATGCTCAATCTGCGCCCCATGCTGTGGCAAACTTCTCAACAAATCCTAATCAAACGCCGGCGATTCTTGAATTTCAACGACTCAATAGCTGTTTTCGCCCTATACTTCAACTTAAACGTTCTAGAAAAATCGCGCCAATACCGTTAGCATAGCGGACAGAAACAATACCCTTGTGCCGGGCGCAGAGGAATAGAATGCGCAACTTTGCAGAAAAACAGTTCATTTACGAAATCAATACCGCTGTCTGGTTGACCGAACTTTCAGAACGATATCACCAACCCGTCACCCTGAGTAACATCCCCGATGAAGCATTGGATGCCATTGCAAGGCCGGGAATAGATTACATCTGGTTGATGGGAGTCTGGCAGCGCAGCCAGTACGGCATCCAGATCGCCTTAAAATGGAAGCATGAATATCAGCCCGCCCTGCCCGACTTAACCGACAATGACATCATTGGCTCGGCTTATGCAATTAGCGATTATCGCGTGGCCGATGCCTTCGGTGGGCGTGAGGCGCTTGCCAGCCTGCGCGGTCGCTTACGCCAGCGCGGGTTGAAGCTGATCCTCGATTTTGTGCCAAATCACGTCGCCGCTGATCATCCATGGTTGGAAACCCACCCTGAATACATCGTACAGGGCAGCAGCGAAGATGTGCTGAACCGTCCAAATGATTTCTTCAGTTATAAAAATTCTGGGGATGTTTTACAGGTCTTTGCTCACGGGCGCGACCCCTACTACCCCGGTTGGAGCGACACCGCGCAGCTCAATATCTTCAACCCTGCGCTGCGTAAAGCAGTACGTAATTTGCTGCTGGATATTGCGAGTCAGTGCGATGGCCTGCGCTGCGACATGGCGATGCTGATGCTCAAAGAAATTTTCGCGCATACATGGAAAGGCTACGTGCCAGCGCCGCCCGCCAAAGAATACTGGATGGAGATGACTAAAGCAGTGCGGCAGTTTCACCCCGACTTCCTGTTCATGGCCGAGGTTTACTGGCACAAAGAGTATGAATTACTGCTGCAAGGCTTCGATTACTGCTACGACAAAGTCTTTTATGACCGCGTGATAGAAGGGCATGTGCAGCAGCTTCGCCAGCATCTAGTGGCCGAACTAGCCTACCAGCAGCGGCTGGTGCGCTTCCTTGAAAATCACGATGAACCACGGGCTTACGAAACGCTGGGAGTCTTACGCAGCTACCCTGCGGCTACCCTGCTTTGTACACTGCCCGGCGGCACCCTGCTGCATGATGGACAGTTGACCGGCAGGCGAGTAAAACTTCCCGTTCAAATCAACCGCGCCCCCCACGAGCGCGAACATCGCAAGCTGAAAACCTTCTATGAGGGGCTGCTGCGAGAAATTGAGCATCCGGTTTATCACAACGGCTCATTCTATCTATTTCACGTGAACCCGGCGGCGAAAAACAATACCAGTTACCAGCACCTGCTGGCCTATGGTTGGTATAATGAGGCGGAGTTTGATTATCGGCTGATCGTCGTAAATCTGACTGATCAACGGGCGCAGGGGCGGGTTGACATGTCTGCATGGACATGGCTGGAAGGGCGGCGCTGGCGATTATTCAACGTGCTGGATAACGAGGAATTTTCACGTCAGGGCGGCGCGCTCTCTAAGGATGGCATGCTGGTCGATCTTGATCCCTACGAATCGTTCATCTTCCGCTTTGAACTAGAAGACGCGCCGAAACCTGTTCATGCTGGCGGCTATCGGGGTGAAGTATTCTAAAATTAACCGGACTGCCCATGAATGCTAAGACCGGACGGAATCCATGAAGCCAAAACAAATCCTGATCCTGACATCGGATATGGGGTTCGGGCATCGCAGCACTGCGAACGCTATGACCGCAGCGTTTGAGTCTCGTTACGGGGAAGCCGTGCATGTTGAGGTGATCAATGCATTTGACCACAAGAGCATCCCTTCCGTTGTGCGTGATCAACAGACTGAATATGATCGTCGAGTTAGAGAATCGCCGCAGCTTTATCAGGCCAGCTATCAGGCAATGGACTGGTCGGTATCCACCAGCTTGCTTGAAATTGGCCTGACTGCGCTCCTATTTCAAGCATTGAGTGATATTCTCAAGCAAATCACGCCAGATTTGATTATCGTCACCCATCCAATGTATCTGGAGCCATTGAACACCATTTTCCACGTAACTGGCCGCACAATTCCTATCATCACCATTGTGACCGATCTGGGTACGGTGCAGAAAATATGGTTCAACGATGTCTCCAATATCACCTTCGTCCCCACTGAGCGAGTCTACGATTTAGCATTACAGGCTAAACTGCCCGCCTCAACCGTCAAAATCACCGGTATTCCGGTTCATCCACAGATTAACGATGAAAAGCGCACCCCTGCCGAAATCCGATCATCCTTAGCGCTGGATCCAGCACGTATGACGGCACTGGTGGTGGGCAGTTCCCGCGTCAACAACTTGCTAGATGCAGTACAAGTGCTGAACTATAGCAACCAGCCCATTCAGCTAATTGTCGTTGCTGGCGGTGATGACGCAGTATATGCCGCGTTACAGAAAATGGAATGGCATTTACCAGTTGCGATCTACAATTTTGTGAATAACATGCCCACGCTAATGCATGCAGCTGATTTCATCGTGTGCAAAGCAGGAGGGCTGGTTGTGACTGAGGCGCTGGCCTGTGGTTTGCCCATACTGCTCATTGATGTGATTGAGGGGCAAGAAACCGGCAATGCCGAATTCGTGGTCAACAACGATGCCGGTGAAGTTGCCAGAAAACCGCTCGAAATGCTCGAAGCTTTATTTCACTGGGTAAGCGGCAGCGGAAAGCGTTTACAGACTCTTGCTGAAAATGCTCGCAAAGTCGGTCGTCCACACGCTGCGGACGAGATTTGTGAGCAAGCATTGGCGCTGATGACCGCGAAAGATTAAACGTGTTCATCAAGTATCCCCACGCATGATTTTCCTGCCTCTCTTCAATACAAGCTGGTTCCGGCTGGCGGCGCTGCTTGTCGGAGGCAGCATCTTTTTATGGCTGCGCCTTGAAGATGATAACGTGATCGCCGCAGCGATTGGCGGCCTGCTTATCACCTGCTTGATCGTAATTGGCTGGACATGGCGAAAAACCGGCGGACGCGAATATACGTGGCGCTGGCTGCTGGCAGCCTATACCGCGTTAGGCGGGCTGATCGGTTTGGGAACGGCGGTCAGCGCTGCATTATTGATGTTGATCAAAAATGGCCTACACGCACATGTATTTCCCGAATTTCCCTTTGGCATGATTTCCGGAATGCTTGCGCTTGCGCCTATCTGGGCGTTGGGCGGCGCATTGATCGGCCTGGGAATTGGCGCGGTCTGGATCGTCTGGAAGGCGTAGGGTTTTTATTTTCACCCCCCACATTGTCAGGGTTTAGGCGGAATTTTATCACCCAAAGGCAGCGCCTGCTGTTGAGAATCGGGCAGTGACGGGTTGGCCGGGCGTGCGGGTTTGGCAACGTGTTTGGTCAGCTCTCGCAGCCAGCGGCCAGACTCGGATTTACGCTTATCGTTGGCTTTCTCGAATATCTCATTGGCCTTACCCATAAACTGGGTTGCGTTCACAACATCGCCCTGCTGGTAGAAAGCCACCCCCAACGCATACAGCGTTTCAGGGCGATTCTGGTCAATGTAATAGGCGGACTGAAAATACTTCACCGCAGCCGGGTATTCCTGCCGCTTATGCGCGATGAGTCCCAGCCCGTAGTTGGCAAGCATCTCAAATTTATCAATCTTCAACGCCGCCTCAAAATCAGCTTCGGCTTCGTCATATTCGGCTTCTTCAAGATGTATCAGCCCACGCGCAGCAATGTATTCGGCATTACGTGGTAATTCGGCAATGGCATCATTCAAAGCGGCAATCGCGCGGTCATAATCACGGCGGGCAATGGCCGCAAGCGCCCGATGATAGGATTCATCAGCGGCGTAACGATTTAATCCAAAACGCTGGTTAAAGTCAGGCATTCAAATATCGCATCCTTCTCACGGCGTGTAGTATAGTACATTTGCTCGCGCCTGCTGCGGCGAAAAGTGACGATGAAGCTGGCGCTTGCTGAATGCTCAAAACCCTTCGGCTAAGAACGACAACCTGAAGGCTGCCTTACAGTGTCCTCGCCGCTAAAGTCCTCTTTCATAGATGAAACGTGGAAATTTAACGTCGAATGTGGCATATCACTATTTTGAAGAGTATTTGAGGAAAATAGAATGGATTTTGATCTTTCTCCCGAACATGCGGCGTGGCAGCGGCTGCTGCGCGAATTTTGCGAAGCCGAAGTGAAGCCTTTTGCCGCGGAAGTAGACGAAAATAACAGCCTGCATTGGGACAGCATCCGCAAAATGAAAGACGTTGGACTGCTGGGGCTGGATGTTCCGGAAGTTTATGGTGGTATTGAGATAGACGCCATAGGCGTCGCAATTGCGATGGAGGAACTGGGGCGTGCCTGCGGTTCTACTGCACTTTCGCTGGCGGCGCATAACGGGCTGGGCTGTTCGCCAATTGTACGCTGGGGCACACAAGCGCAAAAAGACAAATATCTTCCCCTGCTGGTGAGCGGGAACTATCTAGGTGCGCTGGCACTAACCGAACCGGGCGCAGGCAGCGACCTTGCCGGCGGCGTGCAAACGTTCGCTCAGGATGACGGTGATGCATGGGTGATTAACGGCAGCAAGGCATGGATCACCAATGCAGGCATTTCTCCCGTGATTACAGTGCTGCTGCGTACCGATAGAGATGCAGGCACCAGCGGCTTCAGCATGATACTGGTAGAGCCGAATACGCCCGGTGTGAGCATTGGCAAGCCAGAGAAGAAGATGGGTCTCAAAGGCTCGCCCACGGTGATGATCGGCTTTGATAATGTGCGCGTGCCGAAAGATGCGCTGCTTGGCACACCAGGTGACGGCTTCCGGCAGACGATGGAAATTCTGGATGGCGGGCGTATCGGTATCGGCGCGCTGAGCATAGGACTAGCGCAGGCAGCCTATGAAGAAGCGATCCGCTATGCCAGCCAGCGGCGGGCTTTTGGCAAACCGATTATCGCGCATCAGGCAATTCAATGGATGATTGCCGACGCGACAGTTGAAATTGAAGCCGCACGACTGCTGGTGCATCAGTCGGCGTGGCTGCGCGCCAATGGCAGGCCGTTTAGTAAGCTGGCAGCGATGGGGAAATTAAAAGCGACTGAAGTGGCCGAAAAAGTATGCCACGACTCGATCCAGATTCACGGCAGTTATGGTTACAGCCGCGAGTACCCGGTTGAGCGCATCTACCGCGATCAGCGTCTGATGTCTATTGGCGAAGGTACCAGCGAAATTCAACGATTGGTGATTGCACGGCGGGTGATGGAAGAATTCAGTTAAAAGGAGCAGGTTTTTCTGTCCATTTTGACGCTCCCTTTTTAACTTTTAACTAACCGTTGAGCAGCTTATTGAACAGGCGCGGAAGTTCGCCCGGCTCAAAAGGTTTCACCAGAAAGAGGGATGCGCCAGCACCGATGGCTTCTTCCTGCACGTCAAGGCCGGAAGCCATGATGATCGGCATGGAAGCATAGTTTTCATTTTTACGAAGCTGGCGAATCACCTCCACCCCATCCATATCGGAGAGGTGAAAATCAATTAACATAATATCTGGCTTCGCCTGTTCCAGCGTTGAAAGCACATCCCCGCCTTTAAGCGCTGAACTCACTTCAAAGCCGTCCAACTCCAGCAGCGTTTGCAGCAGTTTCACCGTGGTCCGGTCATCATCAACAATCAATACTTTCGACACTTATGGCCTCGCTCGGTGGAAATGGCGGTAAGCCAGAGCCTACCGCCCTATTCAGTCTAATTAGCTATTGAGTGTACCTGTTTCTTACTACGCTGTGCAACCGGGCGCTTTGTGGGTTTGGCGCCATGCCCGTTTGCGTTCGGGTCCACCAGCGCGGCTTGAATAGCTTCCTCAATACGTTCGACCAGTTCAAAAGTCAGCTGATCGCGAACTTCGTCCGGCAGATCATCCAGATCATTAACATTCTTCTTCGGCAGGATGATAGTATCCACGCCAAGCCGGTGCGCCGCCAATACTTTATCTTTGACGCCACCCACTGGCAAAACCTGCCCGCGCAGCGTAATTTCGCCGGTCATGGCGACGTTAGCTTTCACAGGCCGCCCGGTCAAGAGGGATGTAAGCGCCACCGCCATTGTCACGCCAGCCGACGGCCCATCTTTGGGGGTTGCGCCAGAAGGAACGTGCAAATGGATATCGTGTTTCTCGAAGAAATCGCTTGAAATGCCGAGGTCTTCGGCGCGGCTGCGAACATAGCTCAAGGCCAACCGCGCGCTTTCTTGCATCACTTCGCCTAGATGCCCCGTGTACTGGAAACCTTTGCCGCCGGGGTAGCGTGTAGCCTCTACAAACAGCACATCTCCCCCTACGGGCGTCCATGCCAGGCCGGTTGCCACACCAGGTCGATCTGTACGTTCTTCAAGTTCTTCGCGGTAGCCATAGCGCGGCTTGCCAAGCAACTCACGCAGGTTTTTACCATCAATCACCAACTCGCCCTCTTTGCCCTCAGCAACGCGGGTGACGACCTTACGCATGACGCGGCCAATTTCGCGCTCCAGCGTTCGCACGCCGGCCTCACGGGTGTAATCACGGATCAATTCCAGCAGCGCGGCGCGGGTTAATTCAACTTCATCTTCGCGCAGGCCGTTCTCACGAATCTGGCGTGGCACGAGATAACGCTCGGCAATCGCGGCTTTTTCCTGTTCGGTGTAGCCGCTCAGTTGAATCACTTCCATACGATCCAGCAGCGGGCCGGGGATGGTATCCAGTTCGTTAGCAGTGGTGATGAAGATCACCTCGCTTAGATCAAAGGCCACGTCCAGATAGTGATCGCGGAATTCGTTGTTCTGTTCAGGATCCAGCACTTCTAGCAAGGCGCTGGCCGGGTCACCCCGAAAATCACGCCCCAGCTTATCAATCTCATCCAGCATGATGATCGGATTGCGAGTTTCAACGCGGCGAATCGTCTGAATAATACGCCCCGGCATCGCCCCGATATAGGTACGGCGGAAGCCGCGAATCTCGGCCTCGTCACGCACGCCGCCAAGACTCATGCGAATGAACTCGCGGTTCATGGCACGGGCTATAGAAGCGCCCAGCGAGGTCTTCCCCACACCGGGAGGGCCAACAAAGCATAGAATAGCGCCAACGCGCTCGCGGCGAACTAAATCTTTGCGTTCGGCTTTTTCAAGCTCATCAGAACGCTCCAGACGCAGCTTACGCACCGCAAGGAATTCCAAAATACGTTCCTTGATATCTTCAAGGCCGTAATGATCGGCTTCCAGAACCCCGCGCGCATGGGCGATGTTGAGGTTATCTTCTGTGCGTTTGTTCCATGGCAGCGTGGTCAGCCAATCGAGATAAGTACGAATGACGCCGTATTCAGCAGCAGCAATCGGCAGCTTGCTAAGGCGATCCAGCTCGCGAGTGGCTTCCTTCTCAGCCTCTTCAGGCATGCCCGCTTCAGCGATTTTCTGCCGAAATTCTTCGACCTCAATCGTCTGTTCGTCGGCCTCGCCCAGTTCTCGCTGAATAGCTTTCAGCTGTTCACGCAGATAATATTCGCGCTGAACCTTCTCCATTTCAGTCTGGGCTTCAGTCTGAATTTTACGACCAAGTTCCAGCACTTCCAGTTCTTTACCGAGAATAGTCATCAAGCGGCGCAGCTTCGCCTCAGTGCTTTCCAACTCCAGAATAGCCTGCTCTTCACCGAGATCCATGCGAATATATGTGGAGATGGTGTAGACCAGTTGAAGTGGATCATCCACATTCAGCGCGGAGGTGATCAAATCGCCGGGAATACTGGGCACCAACTCAGCAAGACGGCTGAACTGCTGCACAACGTTCCGGGTGAGCGCCTCTACTTCAAGTGAGGTTTCGATAACTTCAGGAAGGGCACGTACCCGCGCCTTCAGATAAGGCTCAGATTCTAGAAATTCGCCAAGCTCGATGCGGGAGATCCCCTGTACCAGCATGCGAATAGTGCCATCCGGCGCCCGAAACAGGCGATGAATGGATGCCAGCGTGCCAATTGGGTAAACATCCTCAGGCCCGGGCATTTCTAATTCCGGGTCTTTGGAGGTGAACAGCCCAACCAGCCGATCCCCACTGACGACATCATCTACCAGCTTGATACTGCGCGGCTGACCTACCGTGAGGGGAATCACCGTTTGCGGGTAAACGGTCACCCCACGCAGCGGAAGAATGGCGAGTTCCTCTGGAATTTCCGCGCCAAGTTCCTGATTGTCTGCGGCTTCCACTTCCACCGGAATATTCAGTTCCGCCTCGTCATGCACTTCTTGAACGGGCGTTTTCGCCTGTATTTTCTTTTTAGTAGTCATCAAGCTTCATCATCCTCGCTGTTCACGGGTATTATTACATGCTGCCCATCAGCAGCCTTTGAAAGTTCAACGACCAGAAGGCCATCACGGTAGGACGCAGAAACCGAGTTCCGTGAGACTGGCTGGGGGAGCTGTACTTCAACTCGAAAGTCTCCACAACCAATTTCCACCTGATGATAGGCCGTAGTGCCTATAGCCGGTCGCTCGCGGCTGCCGCTAATGCTGAGTTCACGCCCAATCAAAGAGACGTTAATATCAGCAGCGCGCATTCCAGCAATTTCTACTCGCACAACAAATCTATCTGACAGTTCCAGTACATCGGTGGGAGGCACAAAGGTGCTGTTCGGCCACCAGACCATATATCTTTGTATGACACGCCGATCACGCGCAGCGGGTATACGGTTGTTTTCCATTGAAAATTGCCTCAAGTTGCCAGTCTCGGGGTTTAACTATCCTCAAATGATACCGTTTCTATATAAAATCCACGTTAGATATTCGCTTAGAAAGCGAAAGAAGTGTTGAGTAATGAGTGAAAAGAAGTAACGGGTGATGCGTTAAAAGTTAAAAGGGAAGCCTCTCCCCTTAATCCTTTCGGGGATGCGAGCATTTTTTCAGCCCCGTTCAAACATATCCCCCTCATCCACGTAAACGGGACGGGGGGATTGGGGAAAGCCGATTTCCCACAGCGCGCATCCCAATACCCTGCTTTAGGGGGCGCTGAGGAAAGCGGCGACAACAGCAGGCGTAATATAAACCTCAATGATGGCCGCCAGCAGCAGGCCGGGCAGCAGGATGCCCAACCATAACTTGACGGTATCGGAAAAAGCCGCCGACCATGCCTGCCCGACTGTTTTACCGCGTGGGGGGCGGGTGACCACGGCGCCAAGTTTTAGCGCGGCAGCCGTGGCAATGATGATCACCGGAATTTCGATAATGCCATGCGTAAGCAGCGCAGGGATGAGGAATGTGGGGCTGTAGCCACTGAGCAAAAGCTGGCTAGCAAGATAACCGATGATGAAATAGACCGTTGGCGTAAGCACAAAGGCCATCGAGCCAAAAGTAAACACGCCGAACAAGGTCGCCAATGCAAGAATACGCCAATTCTGCATAAGAACCTCAAAAACCGCGTTCCCTGTAAACAGCAGCCCTGCATCTACGTACTGTGCCGCATCTTGCAAAGATAAGCCTTCAGGCAGCCGAAGCTGGTAACTGCCAATCATGCCAAATATGTAACCGCCCACTACTGCCAATATGAAAAACAGAGTGGTGATAGGAACAGCAAAGCCAAGATTCCGCAGGCTGAGAGGGATGCTGCGGCGATACCATACGAAGATATTGCTGGCTTTCGTCCCCTGATCGTCTACTGCCAGCACGCGGCTCCAAACGCCCCGAAAGAAGCCTTTGATATCTATTTTGTCAAGCGTGCGCCCCAGCAGTTCTTCACGGTTGAAAATGCTGTTGCCCACCCGCAGCAGCAGCGCCACCACCACGCCCATTCCTATGATGATCGCCCATAGAGAGCCAATTCCGTTAGGCGACTCCGCATCTGGCGCGAGGAACATGATCGCGCTCTCAATCCAGATCAACATGGTGATGGGAATGATGATGAAGCTGGCAAGTAAGTTTGCCGCGCGGGTGCTGGTGGTCTGGCTGGAGACGACCACCGCTCCGGTGATCATAACCAGTCCCTGAACGGTAGTGAGCAGGAAAATTTGGATCACCAGCGCGGCGGGAGGGCGCCACGCCGTTTCTACGCTGTTGAACAGCCCAAATAGATAAATAGACATGCCGATAAAGCTGGCAACTAGCGGCGGCAGGATGGCAGACAGCGTTTTACCCACATAAAGCTCGGTGTTCGAAAGCGGCGTACTGAGCAGCGGCTCAAGGCTGCGGCGCTCTTTTTCGCCAACAAACGTTTCCAGCGCGATCACTAGAGAAATGGAGATCGGGAAGAAGCCGACGATCATCAGCAGGAAGGGAATAGTGCGCCCGCCAATGACTTCAGCGCCGAACCCTTGTAAAAAGGTCGAAAACTGGCCAGCGACAAACTGCGCCAGCAGCGGAAACAGCAGGGTCAGAATGATAATTGGCCCCATAATGCGCCAGTCTCGCAGGCTGTCCCGCACTTCGCGGCGGGTGATGATCAGCGCGTTGTTCAACATACGGCCAGATGACGCGCGGCTTTGATTGCCGCTTAGATAGGCGCTAGCCGGCATCACTTCGGGATTAGTGGAGGTGTTCATGCGCTGCGCCCCCATTCATCTCGTCTTCCTTGACCACTTGTAGATAGATATCTTCGAGCGTTTGAGTGGTGGGCGAAAGCGCGATCAACTCAACGCCCAGTTCTACCAGACGCCGAACGAGGATCGGGTTGGTAATTGATGGCTCGGCCACACGATAGCGCAGCCAATTGATACCGCTTTCTTCAACCTGTACGAGATCTTCAATGTCATGAACAAGCCCATTCAATTCGCCCTGAACCTTAAGCTCAACGATTGGCTCACCTACAAACTGGCGCGCCAGTTCTTCAAAACGACCATTGGCGATAATGCGCCCGCCGCGAATGATGGCGATGCGGTCTGCCAGCACCTGCGCTTCGGCTAGATTATGCGTGGTGATGAGGAAAGTACGTTTATCGCGCTGAAGCTCGATAATGGCATCACGTACCAGTTTGGCGCTTTGCGGGTCCATCGCGCTGGTCGGCTCGTCCAACAGCAGAACCGGCGGATCGTGAAGCATAGCGCGAACCAGCGCCAGCTTCTGCTTCATGCCTTTGGAATATTCGCCAAGCTGCTTACTGAGCGCAAAGGTTAGGCCAAAACGCTCCATCAGTTCATAAGCGCGCTGACGGCGCACGCTTGCAGGAAGATGATATACCTGACCGAAAAAATCGAGGTATTCGATGGCTTTCATCCGTTCGTAAAGGCCGTGCTGTTCGGTTAAGACACCCACATTGGCGCGAACGGCTTCGGGGTGTGTAGCGACATCATAACCGGCGACCTTTGCCCAGCCAGAAGTGGGTTGAAGAATCGAGGTCAACATCCGCACGGTCGTCGTTTTACCAGCGCCGTTAGGGCCAAGCACTGCTAACACCGATCCCGCAGGGACATCTAAAGTAACAGTATCTACCGCACGAAAGCCATCAAAATCTTTCGTCAGCTCATGCGCTTCAATCATAGCGTCTTACTCTGTAAGCAAACGTCCTATGATTATCGCACGAACCTACAATTGAATGGCGTGAATAAATCATGAATGGGCGGATGGCGTTTTGATTAGAAACTACGCACTGTGCCTGTAGGGGCGCGCCGCGGCGCGCCCGTCTCTCAATCCCCTCTTTAATACACTGAAGGGAAAGCCGTAGGACGCCGCATGCGGCGTCCGGATGAGGTTAAATACGAGGAAGTTTAGGCAGCCGCAGGCTGGCTGGTGGAAGTTGTCGCGCGGTGGCGCATGATGAAAATCACGACGCAGACCACGAAGCCCACAGCGCATAACACCTGCACCAGATTGATTCCGGCAACCAGCGCCACATCCACGCGGATAAATTCCATCATGAAGCGGATGAACGCATACTGCGCCACGTACAGCAGGAAGAAATCGCCGCTCAGGAACGAGCCACGCTTGCGGGTAAATAGATAGGACAAGATCAGGAACGCGCCGAAATTCCAGACCGCTTCATAAAGAAACATCGGGTGAAACAGCGTTGAATTTGCCGGATAGTCCACCATGCTGGTGAACGGCTCAACCCGATGGCGGGCGTCAATGGGGATGCCCCAAGGCAGCGACGTTGGCACACCGTACAATTCCTGATTCACGAAATTTGCCAGACGGCCAATCGCCTGCCCCAACGGCAGCGCAATACCGGCGATATCCAGCCACGGCAGCAGCGGCAGCTTATTCTTGCGAATGTAGATGTAAGCGCCAAGGAAACCGCCGAGCACTGCGCCGAAGATATGCAGCCCGCCGCTCCAAATAGCAATCGCGCCATTTTGCAGATTGAAGAAATTCTCGAAATACCATGCTGTATCCTGACCCAGCGCAACTGCTGACTGCGGGGGAAACAAGATGTACCACAAACGCGCACCGATAATCGCGGGGATAATTGCCCACGTCAGGGCGCCCCAAACATGTTCAGAATTCATTCCAGCCCGTTTCGCCAGGCGCGAGGCCATATAGGCGGCGATCAGCATGGCGGCGACGATGATGATGCCGTAATAGCGAATCTGAAGGCGGTCAAACAGGACGATATATTCTGCCTGAAACTCCATAATGGGTACTTCCTCTAATTCTTTGTATCCCCATCAAGCGGGGCTGGTCACAAACGGGCATTAGTATACCGCTGAAACAGGCAACCTCTCAAGCGTAATGATAGGTTAAAACCCAAATTCCAACAGAATCGGAGGTGAAATGCTATATTGATCAGGAAGGACTTCCACAAAGAGAGCCTGAATGAACGATGCCCAAGCCATTCTCCGCATGAAACGTGGGGACATTCGCAGCCTGACGGCTGTAGTAGAACGGTATCAGGTAAAAGCTGTGCGCACTACGATACGGCATCCGTGCCGGAAGGTGTAGATATAGATGCGGCGTTTGGCGAGCTATTTGCTGAATTACAACCGCGCATAGGAGGGCCATGGGTGTTCAGTTTCGCGGTCCCAGAGTAAGTAAAGCCCTCACCCCTACCCCTCTCCCCCATGGAGAGGGGTTTTTGTTTCGCGGGGATTAGGGGTCGGGCAAAAACGCTTTATTCAGCTTTAACCTACAAATTTGATATTTCCTCTGGGTGATCGACTCCGCTTAATGGAGAGATTGTATAAGGAAATCGCCGACACTACCCATTTCTTATTCACGATTAGCGACAAAATTTGCAAAAAAAAAACCTCACTAATATTTCCGACTTGTGGCAAATGACTCGGATTAAAATAGGGGCATCGAGGATAAAATGGGTTACATCGAAAACAACCTTGTTAAAGGGGAAGAGGTCATTTATATAACGAAACTCCATTGGTGGGCGATTGTGGGGCCAGCTGTAAATTTCATTGTGGCTCTGCTTATTATTGGAGCATGTGTATTTAGCGGAAGTACCACCAGCAGTGGCGGCGGAAGCTTCCTGTTAGGTTTCATAGGAATTGTCATGGCAATAATTATTGCTGCCATGGGCTATCTGAACTACATTTCCTCGGAATTTGGTTTGACTAACCGCAGAATACTCATTAAGTCTGGATTTATCCGACGCCAAACGCTAGAGCTAAATTTGAATAAAATTGAAAGTTTCCAGGTTCAGGAATCCTTGATAGGCAGAATAATGGGGTATAAAAATCTAAGAATTACTGGCTCAGGAGGTACAAAACAACGTTTCAACTGGGTAGCAGATGCTGATAGGTTTCGTAAACATGTAGTTGAACATTCGACCGAGAATTAGGCACGAGAACACTTGAGCAAGACATAAATGGAAGCGAGAAGGGCGGCTCGCGAACCGCCCTTCAAAATCCTCATCCTCAATTCACTCTCCATGTATGGAGGGTGGGTGCTAAGCACAGCAGACGCGCTATATCCCCCACAAACCCGGTTATTATATGTGAACACCCAAACGAGCGCCCCCTATATATACACAACGAAAGTGGGACGCGCAGCCAATGTATTTTATGTCACGTCTTTATCCAGATGCTTGTAAACGTACCAGAGGCGCTGCAAAGCGGTGAAATTAGTGCCGATAGCCAGCACCCACATGCCCAATTCGATCAACTGCGGAATGAATAAAATCACCAGCAGGGTGACGATACGCTCGAAACGGGAAAAGATACCGATCTTCACGCTCAAGTCAGCTTCACCGGCGCGGGCGCGGGTATAGCTGACGGCAAAAGTGCCGGTCAGGGAGACCAGTGCCACGATCATATAGCCCAGATTGCCAATTGAGGCGAAATAGTAAGCAAAGCCGATGAAGATCAGGCTGTCCGCATAACGATCCAGCGTCGAATCTAGCACCGCGCCACGCCGATCTTTACGCTTCATTGCACGGGCAACCGCGCCATCCAGCGCATCCAGCGGCAGGCTGATCAGCAAGAGGATGGCGGCGGGCAAAAATTCACCGCGAGCGATGAAGAACGCGCCGACGCCGACCACGATCAGGCCAGCAATCGTAATCCAGTCGGGATGCACACCCCAACCATGTACGGTTTCGCCAGCGCGTGAGGTAACGCCAGCAAATATCGCCCGCAGGCGGTCAGAAAGGACGGGTTGTGAGGGGGATGAAGGCGTTTGTTCAGGCATAGCGCATCGCTCCAGTTTACGTAAGTCTACTCTTGCAGTTCAAGATTAGTTCCAGTATAGTTCGCAGCAGTTTACGGGGTGTGGCGCAGCTTGGTAGCGCGCAGCGATCGGGACGCTGAGGTCGTGGGTTCGAATCCCGCCACCCCGACAAAACGGCTGGTCAATGACTGGCCGTTTTTTATTTCCCCTGCCGCTGACGAAAGACCTCAAATGCCAGCACTGCCGCCGCCGATGTTGTGCCTAAAGACATCGGAAATCCCCGCCCATACGGAATTTTCAGCCGAATATCAGCAGCATCTGCAAAGGAACGGGTGACGCCGCGCCGTTCTCCGCCGATCAGCAGGAAGAGTTTACCGCTCAAGTCGGCATCGTAAATACTCACCGCGCGGTCTTTGTCGGTGACGGCAATAGTGAAGCGATTTTTCCGGAAAAATTCAGCCGCTTCTTCGGCAGTTTCAGCGATGGCGGTTATGATGCGCTCGCTGGCGCCTGCCGATGCGCGCGCCACCACCGAAGCCGCATTCTCCCACGAACGCGGGCGCAAGACCAGCCCATTCACGCCCGCGGCGTACAAAGCGCGTATCGCCTGCCCGAAGTTGAACGGGTCTTCTACGCCATCAAGCATGGCAATGAAAGGCGCATCTATGCCAGCCATCAAGGCATCCAACGAAGCGTAATGGCGCTCGCCTACGCGGGCGATTACCCCGCCATGACTGCGCCCGGAAGCCAGCGCATCCAGATCGGCGGCGCTGACCTCGCGAGTCGGGATTTGCTGAGAACGAGCAAGGCGAATCAAGCGATCAAGATCGCGCTCACGGCGGTGACTGCGCACGAGAATTTCGTGAATCGGGCGACTGCCACTCTCCAGCGCCGCTTGAATTGAAATCACGCCTTCGAGCATGATTTCAGGGTTTAGAGGCCGTGCGCCTTCGCCTGATTCCACAATGCGTCCATTTCCTGTAAATGACTGTCGGCCAGCGCTTTGCCCTGCTTCGCCAGCTCCGCTTCGATATAGCTAAAGCGGCCATAAAAACGCTGACTGGACTCACGGAGCGCGGTTTCAGGGTCTACCTTCAGCCAGCGCGCCCAATTAACAACGACAAACAGCAGATCGCCAATTTCAGATGCCTGCTCATCTGGCGTGGATGCCGCCTGCACTTCTTCAATTTCTTCGCGTACTTTGGCGATCACATCTTCAACGCGCTCCCAGTCAAAGCCGGGTTTAGCGGCGCGAGAGGTGTATTCATAGGCGCGCATCAGGGCGGGCAGTTCCAGCGGCACACCATCAAGCAGTGAAGCCGGTTTCTCTAGTTTGCCGGCCTTTTCCTGCCGCTTGATAGCGTCCCAATTGGTCACAACCTGATCCGCGCCGTTCACCGAAACTTCCCCCCACACGTGGGGATGGCGGCGAATCAGCTTTTCATTGAGCGTTCGGATGACATCGGCCATGCGAAATTCACCGTCATCAATGCCGATCTGCGTGTGCAGCATAATTTGCAGCAGCAGATCGCCCATTTCTTCCTGAAGCGCGGCAGGATCTTCACGATCCAGCGTCTCCAGCACCTCATAGGTTTCTTCAATGAGATATTTACGCAGGGAAAGATGGGTCTGCTTGCGATCCCAGGGGCAGCCCTCAGGCGCACGCAAATGCGCGATATTGTCTTGAAGCGTCTCAAAACTGTTCTGCGTCCCTAACGGCGGCAGATAGAGCGAGGTGAGATGCTGAATATGCGGGCTGCGGTCAATTTCATAGAGTTTCACCCACTCAACCCGCTCATCATCGGTACCGGCAGCGTGAATGAGGGCAGCATCAAACTCGTCGGGATACTGGTTCATCAAGGTAAGTTTGAGTTCAGAGGCAGCCTGCCGGCTGTAAACCTGTGCTAGCAGCGCCGGAAGATCGGGGTTAAGCGGCGGGTGATACATCATGGCGATGGTGAGCGCATCGAAAATTTGCACGCCGTCCAGCGCATCCAGCCTGACAGCCTTAAGCATCGGCTCAATGAAGCTGATACCCATGACGATTTCGCAGGGGATATTCGCCTCCGCACAACGCGCAATCAGGCTTTGCACAGTCGCTTCGCCAACCAGCGGATCGCCGGGAACAGCGTAAACCACATCGCCCTGCTCCAGCGCGGACATCACCCGATTGACGATGGCGCTGTAAATCAGGGCAAAATCGCCGCTGGATTCGTATACGTCATCGCAAGATTCGGTATTTTCGCGGTTGGGAAGTTCGGGTACACAGGGATGTTCTTTAGTGCGCAAAATGACGCGGGGCGCATTTTCCAGCGCTGACCATGCGCGGCGGGTTAAATCCTGCGCGCGTCCCGGCCCTAAACCAACGATTGTTAATGTCATGAATTAACCTCATCTCGCCAGAGGTTGAAGCCGCCCGGCTAAAATTGCGCCTCTTGAAGAAGCCTTTTGCAGGGATGCCCTATGGGGCGTCCGATTGCCACCTCTCAATTACCCATCGTGAAAGACGGCGCTTAACCCTAGTGATTCGGCGGCCTGTTTATAGTGTGGCGCGGCTTCGCGGTAGCCTGCAAATGGCTCATCAGATAGGGCTACCAGCGCGCCGCCATTCTGAAAACGGGTGACGGCAGCAGGTAAGCCGTCTAAAGCATGGTTCCACTGCTCCACCAGTTTTGCCCCGAACAAATTGTAATCCCAGATACCCTGTGGGCCAGCGCCAACAGGCTGTAGATCATGGACGTCATAGTTAAAAAGGCCGTAACCGTAAGATGGCGCAAGCGTATTATTAATGATCCTGATCACCTTCACCAGTTCAGCGGCATTAGGCGCACTTCCCGGCAATTTCAAGGCATCTTTATCCATGTTGAGATGCAGGCGCTTGAGCTTACGCGGATCGAAGCCAAAGCTGATTTTCAGACCGGAACTATTTTCAAATTCCATCCAATACTGGCCGTTATAGCGCGGGGCAGCACGAACAGCATTTGACCATGCGCGATCTAGCAGTTCAGGCGTGTTGGGGACGTAGATTTCGCCGGGCATATCGTCGCAGACAATAGCTTTTTTAAGGAAGCGATATTGGTCGTTTTCGGCAAGCGCGCCCATGAGGGAAAGAATACGCCCACGATCTGCTAATCGCAAATTATCAAAATCGAACAGCATATAGACGATTGTGCCCATTGAAGCGCCCTGTTGAAATTGGCTGGATTAGCGGTGACATCACCGTATAACAGCAAAGGCAAGACGCGGATGGTCTTGCCTTAAAAAGTTACAAATATTGCCCGAAGCGATTAACGCTTGGTGTAGGTTGGTGCCTTGCGCGCGCGCTTGAGACCTGGCTTTTTACGTTCCTTGACGCGATTATCGCGCGAAACCAGCCCGTTGGTGCGCAGCGTGGGCTTGTTTTCAGGATCGAGCTTCAGCAGAGCACGCGCCAGACCGAGGCGGATGGCATCGCGTTGGCCGCTTATGCCGCCGCCGTAGACATGCACCGAGACATCAAAGCTGCGTTCCTGACCGAGCACGGTCAAGGGCTGAAGCAGAATTTCCAGATCGCCCGCGCGGCTCATGTATTCAGCGCCTTCACGGTCATTGATGACCACGCGCCCGGTGCCGCCGGCAAATATGCGAACGCGCGCTGAAGCTTCTTTGCGGCGTCCGATACCTTCGTAATACTGTGCAGACATCTAATTACTCCCCTTTAAATTCCAGCGGCTGCGGTTTTTGCGCTTCGTGCGGGTGCGCGGGGCCAGCATAGACCTTCAGCTTTGAAAATACCTGGCGTCCTAGCGCATTCTTCGGAAGCATACCCTTGATCGCAGCTTCAATCGGGCGAGTCGGGAACCTTTCAAGCTGCCTGCGCAGCGTGATTTCGGTCAAACCGCCCTGATACTTTGAATGCCGGTAATAGATTTTGGAGTCCATGCGGCTGCCGGTGACCAAAATCTTTTCGGCGTTCACTATGACGACGAAGTCGCCAGTATCGAGATTAGGCGTATAGCTGGGCTTGTGTTTGCCACGCAGGATCAATGCCACTTGAGAGGCGAGACGCCCCAAGGTTTGACCCTCAGCATCCACAATCCACCACTTACGGTTAATCTCGGTTGGACTGGGTGTGTATGTCTTATACATTCTCACAAACCTCCGCGGGCGTCTCTCCCGCATTTCAATATGTCAGCCAGCGCAAGATCGCCAGCGACCGTTATTCTATTCATCCACATATTTGACCTGCGCCAGCGCCAGCCCCTGCGGGGGCGCGAGCGCAATGTGCAGCATCGTTTTTTGTTGCACGGCTTCAGCAAATCGCTCGACTGAAAGTCTGCCCAACCCTGCCGCAACCATCCAGCTGACCATACGCCGAACCATGTGCTGCAAAAAACCATCAGCCTCAACAGTAAACGTCCAGCTTTCTACATTCGCAGCAGCAGAACGCTCCCATTGGGCGCGATGGATCGTGCGTACCGTGTTATCACCCTGCGATGGCTTGCCTAATGCGGCAAAATTCTGCCGTCCGATGAGCAGCGCGGCGCAGCACGCCATGATGTCACCGTTCAGTGGGTGATAAATATGCCACGCGCGGTTTCGCAGCAGCGGCTGCCTGACCGGCGATTGGCAGAGCGAGTATTTGTAAATGCGCGAGACAGCATCGAAGCGTGGATGAAACCCTTCTTGCTGCCGGATATCTTGAAGCGCGATGTCTTCAGGAAGCGCCTGGTTCAGAGCTGCAAGCAGCGCCTGATCGGAATGCGCCCATTCAACATCGAACGCTATCACCTGCCCGGTGGCATGTACGCCGGTATCGGTTCGCCCGGCCCCGATCACGGTCACCGTTTGCGCGGTGACTTTCACGATTGCGGTTTCTACTTCTGCCTGAATGGTCGGTATGGCTTTCGCTTGACGCTGAAAGCCGCTGTAACCCGTGCCATCATAGGCTAGTCGTGCGCGAAACCGCCGGACGGCCATGCCCGGATAAAGACCGTCTAACTTTCGACGGTACGATCAACAAACTCAAGCAAGACCATTTCAGCATTATCACCCTTGCGCGGCCCCAGTTTGTAGATACGGGTGTAGCCGCCCTGACGGGAAGCATAGCGCGGGGCAATGGTGTTGAACAGCTTGCCGACCAGCTCACGATTATTATTCAACTGGGAAGCGACCAAACGGCGGGCGTGCACGCCGTCGGCAGGGTCATCAGATGCCAGACCATGCTTTGCCGTTGTGACCATCTTCTCGACATCATCACGGATGAACTGCGCTTTCGCCAGAGTGGTTTCAATCCGCTCATGTTCAAGCAGCGCAGTCGCCAGCGCCAAACGCAGTTGGCGGCGATTGTCCGATGACCGTTTGAGGTGTTTACCTTTTACGCGGTGTCGCATTGCAACGTCCTCGTTTCGACCTTAATCATTCATCTCTGTGGGAATCTGCGCATCTTCTGGCAGATAGCCCTTTTCTTTCAACTTAACGACCAGCTCATCCAGCGATTTCTCGCCAAAGTTGCGAATCGCCAACATTGCATCTGGCCCGCGATCCAACATATCAAGGACATCACCAATAGTGGTAATCCCAGTACGTTTCAGCGAATTAAAGACTCGAACGCTAAGGTCAAGTTCTTCAATCGGCTTTTCATAAAGCTGGCTCTGGCGGTCATTTTCAATTTCATCGCCGCCCATTTCGATTTGCGCGGCATAGCCCGTAAAGTCAACCCCGGCAATAGGCGTCAGATGCTTCATCATAATCTGCGCCGACTGGCTCAGGGCATCTTCAGGGCGAATAGTGCCATCCGTCCAGATTTCAATGATCAGCTTGTCATAGTTGGTGCGCTGGGCTACACGAGCACGTTCTACGTCAAAGTTGACACGGCGAATCGGGCTAAAGATAGCATCTACCGGAAGTTCACCAATTGGTAAACGGCCACGCTCATCTGCCGGGCTGTAGCCACGGCCAGCCTGAACCTCAAATTCCATTTCGATGTGCGCATCAGGCGAATCAGCCGTGAACAGATAGAGATCGGTATTGATGATCTCCACTTCCGGCGGGCAAATGATATCTGCTGCCGTCACTGTACCTTCGCCACGATGTTCAAGGCGCAACCGCCCCTGTTCCACATCAAATACGCGCAAGCGAAGCTGCTTGACCTGCAAAATAAGCTGGGTCATGTCTTCGCGCACGTTGGGAATGGCGCTAAATTCGTGATGCACGTCAGAAATACGTATACTCGTCACAGCCGCGCCGGAAAGTGACGAAAGCAGCACGCGGCGAAGCGCCGTACCCAGCGTTAGGCCATAGCCGCTTTCCAGCGGACTAATGACAAAACGGCCATAACTACGAGTCGTGGCGTCGCTTTCAACCTTGTGCGGCAGCACCATATTATTCATTGACAATCCGCGCCTCCAATTCCGACCATCGGATCAATACTATCGTCCGAAAACTGTTCATCTATTAGACGCGGCGTTTCTTCGGCGGACGCACGCCATTGTGCGGGATTGGCGTCACATCGGTGATGGAACGCACTTTTACGCCGCTGGACTGGATGGCACGAATGGCCGCTTCACGACCGGGCCCCGGCCCCTTCACAAACACATCCACTTCCTGCATACCGTGCTGCTGCGCAGTTTCAGAAGCGGTTTGTGCCGCAACGCGCGCTGCATAGGGGGTGCTTTTACGGCTGCCCTTGAAACCGCTCGTGCCCGCGCTGGCCCACGAAACGACATTACCGGACTGATCCGTTAAGGAAACGATGGTGTTATTGAAGGTTGCAAAAATGTGCGCCTGCCCGTAAGGGATGTTCTTTGTTATCTTCTTGGTGGTTGCGCGGCGCGCGGTACCACCCTTTTTTGCCGGTGTACGTGGCATTCCTCAGTTGTCCTCTCTGACTTCCTTGCGGTAAGAAGCGCCCAATCTCAAAATTGAGAGAGGGCGCCTTCGTTTCCGACAATGAGATGATCACGGCGGCGGTGCCGGGAGGCGCTCGCCAGCCATCAAAACAGCGCGATACGAGATGAATTACTTCTTCGTTGCGCCACGACGACGACCACGCCCTGGTACCGTCTTTTTCGGCCCCTTGCGGGTACGGGCGTTGGTACGAGTACGTTGGCCACGCACCGGCAGATTACGACGGTGACGCAGGCCACGATACGCGCCGATTTCCGAAAGACGCTTAATATTGAGCTGCACTTCACGGCGCAGATCGCCTTCAAGCGTAAACGGGTTCAGCGCATCGCGCAGTGACTGAAGCTCAGCTTCGGTCAGGTCTTTGACGCGCGTATTCGGGTTGACGCCGGTTTGAGCCAGCAGATTGCGGCTCGTAGGGCGACCAACGCCGTAAATGTACGTCAGCGCAATTTCAATTCGTTTATCACGGGGCAGGTCTACCCCTTCAATACGTGCCATTGGTTCTTCTCTCCGCCCGATTTTAACCCTGACGCTGTTTGTGCTTGGGGTTATCGCAGATCACCATGACGTTACCATGGCGCTTGATCACGCGGCACTTCGGGCAGCGCCGCTTGACAGATGCTCTCACGCGCATAACCAGTTCCTAACTTACTTTGGTTTCCAAATAACAGAGGAGGCATTATAAATGCCAAATGTTTCCCCGTCTACGGTGAGTTTTCGATGATTAGTTCGCCAACTGAGCCGGATTAATCCTCAGCACAGGTTGACAACCTGTATGGTACCTCATCATGGCAGCGTTAGGATAATTGGTGCGCCATCGGTGACGGCGATGGTATGTTCAAAGTGCGCGCAAAGGGAGCGATCTTTGGTGGCGACGGTCCAGTGGTCATCGAGTTCCACCAGATCAGGGCGGCCAGCAATGACCATCGGCTCGATGGCATAGGTCATGCCGGCGACGACAGGGTAACTTTTCCATCCGCGCTGCAATTTACCCCGCGGCCACCAATTGGGAATCTGCGGCTCTTCGTGCATGTCACGGCCTACCCCATGCCCGGTATATTCACGGGCAACGCTGTAGCCATGTTTCATGACGAATGTTTGGATGGCAATGGCTACGTCTGCGGTCTCGTTGCCGACAATAGAAGCATTGATGCCTATATATAACGATTGCTCGGTCACATCCAGAAGCCGCTGAACGGCGGGCTTGATCTCGCCTACGCCCATGGTAAAGGCGGCGTCACCAACAAAGCCGTTATAGGTGCAGCCGACATCCAAGCTGATGATGTCGCCCTCTTTCAGAATGCGATTCGGGGTGGGGATGCCATGCACTAATTCGCTATTGATGGATGCATTGATGGTGGCGGGGTAATCAGGCGAATCAGGTTTGGGATAGCCCTTAAAAACAGGGATCGCGCCGTGATCGCGCAGAACTGATTCGGCAATCTCATCGAGCAAGGCCGTCGAAATGCCGGGTTTGACGGCTTCGCGCATCGCTTGATGAGCTCTAGCGACGATTCGGCCAGCCTCACGCATGATGGCGATTTCATCAGCGGTTTTGAGAATGGGCGCTTCACGGCTTCGCGCTGCTGTGTTAGACACCTATATCACCCATTTCTATAGTCTAGATGCGGAAATTGCGAATGACCGGCAGATTAGCATAAAGAGTGTTTTTGCTAGCAAACCCAACATGCAGAGTCCCTGCGAAAAACATCCTCGATAGTCACAACTTCCGCATTTATGGCTTAAGAGTCGAGAATAGACTCGATTTCACTGCTTACCGCCGCGATAGATTTTGAAGCTTCAATTCGTCGCAGCAAGCCTTCACGTTCATAATACTCGATTAACGGCTCAGTTTCAGCAACGTAAGTATCAATACGCTTGATGATAGCGTGGGCGTGAGCATCATCTGGGCGACGGATCAACTCGTCACCGGTCACTTTCACGACAGCTTTTAAGCGCGGAGGGTACTGCCCTTCAGGGTGCGGCTCAAAGACGAATTCGACACCTTCATTATTGGAATAAAGATTATAGGTTTTGCCGTCTTTTGCGGATACGCGCCCAAATGCACGTTTGAATGCTGTATAGAGATCAAGTTTTAGGAGGATAACCGCCTTCAGGCCAGCATCATGATTGCTCAGGTAATTATCCAGCCATTCGGCCTGTGCGGGCGTGCGGGGGAAGCCGTCGAAAATCACACCGTTCCGGGCATCGGGCATTGCCAGCCGTTCACGCACGACTTCACAGGTGGTGGCATCATCAATCAAGTGACCTTCAGCCATAAGCTGCTGAATTTTACGGGCAAATTCATCCTGACGGGTTTTCATCGCCCTGAACAAATCACCAGTTGAAAGCTGCGGGATACCATATTTTTGCGTAATAAAGCGAGCCTGCTCACCCTTGCCCGCGCCTTGAACACCCATTAAGAGAACAAACAAACTCATTGCGCACTCCATAAGTTAGCTTGTAACAGTGTAAATAATAGCAAGAGCGCAGCATGCTGCGCTCTTGAAATAGTACAACGATGACCCTATGAACGACCCTCTCCGCTTAGCGGATGAAACGGTCGTAATTGCGCATGACCAACTGCGCTTCAAGCTGGCGCATCGTATCAATGACCACACCAACCACGATGATCAAAGCGGAACCGCCCAGCACAAGCGCCGGATTATTGCTACCGCTGATCACCTCGCTGGGGAAGAGCAGACGATTGATAAACTCGATGACGCCGGGGAATACCGCGATCATGCCGAGGAATACCGCGCCGATCAGCGTGATACGCCGCGTTACCCTCAGGATATATTCCTGCGTCTTCTTACCGGGACGGATGCCGGGGATAAACCCGCCGTTACGCTGTAGGTTTTCGGCGAGATTCTGATTACTGACCAGAATATCCGAGTAAATGAAGGTAAACCCGAACACCAGCGCAAAGAGCGTCGCCCAGTAGATGAACCCGGACTGCGAGCCGAAAGTTATATTGATGGTGTCTTTTAAGCCGCCATCAGGGAAAAGGCTGACGATCAAGGCCGGGAAGGTAATGATGCTCTGCGCGAAAATTAGCGGGATCATGCCTACCGGATTGACCTTGAGCGGTATATGCGTGCTGGCGCCGCCGTATTGTTTGCGCCCCCTAACCCGCTTGCCATACTGGACGGGTATTCGCCTGATGCCCTCTTGAATGATCACGATCACGACAATACTGATCAAGGTGATCAAGATGAACTGGATCAGGTTAAACGCGGGCTGCGTGGAGCTGCCGAGCAGTTGGGCGATGCCAGTGGGTGCGCGTGCCACGATACCGGCGAAGATGATGATGGAGACGCCGTTACCGATACCCTGTTCGGTGATCAAATTACCCATCCAGACGGCGAACAATGTGCCGGCGGTCATGGTTGCGATGACGGTAATCGTCAGCAGCAGATCGGTTCCGAAACCGGGGATGATGGGGCGACCCCCAAGGGAGTTAAAAATCTGGATCTGGCTGACGGATTGAATAATCGCCATCGGCACAGCCAGATAATAGGTGTAGCGTTCAATGGTTTCGCGGCCACCCGGTTCCTTGCTGAGTTCTTCCAGCCGGGGAATAACGGGGGTCAACACGGTGATGATGATGTTGGCCGTGATATACGGGTATACCCCGTTGGCGATGACGGAGAAGTTGGAAACTGCGCCGCCGGAAAGCAGGTTGAGAACGCCAATGATGCCGCCACTTTGGCCTTCGATCAGCGAGGAAAGTGCGTTACGATCAACGCCGACCACGGGAACATGCGCTGCAAACTGGTAGATAATCAGGATTAGCCCTGTAAATAACAGTTTATTGCGCAAGTCCGGTAGGCGGAAGGCGTTACGAAGCCCTTCAATCATGCCAGAGTCCTTAGTGCTAACGTCAGAAAAAAGCAAAGCGCGAGGGCGTGATGTGAGGCAAAATTACCCCTCTCACTTTCGACTGGCTGCGTTAGCCAAGCCGAAACCCTCGCTCTAAAGAAATCATGCTATTGTTTGCCTTGCAGTTTGGCAAGCTGCTCCTGTGGAAGCTTCTTGACCGTTGCGCGAGCACCAGTCACCAGCAGTTCCAGTTTTTCAATGCTGCCGCCGGCGGCTTCGATTTTGCTCTGCGCGGTCTTGGTAAAGCGGTGGGCTTTCACCGTGAATTTCTTGGTGAGATCGCCATTGCCGAGTACCACCACCGGATCCTTAGCATCACGGATGAAGCCCTTGTCGGCCAGCAAAGCAGCGGTGATCACTGTGCCGGCATCAAAGACATCGAGATCTGCGACGTTCACTTCCTGATATTCAACACGGAAGATATTAGTGAAACCACGCTTGAATGGCAAACGCCGAATGAGGGGAAGCTGACCGCCTTCAAAGAACGGGCCTTTGCGAGCATGACGACCACGGGCACCGGCGCCTTTGGTACCGCGACCGGCAGTTTTACCTTTGCCAGCGGAGATACCACGGCCAACGCGGGTCTTCTTGGTCTTTGATCCCTCAGCGGGTTGAAGATCATTTAGCTTCATACTTATGCCTCTTCCACGCGCACGAGGTGGTTGATCTTGTAGATCATTCCACGTACAGCGTCATTGTCTGGCTTTTCAACCGACTTGTGCAGTTTGGTGAGACCTAACGCACGCGCGGTAGCACCCTGACTTTTTTCATAACCAATCGGGCTTTTCACCAGCGTTATGCGAATTGTCTTTGCTTTGGCTGTATCGTTAGCCATGGCCCTACTGCGCCTCCGTCACTATCTTTTTACGTTCGAAGAACGGACGCACCGTTTCAATCGGCTTGCCACGCATGGTGGCGATTTCTTCGCCGCTTCGTAGCTGCTGAAGCGCGAGCAACGTTGCCATTGCCACGTTCAACAGGTTTGAGCTGCCCTGGCTCTTGGTCACAATGTCGCGGACGCCAGCGGCTTCCAATACAGCACGCACACCACCACCGGCAATGACGCCAGTACCGGGGGCAGCAGGGCGCAGCAAAACCTGCGCGCCGCCATAGCGGGCAACGACTGGATGCGGGATGGTTGTCCCTGAGAGATTGACCTTGACCATGACACGGCGGGCGCGATCCGTACCCTTGCGGATACTATCTGGAACGCCGCGCGCCTTGCCGATGCCAATGCCAACACGTCCGTTTGTATCACCAACGACGACCACGGTACGGAAGGCGAAGCGCCGACCACCCTTGATCACTTTGGCAACACGCTTGATATCAACGACACGCTCTTCGAGCGGTTCACGCTCTTCGCGGTCGCGATTGTCGCGATTATCACGATCACCGCGGTCACGCCGATTGCGTGGCTGACGCTCGTCGCGGTTGTCGCTCTTCTCGCGGTTGTCTGGTTTTCCTGGCATGCTTCACCCCGATCTTAGAATTCCAACCCGCCTTCACGGGCGCCTTCGGCAACTGCCGCGACACGCCCTTGATAGCGATAGCCACCCCGGTCAAACACCACTTTTTCGATGCCGGCGGCTTTAGCGCGCTGCGCCACGACCTGCCCGACAATTTTGGCAGCTTCCGTCTTGTTCTTGCCTTCGATCTGGCTGGCAACTTCGTTATCAATGGTGGACGCTGAAACCAACGTCCGGCCAGCCGTATCGTCAATCACCTGAACATAGATATTGGTCAGGCTGCGGAACACGTTCAAACGCGGGCGTTCCTGCGTGCCGTTTACTGTACCACGCACGCGCAGGTGACGGCGAATGCGCGATTCGCGCTTCTGAATTGCTTTCTTAGTCATAGCCGTCCCTTACTTGCTCTTGCCCGCTTTACCAGCTTTACGGCGAATCACTTCATTGGAGTAGCGAACGCCCTTGCCCAGATAGGGTTCCGGCGGACGCAGGCGACGAATTTCAGCAGCGACCTGCCCAACGACCTGCTTGTCAATGCCATTCACGCGCACAGTTGTCGGGTTCTTACCCTCAACCTCAAACGAGACGTTTTCGGGAGGGTGCACGACGATCTCATGCGAATAGCCTAGCTTCATCACCAGGTCTTTGCCACGAAGCTCACCCGAATAGCCAACGCCTTCAACCGTCAGGCTTTTCTGAAAACCTGTGGATACGCCCATCACCATGTTATTGATGAGTGAGCGAGTAAGGCCGTGCAAAGCACGTGACTGGCGTTCTTCGTTCTGCCGGGAGACATTGATGATGCCATCTTCCTGCGCAATATCAATGACAGGGCTAACAACCTGTGACAGCTCCCCTTTGGGACCTTTTACGGTCACGGTTTGACCATCCACCGCAACTGTCACTTTTGCGGGAATATTGATCGGCATTTTGCCAATACGAGACATATCATCAACTCCCGTTTACCACACGTAGCACAGGACTTCGCCGCCAACACGTTCGCGACGAGCCTGAGCAGCCGTCATCACACCTTTTGGAGTGGTGACGATGGCGATTCCGATACCACTCATTACGCGAGGCAGGTCCATGCGGCCACGATAAACGCGGCGACCGGGCTTGCTGATGCGCGTAATATTAGTGATCACGGGGCGGCGTTCACGACGCGCACCATGATACTTGAGGGTGACTTGCAAAACCGGGTATGGCTTTTGCTCTAGCACCTCAAACGCTTCGATGTAGCCCTCTTCCTTGAGAATACGGGCAATCTCGACCTTAATTTTGCTCGACGGAATATCAACCGTCGCTTTTCCCGCCATCAGCGCATTTCGAACACGCGTCAGCATATCTGCGATGGGATCACTCATCATGGCTCGGTAGTCCTCTGGTAGCTTACCAACTCGACTTCACCACGCCGGGAATTTTTCCCTCAAGCGCAAGTTCGCGGAAATGGATACGGCATAGACCAAAACGCCGAATGTAACCGCGTGGGCGGCCACAAATCTTGCCCGAATTAACGTCCACAAACTGGCAGCGATTGTGTACACGCACCTTGAATTTACGGCGGCCCTCGCGGGCAGTAACTGATCGTTTCGCCATTGCTCTATTCCACCTTTAGCTAACGCTCACGGAAGGGCATTCCCAGCAGCTTCAGAAGACGACGCCCTTCTTCGTCGTTCTTCGCGGTGGTGACGATGGTAATCTCCATCCCACGCACCTTGTCAATCTTGTCGTACTGAATCTCAGGGAACATCAATTGTTCCCGCAAACCGATGGTGTAGTTTCCACGACCATCAAAGGTATCCGGTGAAACACCCCGGAAGTCACGAATACGCGGCAGGGCAACATTCATCAACCGATCCAGCAGCGCCCACATACGCTCGCCGCGAAGAGTCACCTTCACGCCGATGGCGCGGCCTTCACGCAGTTTGAAGGTGGCGATGCTTTTGCGCGCCTTGGTAATTACGGGCTGCTGCCCGGTAATTGTGCGCACATCAGTTACGGCACCGTCCAGCGTTTTCGGGTTGTCAACGGCATCACCAGCACCAATATTGAGAACAATCTTCTCGATACGGGGCACTTGCATGATGTTCTTGAATTGAAACTCCTGCATCAGCGCCGGGACGACCTTTTCTTTATAGCGTTCTTGAATAGCGTAATTCGCCATTGCTTATCGTCCTCGACCTAAACCTTATCAATCTCAGCATTGCACTTCTTGCAGAAGCGCACTTTGCTGCCATCATCACGAACGCGGTAACCCACACGGGTGGCCTTGTCGCAAGAGGGACACACAACCATCACATTGGACAGGTGAAGTTTACCTTCAAAGTCCACAATCTGAGCCGGAACCTGACGATCTCCCGCTTGCTGCGCCTTACGATGGCGCTTGAGCATGTTCACGCCCTGAACGACCACGCGATCTTCCCTGGGGTATACCGCCAGAACTTCGCCGCGTTCGCCGAGGTCCTTCCCTGCTTTCACTTCAACGGTATCGCCCGTTTTCACACGCTGCATCTTCGATCTTCCTCTCCCTACAGAGTTTCTGGGGCGAGCGAAACGATCTTGAGAAAGCCTTTATCGCGCAGTTCACGCGCTACTGGCCCAAACACGCGTGTACCACGCGGGTTTTGCAGGTCGTCCGCGAGGATGACTGCTGCATTATCGTCAAAGCGGATATAGGAGCCATCGTCACGGCGGTATTCTTTCGCCACACGCACGATGACGGCTTTCACGACGTCGCTTTTCTTGACGCTGCCCTGCGGCTGCGCCTGCTTGACGGTACCGACGACGATATCGCCAATGCCCCCGTAGCGACGGAATGAGCCTCCCAGAACGCGGATGACGAGTAGTTCCTGAGCACCGGTGTTATCAGCCACCTTGATGCGTGATTCAGTTTGAATCATTCTGCGGCCTCCTCAACAACTTCACCCGCTTCATCGTTCTGAAGGATCTTCTCATCCGGCAAAGTTTGCAGCTCTTCCTTGCCCATTGTTTCCAGAACTTCTTCAACGACCCAGCGCTTGTTCTTGCTCATCGGCTGGCTTTCGACCACACGAACCAACGCGCCTACCTGAACGGCATTGCTTTCGTCGTGTGCCATCACCTTCTTGGTGGTCTTGATGACCTTCTTGTAGATCGGGTGCAGTTTCTGGCGTTCGATGGCGACGACAACCGTCTTTTCCATCTTGTCGCTGACCACGCGCCCGACCAGACGGCGGCGTTTATTAGCCATTGGTGCCTTCCTTCTGTGTCTGACGCTCGCGCAGCACCGTTTCTACACGGGCTACATCTTTGCGTGCCCTACGGATTGCATTCGGGTCTTCAAGCTGACCGAATGCCTTCTGGAAGCGGAGATTAAATAACGCTTCCTTCAGATCTTCAAGCTGATCGCGCAGCTTTTCGTCGGATAGTCCACGAATTTCGCGAATGTCCATCAGACAAGCTCCTGCCCGGAAATCGGGTCAATACGCTTGACGATCTTGGTTTTGATGGGCAGCTTCATCGCGGCAAGACGAAGGGCTTCTTTGGCTTCCTCTTCAGGAATGCCACCCATTTCGAAGAGCACACGACCGGGGCGAACAACTGCTACCCAATATTCGACAGGCCCCTTACCGGTACCCATACGTGTTTCAGCAGCACGTTTGGTGAACGGTTTATCAGGGAACACGCGAATCCACACTTTGCCACGACGCTTGATATAGCGCACCATCGTTCGACGTGCTGCTTCGATTTGCCGGCTGGTCAACCAGATTGGCTCCAGCGCCTGCAAACCAAATTCGCCAAATGAAACCGTCGAACCGCGATACGATTTACCCGTCATGCGCCCGCGCATTTGCTTGCGGTATTTCACACGCTTCGGCATTAACATCTTTTTCGATACTCCTCAACCGATTCGCGCCGAACGCCTTAGGGCGTTACGTACACGTCCGACTTGTTCTGCTGCTGTTCCGGCTTCTGCTCGACGCCATAAACTTCGCCCTTGTAGACCCACACCTTGATCCCGATTCGGCCAAAGGTGGTCAGCGCTTCCGCGCGGTTGAAGTCAATGTTGGCACGCAACGTATTGCGCGGGATGCGACCTTCTGCTACCCACTCACGGCGTGCCATATCGGAACCTGCAAGGCGGCCGCTTACTTCAATCTTGATACCCTGTGCGCCCTGGCGCATCGCCTGACTGACGGCGCGCTTCATGGCACGACTGTGGCCAATGCGGCGCTCCAACTGACCGGCGATATTTTCTGCGATCAGCAGCGCATCGGTATCTGGCTTCTCAATTTCGGCGACTTCGACTTTGACCTTACGGCCATTATCTTTAGTTGCGCCATACAGCTCTTCGAGCGCAGTACGAATTTTCTTGACCGCAGCACCCTTTTGCCCGATCAGGATGCCGGGGCGCGCGGTGTGAATGGTCACCTGCAGCAGATTGGGGAAACGCTCAACTTCGATGCGAGAAACCCCTGCCTTTGCGCCTTCTTTTTTGACCAGACGGCGAATAGCGAAATCTTGCTGAAGCTGCTGCACATATTGTTCGCCAGTAGCGAACCAACGTGCATCCCAATCACGATTTACCTTCAGGCGGAAACCGACTGGATGTACTTTACGACCCATGCTCTTTCCTCTCCTACTGCGCCGTGCTGTCTGACAGAACGATAGTCAGGTGCGCTGTGCGGCGCAGACGCGGCTTATAACGGCCACGCGCTCCAGCTTTGAAACGCTTCAGCATTGGCCCACCATCGGCATAGATCGTCTTGATCACCAGCGTTTCACGATCAAGGTCGAAATTATTCACCGCGTTGGCAATGGCGCTGATCAGCGTCTTATGAATGATGCCCGCGCCCTTCTTCGGCGTGAACTCCAGAACCGCCAATGCCTTGTCGGCACTCATACCACGGACTGTATCGCAAACCAGTCGCAGTTTCTGGGCGCTGATCGACGCGTAAGTGGTGCTTGCTTTCACTTCCATGTCTGCGCTTCCTATTTCTTCTTCTTCTCGACCAGATGTCCGCGATAAGTGCGGGTGGGCGCAAATTCGCCCAACTTATGGCCGACCATGTTCTCAGTAACATAAATTGGAACATGGCGACGGCCATCATGTACAGCGATGGTGTGACCGACCATTTGCGGGAAGATGGTGCTGGCGCGGCTCCAAGTCCGCACTACAGTCTTCTTATTTTCGGTATTCAGCTTCTCAATTTTCTTGAGCAGCTTCGGGCTTATGAATGGGCCCTTTTTCAGTGAACGACTCATAATTTGTTTTCCCTCACCGACTAACGGCCCGTACCACGACGGCGCACAATGAAGCGATTAGTACGCTTATTGTTGCGCGTACGCTTACCTAAAGCTGGCTTACCCCATGGCGTTTTCGGCCCGGGCATACCGATACCAGAACGGCCTTCACCACCACCATGAGGGTGACCGCCGGGGTCCATTGCGATACCGCGAACGGACGGGCGCCAGCCCAACCAGCGATTACGACCGGCTTTACCCAACTTGATGTTGCCATGTTCGGTATTACCCACCTGCCCGATGGTGGCCATACAGCGCTCATGGATCAGGCGAACTTCACCGCTTGGCAAGCGAACCTGAGCATAGATGCCTTCTTTTGCCAGCAGCTGCGCTGAGACACCAGCGGAACGTGCTAGCTGCCCACCATCGCCGGGCAGCAGTTCGATATTGTGAATCTGCGTACCCACCGGAATGTCACGAATGAACATTGCATTACCGGGGCGAAGTTCGGCAAGCTCGCCATTAGCGACGCGATCTCCGACCTTCAGTCCCAGCGGCGCAATGATGTAGCGCTTCTCGCCGTCCGCATATTCCAACAGGGCAATACGAGCCGAGCGATTGGGATCGTACTCGATTGAGACGACCGATGCTGCGCAATCAAACTTGTTGCGACGGAAGTCAATCAGACGATAGCGACGTTTGTGGCCACCACCGCGATGACGCACCGTAATGCGCCCAACGTTGTTGCGCCCGCCCCGCTTGCGAAGGGCTTCGGTCAGGGACCGTTCCGGCTTCGAGCGGGTAATTTCTGAAAATGTAAAGCCCGTCATGCCACGACGACCTGCCGAGGTGGGCTTATATGCTTTGACCGGCATGTTTCTCTCGCCCCGTTATACTTCAAAAAGATCGATTTTGTCGCCGGGCGAAAGGGTAACAATCGCCTTCTTCCACTCTTTTGAGCGCCAGTAGGCACGTCGGCCACGCAGCCCGCGCTTGGCAGGCATGATCATCGTGTTTACTTTGACCACTTTCTTATCGAAGATGGTCTCGACTGCCGTCTTGATTTGCGGCTTAGTCGCATCGCGGTGCACTTCAAACACATACTGATTCTTGCCTTCGACCAGGCGAGTAGAGTGTTCAGTTACAACCGGGCGCATGATGATGTCGTATAGATGCAAATCTGCCATTGTTGTTACTCCTTACCCCAGATTTCGGTGATGATGTCTAGGGCAGCCAGCGGCACAATCACGCGATCAAAGGTGAGCAAATCGCGCACATTCAGATAGCGACAATTGAGCGTCTTAGCATCCGGCAGGTTGTTGACGCTGCGTTTGACATCTTCTTCCGTGCCAGTCACCAAAACGAGCTTCTTATTCTCACCAGCAAGGGCCTTGAGAATACGACCGGCTTCCTTGGTTTTGGCATCTTTAACTGACAGCGTATCCACGAATACGAGCTGTCCATCTGCTGCCAGCGCGCTTAACGCGCTGCGAATGGCACCCTGACGCATTTTCTTCGGCATAGCGAGCGAATAATCCCGCGGCTGAGGGCCCATCGGGCGGCCGCCGCCGATAAACTGAGTGGCGGAGCGCGAACCGTGACGGGCGCGACCGGTGCCCTTCTGGCGGTACATCTTGGCAGTCGTGCGGCTAACATCGGCACGGCGCTGCACTTTATGCGTTCCAAGACGGGCATTCGCCATCTGGCGAACGTAAGCCTGATGCATCAAAGGCTTGTTAATCCTGGCTTCAAAAATATCGGCGGGCAGATCAATCGTCTTAATCTGCTTACCGTTTATATCCAGCACTGGAACTTGCATGACGTCAACTCCCTCTCGCTTTTAGCGGCGTACCCGCGTAGTCGGCTTAACGACGACGATGCCGCCGTTTGCGCCGGGAACGGAACCTCTGACGGCGAGCAGGTTGCGATCAGCATCAACCACGACGACTTCAAGGTTCTGAGCCGTTACACGGTCGTTGCCCATACGTCCCGCCATACGCTGGCCCTTAAACGTACGACCGGGATTGGTGGTGCCACCAACTGAACCGGGTGCGCGTTCGCGGTCCGACTGACCGTGGGTCTTTGGCTGCCGGTGAAAATTATGGCGCTTGATGGTGCCGGCAAAACCACGACCCTTGCTGACGCCGATGACATCAACACGTTCGCCCTTAGCAAACACATCAGCCTTAATGGTTGAGCCTTCGGAAAGATCAACGTCGCCCTGAATACGAAATTCGCGCAGGTGACGCACCGCAGGCAGGTTATTTTTCTGGAGATGACCAAGCTGGCCTTTTGTGAGGCGCTGCGGCTTGATTTCCCCGAAACCGAGCTGAATGGCGCTGTAGCCATCCTTGTCGGCTGTACGAATCTGGGTGACATAGCACGGCCCGGCCTGCAGAACGGTCACAGGAACTACGTTCCCGTGCTCGTCAAAGACCTGAGTCATGCCTACCTTCTTACCGATAATGCCCTTCATTCTTTACTCCCGAAAGACGCTTCAAACGCCTTTCCTCTATTTCTCTACGCAGCGGCGGACGGCATTTGCCCGCATACGCCCTTCAACTAAATCTTGATTTCGATATCAACACCGGCCGGGAGGTTCAGGCGCATCAAGGTGTCAATGGTTTTGCTATCCGGGTCTAACACATCGATCAGACGCTTATGGGTGCGGATCTCGAAGTGTTCCTGCGAGTCTTTGTCAATAAACGACGAGCGAATCACGGTGAATTTTTCAATCCGGGTCGGCAGCGGCACTGGCCCTACCACCCGCGCACCGGTACGTTCCGCCGTCTCGACAATCCGCTGAGCAGACTGGTCAAGTACGCGGTGATCATACGCCTTCAGGCGGATGCGTATCTTACTCTTGAACATATACGTTCCTTCGTCGCGCTAACCTCACAAATTTGCGAGGGAAACAATGCCGGGAGTTTTATTACGCACTCCCGGCATCGCGGAAAAGCACTACCTTACGGAATCCGGGGCAGAAATTAGCCGAGGATCTCAGTGATTGAACCCGCGCCGACGGTCAGGCCGCCTTCACGAATAGCGAACTTCGAACCCTTTTCCAGCGCCACTGGAGTGATCAGTTCCACTTCCAGATTAACGTCGTCGCCAGGCATCACCATCTCAACGCCTTCGGGCAGCTGCACCGTACCGGTAACGTCCATGGTACGGATGTAGAACTGCGGGCGATAGCCGTTGAAGAATGCCTTGTGACGGCCGCCTTCATCCTTCTTGAGGATGTAGACCTGAGCGCGGAACTTCTTCTGCGGCTTGATGCTGCCGGGCTTGGCAAGCACCATACCACGTTCCACTTCTTCGCGCGTGGTACCGCGCAGCAGAATACCTGCGTTGTCACCAGCTTCAGCGTTGTCCAGTTCCTTGTGGAACATTTCGATACCGGTCACGGTGGTGCGCGCAGTTTCTTCGCGCAGGCCGATGATTTCGATATCTTCACCCTTCTTCAGGGCGCCACGCTCAACGCGACCAGTCACGACAGTGCCACGACCCTTGATCGAGAACACGTCTTCCACGGGCATCAAGAACGGCTTGTCCTTTTCACGGGTAGGCGTGGGGATCCATGCGTCAACGGCGTCCATCAACTGAAGAATTGGCGCGTATTCAGGCGCGTCAATGTCTTTGCTAGTGCTTTCATTGGCAGCCAGCGCAGAACCACGAACGATAGGGGTATCTTCTGAGAAGCTGTAACCAGACAGCAGCTCGTGAAGTTCCATCTCTACCAGTTCAAGCAGTTCGGGGTCATCGAGCTGATCAACCTTATTGAGGAACACGACCATGGCAGGCACTTCCACCTGACGGGCAAGCAGCACGTGCTCACGGGTCTGGGGCATGGGGCCATCGGGCGCGCTGACGACGAGAATAGCGCCGTCCATCTGCGCCGCACCGGTGATCATGTTCTTGATATAGTCACGATGTCCGGGACAGTCCACGTGCGCATAGTGACGCGCATCAGTTTCGTATTCCACGTGACGGATGTTGATGGTGATACCGCGCGCGCGTTCTTCAGGCGCGTTATCAATGTCGCCGTAAGCCATCGCTTCAGCCTTACCCTTGAGCGCCAGCGTCTTGGTGATCGCGGCGGTGAGGGTGGTCTTGCCATGGTCTACGTGGCCGATAGTGCCAATATTTACGTGAGGCTTGCTGCGCTCAAACTTTTGTTTAGCCATTTCCCTTAGTTCCTCTTGCTTATCGCTAGTTCACTATCCCTACGAAATTTCGTCATCAGCGAGGCGGGAACCCCACTGACGTTCGGGACCAAACCCAACTATTAGGCGTTGCCCTTAATCACATCATCAACGATGCTGCCGGGCGCGACGCTGTACTTCTCAAATTCCATCGTGAAGCTGCCACGACCCTGCGTGAGGTTACGAACCGTAGTGGCATAACCGAACATTTCACCCAACGGCACATTGGCACGAACAGAGGTGCCGTTACCGCGAGGCTCCATACCGGAGATGATGCCACGGCGCGAGGACAGGTCACCGACAATGGTGCCGGTGTATTCTTCCGGGACAACCACTTCCACGCTCATGGTCGGTTCCAGCAGCACAGGCTTCGCAGCATGCACTGCTTCCTTAAGAGCCATCGAACCGGCGATCTTGAACGCCATTTCGCTGGAGTCCACATCATGGAAGCTGCCGTCAACCAACGATGCCTTCACGCCGACCACCGGATAACCGGCCAGCACGCCGCCGGCCATCGCTTCGCGGATGCCGTTTTCAGTCGGGCGGATGAATTCACGCGGAATTGAACCGCCGCGAATGGCATCTACAAAGTACAGGCCGTCGGTAGCCTTCTCGGCTTCTTCTTCAGGCAGCGGCTCGAACTCAATGACGACGCGCGCATACTGACCCTTACCGCCGGATTGCCGTTTGAAGGTCATATCGCTGCGGCGATCGCGGGTGATGGTTTCACGATAGGCCACACGCGGGCGGCCAACCGTCGCCTGCACGTTAAATTCGCGCATCATGCGGTCAACCAGCACTTCAAGGTGAAGCTCACCCATGCCGCGAATCTTGGTCTGGCCGAGCTTATCATCCACTTCGATCTTGAAAGTGGGATCTTCTTCAGCCAAACGGCGGAGAGCTTCACCCATTTTATCCTGATCGGCCTTGGTATTCGGCTCGATAGCCACTTCGATCACCGGCTCAGGGAAGTTAATCTTCTCAAGCACAATCGGTTTGTCAGGATCGCAAAGGGTGTCGCCGGTGAAGGTACCCTTCAAGCCAAGTACCGCGGCAACGTCGCCTGCGTGAACTTCTTCAATATCTTCACGGCGATCTGCGAACATACGCACGATACGACCAATGCGCTCACGATCCCCTTTGCTAGAGTTCAGTAGCATGGTACCGGTTTTCACTACGCCAGAATAGACGCGGAAGAAAGCCAGACGACCTACAAAGGGGTCGGTCAAAATCTTAAAGACCAGCGCAGTAACAGGCTCATCATCAGTGGCATGACGAACTTCTTCAGCGTCGGTCTTGGGATGCGTACCGTACACCGGGGGGATATCCAACGGTGAAGGCAGCAGCTCGATCACTTTGTCCAGCATCAACTGGACGCCTTTATTCTTGAGCGATGAGCCGCAGAGCACAGGGTGCACCTTACCAGCCAGCGTCGCCGCGCGCAGCGCGGGCAGAAGTTCTTCATCGGTAATTTCTTCACCGAGCAGATATTTCTCGGTGAGGTAATCGTCATTTTCGACGATCTTGTCAATCATCTCAGCGCGACGGGTTTCGGCCTGTTCACGGTAGGCTTCGGGGATGGGATGATACAGAATATCATTCCCCATTTCGCCTTCGAATGTGACCAGCTCCATCCTTAACAGGTCAATGATGCCTTCGAATTCTGCACCTTCACCGTAAGGGAACTGAAGCGGCACAGGATTGGCGGCCAAACGCTCGACCATCATATCTACGCAGCGCTGGAATCGGGCACCGGTGCGATCAATCTTATTAACAAAGCAGAGGCGCGGCACTTCATAAGAATTAGCCTGACGCCATACGGTTTCCGACTGCGGTTCAACACCAGCGACGCCGTCGAACACAACGATGCCACCATCGAGAACACGCAGTGAACGCTGCACTTCGGCGGTGAAGTCTACGTGCCCGGGGGTATCAATCACGTTGATTTGATAACCCTTCCAGGAAGCAGTCACAGCCGAGGCGGTGATGGTAATACCGCGCTCACGTTCCTGCGGCATGTAGTCGGTGGTGGCTGCACCTTCGTGCACCTCACCGATTCTATGCACCATGCCGGTGTAATACAGCACGCGCTCAGTGGTCGTGGTTTTACCGGCATCAATATGCGCGATGATGCCGATGTTACGCACGTTGCTCAATTCGAGAGCGGTTTCGGTCTTTTTAGCCATGAGTCTCGTTTAACTCGCTTATGGTTAGCGGAAGTGAGCGAATGCGCGGTTCGCTTCCGCCATACGATGAGTATCATCTTTCTTCTTGATGGAATTCCCCTGCCCGTTGGCAGCGTCCATCAATTCATTCGCCAGTTTTTCGGCCATGTTACGACCACCGCGCGAACGAGAATTTTCCAACAACCAGCGCATCGCCAGTGTCACGCCGCGCTCATGGGCAACTTCTACAGGAACCTGATAAGTTGCACCACCAACACGCATTGGCTTCACTTCGATAGCGGGGGTCACATTACGCAGCGCCTGCTCCAGCACTTCCAGCGGGCTACGCTTGGTTTTCTCTTCCATGAGATCCATCGCGGTGTACATAATGTGCTGGGCGGTGCTTTTCTTACCGCCGTACATCATGCGATTGATGATCATGGACACATACAAGCTGTTGTACTTGTTATCCGGTGGCGTCTGGCGCTTCGGAGGGCTTTTTCTTCTCGGCATTGGTCTCTACCTTTACCTCTTACCTTTGGCAGCAGGAGCGCCTGCCTTAGGCACTTTAGCGCCATACTTGCTGCGAGACTGCATACGATTCTTCACGCCATCGGTATCCAGCGTGCCGCGCACGATGTGGTAGCGAACACCGGGAAGGTCTTTAACACGACCGCCGCGCACCAACACCACGCTATGTTCTTGAAGGCTGTGCCCCTCACCGGGGATGTACGCTGTCACTTCGATCTGGTTGGACAAACGCACACGCGCCACTTTACGCAGCGCCGAATTCGGTTTCTTGGGGGTCATCGTCTTAACGACGGTGCACACGCCGCGTTTCTGCGGCGAACCCTTCCTAGTGCGGGTACGTTTCTGGTCATAGACGTTCAGCGAATACTGAAGCGCCGGCGATTTACTTTTGCTCTTTTTCGCCTTGCGACCCTTGCGCACCAACTGATTAATGGTTGGCATAAACTTCTCCAAACAACGCTGCTCGCAAAATCTTTCGCGGTCTCTCGGTACAGGCATGCAAAAAGGCGCACTTCGATTATGCGAAGGAACGCCATATGATGCTGACCGTGACGAGCCAATCCGCCGTGCGGAACGCTATCGCCACCTCGCTCAGTTCAGCACCGCCTTGCCTCCGTAGAGGATTACTGTGCTGGCTATGCGTCGGAAAATACTACAGGAGGGATTACTCTACGTCAAGGGTAGGAGGCCTATAGAATCGTAATTTTCAAGATTCGTATAAATTACCCAAAAGATTGAAACAGGGGATCAACCGCCTTTAGCGGCTAATTTCCTGACAATACGCAAGGCTTCAGCCATATGCGCGTTGTAATTGATACTCTCAAAAGAATGGCGGACAATCCCTTCGGAATCAATAATAAAGGTCGCCCTGCCCTTAAAAACGATCAGCTTATTTTTCACGCCATACATTTTGCCAACTTCATCACCGGGATCACTCAGCAAAACAAATGGTAGTTTGTATTGAGATGCGAACTCATTTTGGGTTTCTACGGAATCGCTGCTGACGCCAATCACCTCTGCGCCCACCTGTTTGAAATCTTCATAGCTATCGCGGAACTGGCAGGCTTCTTTGGTGCAACCACCCGTGAACGATTGTGGATAAAAATACAACACCAGTGTTTTACCGTGAAAATCGCTCAAGCGGGTGGTCTTACCTTCCTGATCTTTGAGCGCAAAATCCGGTGCAGTTTCGCCAGCGCCAACCAGCATTTTGCGTTCTGTTTGTGCCTGTGTCTGGGTCATCTGTCTTATCCATCTTCTCTACATCGCTTAATTAGGCGGATCATAGACGATTGTGATAAGCATCACATGAGTATTCATAACCCGAAACGACTAATCAATTCTTCCCTGCTGTGTATATCAAGTTTGCTGTAAATCTCTTTCAGATACCAGCGAATGGTCTCAAGACTCAGGAAAAGCTTATCCGCGATTTCACGGTTGGATAATCCATTTACAGCAAGCCGAACGATTTCCTGCTCGCGATTGCTGAGTAAATCGCTGTTCAGGAGCTGCGCATTACCTGAAGGCTTTTCCAATTCAGCCAGCAACCCTGTCATCATGGTTTCAGCATCCAGCCGCTTGCCACGCTCCCATACGGCGGCATAACCCTCTTTGCCCAGTGTCTCTTCAAGTTCGGCTTTCAAGCGGGTGAGCAGCGGCCATTTTTTCATCCAACCGCTGGCGTTTAGGGGATGGGTGTAGGCTAAAGCCAGCAGTTCAACCGCGCGGGTCGGGTTGCCTGAATGAGCATGAAGGATGGCGGGTACGGGCAAGCATACCAGCATACCAAGTTTCCCAAATACATTCTCATAATACCTGTATGCTGCCGGGAAATAGCCTCTGGCCGCCTCATAATCCCCCCGACCACATGCCGCAATTGCCAATCCCCACGAGATAAAATCAGGGATCCATTTATAGGTAACAGTATTATGGCTTGCAGCCTGCCTAAACAAAGCCAAACCCTGCTCGTAATGTTCATCCACACACTCTAAAAGACCAAGAGAAGCTAATGCCAAGCCTCGATAAAGCCCGAAGTCTATCACGTAAAATATTTGCAGCGCTTCTTCAACAGCCGCGCGCGCCTTCCCTATCTCACCCTGAATAAGATAATTCTTCTCACAAAGATAAATTAGGCTCGCAGCCTCAAGCGCGCGATTAGCGGACTCCCTTGCTACTGCGATCCTTTCTAGCCACAATTTTTCGGCCTCTGCAAAATTCCCTTCACGTATTTTCGAAAGTGCAGCGATGTACAAGGAATATGCGATGCCAATACGACTGCCTATTTCGCGGTTCAATTGAAGGCTTTCTTCGCCGTATCTTTTCCTATCTTCCCATGAACCGGGGTAGTTAAGCCCCGCAAGATCAATCAGAACCCATGCTGTGGCGAAACGATCTTGTGCCTGTCGAAAGTAAATCAGGCTTTGCTCCAGCAATGCTCGTGAAATATCAGAATCTGCAGCTTCACACCAACCCAATGCCCATAGACAGTAACCAATTTCTCCATGATCGCCATACTGGCGCGCAATCTGAAGCGCGCGCTCAATCTGAGCTGTAAAGTCACCCGGGATTCTTTCATCCCATGCACGTGCCAATAGTCGTCCCCATAATTGACTGTCGGGTTCATCTTGTATCGGCGCAAAGTAAGGTTCAGCATCTCTGAATAATAGATAGCGCTTCTCTTCTTGATGGCTGATCCAGCCAAATACATGAAGCCCTTCAATCATTTTTGCAATAAATTCTTCTTGTCGACGCGCGGCTTGTTGGTTCCACGCGGTTCTTATATTCTCGAAGTCAGCATTGATTTCAGCCACTGCTTCAAGCTGCCTGCGTCCCTTCAGGTCACTTTCGCGTTCAGCAATAAAATCGGCGTAATAGGCGTTGTGGCCATCCTGCGTGAGTGCCATAACGCCTGCTCCCTCAAGCTGCTCTGCCCCAAATTGCCGCAGCAGTTCATGAAGATCATAGCGCCCATTCATAGTCACACGCGCCAGCGACTTATTCACCAGCGAAACCAGTACAGGCAGTGAAGCGCTGGCAACTGCTTCGGCAGCTTCCCGCGTAAAACCACCACGAAACACTGATAATTTCATGAATGCATTTTTCTCGTCATCTGAAAGCAGCGTCCACGAGTGATCAAAAGCGGCACGCATACTGCGGTGACGTTCAGGCATGTTGCGCAAATTGCTGCTCAAAATATCAAGGTTATGTTCAATCTCATCGGCAATCTGCTGGCAGGGCATGGCGCGCGCCCAACCAGCGGCAAGCTCAATCGCCAGCGGAACACCTTCTAAAGATTGGCAAATGCGAATGATGGCGGCAGCATCTTTTTCCTGCGGCATGTATCCCGCACGCCTTGCGCTTTGTGTGAACAGCAGTACAGAAGAATAGCTGCTGAGCGGTTGGTTCGGCTCCTGTTCTGGAAAGCGTAAACCGCGAATATCCAATACCCACTCTTCAAGCAGGTTCAGGCGTTCGCGTGATGTCACTAATATTTTGATACCCGGCGCAGCATCCAGAATTTCAGGCAGAAAATCAGCGCCATCGAGTAAGTGTTCGAAATTATCCAGCACCAACAGTAGTTGTTTTTCACGTAAGTAATACAACAACTGGGTCCTAGCGTCGTGTTCTCCGAAAAACACAAATTTCAGCTCATCTGCAATAGCTGGCACAATCGCGTCTGCGGACGAATACGATTGCAGCGGGACGAAATATGCGCCATCGGGCAATGCGTTTTGATGAATGGCTTCCAGCGCAAGGCGGGTTTTGCCAATACCGCCCGAGCCCGTGAGGGTGATCAGGCGGCACTCAGGCATACCAAGCAGATGAGCAATTTCAGCAAGCTCAGAATCTCTACCGATTAATGCGGTAAGGTGTGTCGGGGTAGTCATCCACGCAGCTTCCAGAACTCAAACAATGATTCTTACCATTACATTATATGGAACAAATCCATAATTCTACGATTCGGGCGCACATGCGGGGAATAAAGTGGCGTTTTAGAAGTTGTGAAAATGACAATTCGGCAATAAAAAAGCAGCCGGGCGGCTGCTTTTAGTTTTTCTCTATATTCTCAGGTAGCAACGTTCAGTTTCAATACTTCTGAAACCGCGCCAACCAGCTTATCTACGGCGATAGGCTTGCCCAAAAAGCGCTCTGCGCCGGCCTCTAATGCCTGATTCATCTGGAAGCCGCCGGTTGCGCCGCTGACCACGAGAATCGGGATGCGGCGGGGGATAGTTTGCTTCTTCAGATAATGCAGCAGGTCAATGCCATTCATGTCCGGGAGCATTAAATCCATCACGATTGCATCCGGCATGATCTGGAAAACGATGTTGAGCGCCTTGGTGACAGTATCCACCAGCGTCACTTTGTAGCCACCCAACTCCAATGCCATGCGAAAGACTGAGCCAACTTCTTTATCGTCTTCAACCACCAGAATATGCTGGCCTTTGCCCACACGGGGGATATTCACTGGTTCAAGCGTGCCATGAAGCGGCGTGCCGCCTTCAACCATAGGGGTGACCGCGAACAAGAGCTGCAAGCGCAGGCGACCAAGCAAGATCTCATCGCCATGGCGCAGGCGGTACTCCTTATCTGGTTCACAAATCAGGCCGTTTAAGCGCGTGCCGTTCGTGCTGTTCAAATCTTTGAGAAACAGCCGTTCATCACGCACAAGAATGATGGCATGTTTGCGGGAAACGCCGGTCTGGAAACCATCATAGGGCGAAAGATCGATTTCGGGGGTAATTTTCTTCTCTGTATCCAGCCGTCCCAAAACCATTTCGGTCTGAACCTGCTTTTGAATAGTGGAAGCCGTACCCACGACCCGTAATTCAATGACATATGGCAGTTTGCGATCTAGTGGGCCAGTGACCCCAACCCGCTTATCTGCCGGAACGCTCATTTTGAGATGTCTGGTGCCGATGTTGCCAGTGTGATTGAGAGCGCCTTCGGGCATCATCAAGAAACCTTGTTAGCTGAACAGTTAAACTTTGCGTCTATTTACGTATAACCTTACACTGTTTTCACGGTTTCGTGCATACAGAGATTTAAATAGAAACGCGATACTTAAGTATACAGTACATACGTCCCGCCGACGATTTCCCTCTATTCTCATCTTGCTATCATCTTTTACGATAAAATTCACTCCGGTTATCCTACGAAATGCTGTTCTGCAATCTGGTGAAATAACCTATGAAATTGAGAATCCTTTTCGCCGCTGGCCTGCTATGCGCGCTGGTCACAAGCCATCTCACCCTTGCGCAGGATGCAGAAACGACGCCGGAAAGCACTCCTGAATCTATTTCAATTGCTGCGCTGGACACCCTACCCCCGCTGGTGCGACTGGAAGGGCTGACGCCAGTTTATCAGGATGTAAATCGCTGCTCAGCGGCGGCTTTGAGCATTCAGTTATCGTATTACGACTGGGGCGGTACGTATACAGATACGATTCACGGGTTGAACCCCCATGCTGAAGATGTGGCGGTACGGCTTGACGAGATGATCCGGTTTGCGAATGGCTACGGGTTGGAGGGCATCGAACGCATCGGTGGGACGCTTGACCTGTTGAAGCGGCTGGTCGCGGCGGGTTTTCCGGTGCTGATTGAGAACTCTTACTACGACGGCCCGGGCGGCTTCAATGATTGGATGGGTCATAATCGGGTGGTCATGGGCTATGACGATGCTCAGGGTGTACTGCTCACATTTGACTCGCTGTTGGGCAACGGGCCGGACAATACTGGCCGTCCGATCCCTTATGCAGACATTGATGAACGGTGGAAGCCGTTCAACCGCGACTTTCTGATACTTTATCGCCCAGAGCAGGAAGTTCTGCTTCAGCAGGTGATGGGCAACCAGTGGGATGTGGCGGCTAATGCCGAAACAGCACTGGAACTTTCGCAGGCTGAGCTAAACACTCCTCAAGAAGACAGTTTCACATGGTTCAATATCGGCACGGCGCTGCTGCTGCTGAATCGTAACGAAGAAGCTGCCGAAGCGTTCGATACGGCGATTGCCAACGGGCTGCCGTGGCGCATGCTGTGGTATCAGTACGGGCCGTTGGAAGCATTTCTGCGTGTGGGGCGCTATGAGGATGTGATCGCAGAAGCCGCGCGGGTAATCAGCACAACGCCCGGTGTGGAAGAAGCCTATTACTATGTGGCGATGGCCGCCGAAGGCATGGGGGACATGCAGCGCGCGGAAGCCAACCTTGAGGTTGCCGTTTTTCGTAATACGAGCTATCCCGACGCCGTCGAAGCATTGGCGCGGATACGTGAAGCTATGGGCACGCCAGCCCCATAATACCGATAAGTGAGCAGCATGAGATCTTTGAATACTCTTCGTGGCTTGCCGTATTTATTCCTGATGCTACTCATGAGCTATGCGGTCATGGCACAGGAAGCGGCGCCGGAACCACTGCCTGAGGGCTTGCAGGCGATCAATATCACCTCGCATGAACAGCAGGATATTTACGGGCAAAATATTCAGGTTGCGGTTGGTGAGGTTCTAAATAACAGCGAATTACCCTATGCCAATATATCCCTTTCGGCGCAGGTCTTTGATGCTGAGGGCGAGCAAATCGGCGAAGGTTACGGGTATCTAGTGGATATTTGCGACGCGGGGCTGCTGCCCGATTATGTGCTGCTGCCTGCACGCGCCCAGCGATTCTATATTCCGCTGGAATTATATGAAGCTGGACTCGAAATTGAGACTGTTCAAGTGGCCGCTGAGGGGCAGCAAGTATCCATTGAGGAAACCGCTGCAGAAATCGCGGGCATCACACGCATTAGCGAAGCTGAAGTGGTTGATGTGATCTGGAATGGCCCGCGCTCACTGGATTATGCTGTTGGATGCCCGCGGGATATGGAAAGTGAGTGGGCGTGGCATCGCTACAACCGGATGAACCAGCGCGATCAGGCGGTTGCATATGCGTCGGCGGAGGTGGTGACACCGGAACTGCTGGAAATACTCGATTTGAGCGAGCCACTGATCTATCAAAATTCGCGGCTATCTTTCGCGCCAAGTGGAACTCGACTGGTCTATCAGGATCGCGTCAACCGTTTTTACACGGCAGCGACTGATGGTCGTTTTCAGCGGCAAATTCACGGCAGTCTGAATAACCGCTCCCTGCAAACGATTGAGTGGCTGGATGATGATCGCTTCATCGCGCGCTATTTCGGGGCATTTGGCGATCCGGTGCTGTATTTCACCGCCAATGCTGAAGGCCTCGCGATCAGCCCGGCGCCAGCCAATAATCCGCCGTCGGTTATCCTGCCCGGCGCATCGCGTGATGGACGGCGGGTGATCATTGCGGGGGCATTTGACACTGAAGCAGGCGAAGACATTACCGGTTACTATATTCACGTACTGACGAACGGCTTCTTTGAACTTTTATTCGAGGCCGCGCCGCCGGGCTTGAATTACCCTCAGCCTATACCGATTGTGGACGCTGAAGAGGACGTTGTTTCATATATCTATATATTGCGCCCGGTCAACGGCGAAAACCGGTTACAATGCTTCAACCGGGGCGAAGGCAGGCTGGTTGATCTGACATCAGTGCCGCTGGCGCTTGCCGACGGGGATCGATCTGGCATGTGGCTTTCGCCGGATGGCAGCATTATAGCTATTGCAGCTACTGGCACAAACAGCGGGCTGTGGTTGGTTGATCTGACGGAACTGACGGCCTGTTAAGCGGTATAACAGGTTTACGGCCGTTACCGAACCGTAAATTATCTGGCACGCTAAAGTAGCCTGCGAAAATTCTTATGCCACATCATATTCTCTTCGTAAGTTCGCTGCATCACCCGGAAGCGCTGCGCGCGGCGCAGACGCAAACACCGGAAAACCCGCCGCTGTTCCCGCCGAGCATGTCACAGCACTTCTGGGAGAAGGCGATGCGTAAGCGCGGATATACGCTGGATGTGTTCTACCGAAATTTGCCGGACGGAATACTGAACGAGTCGGCACATCGGGAAAAACACAGCGAAGGCATCACTCCGGCAAAAGTGGTGGCGGCCATCAACCACCGGATTCCGGCGGCAATCCGGCCAGATTTACGCAAGCGGAATGCCGAACTACTGGCAAAAACGCGGGCATTTCATCCCGACATTCTGTGGATGACGGGTGATAACACGGTTATCTTTCCTGAAACGCTAAAACAGATTCAGCGCGAAACTGGCGCACTGCTCGTTTACGCCTCCGGCACATCTCCGATTGTGTTTTCAAAGGCCATTGATCGTCAGGCGATGCCACTCTATGATCTGGTACTGGTCAATGATTATTATCACGGAATTCAATGGCTGGAGCTTGGCGCAAAGCACATGGAATGCCTGCCTATTTCCGCGTGTGATCCGGAATTTCATCATCCCTACCTGCTGACTGAAGCAGAGCAAAAAAAACTCACCTGCGATATCGCATTTGTGGGAACGCTGGTGCCGAATCACCTATACAACCGGCGGGTGAAAGCATTAGAAGCCCTGAGCGATTTTGATCTCGGCATCTGGAGCGTACATGATGTGCCTGCCAGTTTGCGCCGTTTCGTGCGCGGGCAGGCATTGGGCGAAGAGATGGAACGGATCGTTTCGGCGGCGAAAATTAGCGTGAATACGCATGGCGATTTCATGCGCTACGGGGGGAATTTGCGGCTTTTCGAGGCAGCGGGGGCAAAAGTGTTCCAGATTACTGACGATCTGCCGGGCACGCGGCTGTGGTTTCCAGAAGTAGATGGCAAGCCGGCGCTGGTAACGTACAATACAGAGGCTGAATTGAAGGAAAAAGTCGCCTATTATCTCGCTCACGACACTGAACGCGAGGCGATTGCCGCAAACGGGCAGCGCCATGCTTATACCTATCACACGTATGATCAGCGCGTGGAGCAAGTTGAAACGCTGATCGCTAAGATTATCCGCTGACAAGCGCCGGAAATGACCCATAGATGACCGATAGTGCACCCAAATATCACCTTGAGCAAATCTATAATCCTGAACATGCGCACCCTGATGAAGCACACAGCGTATTGATGCGCCTGATCCCTGAAAAAAGCCGCGTACTGGAATTAGGTTGTGCCAGTGGCTACCTTTCGGGGTACATGGAAAAAATGCTTGGCTGCACAGTCACCGGCCTTGAGGCAGATTCCACGGCAGTAGCCATAGCGCAAACGCGTTGTAAAGAAGTTCATCATGTAGATTTGGATATGCTGGATGCGCTAAAGATCGCAGAATCTGGCGCCCCGTATGATGTTTTACTTGCAGCGGCCGTTTTAGAGCACCTTAAGTATCCAGAAAATTTACTTAAGCAAGCCCACACATTGCTTGCGCCAAATGCAATCGTTATAGTTTCACTGCCCAACATTGCGTATTGGGCGTTTAGACTAAAACATCTCGCGGGTAAATTCGATTATGTGGATTACGGCGTGATGGACAGGACGCACCTGCACTTATACACTGTCAAAACTGGACGTGAGCTGCTTGAATCAGCAGGATACCGGGTAGAAAAACTTTTCACTGCGGGTAGTCTTTTTCAAAATATTGCCAATGCGGCAGCTCGAAAGCTGCATCGCAACCCGCCACCGGCTATCATGCCAAATTTATCGGCTTATGAATTGATTTTTATCGCCCGGCCCAAGATAACTACACATTGAACCTAAAATGACGAGCGAACCTACCCGCTACGACAGCACTCGCGAAACATGGGAAAATATCTGGGACGGCGCATCCGTCGAAATTGAGCTTGAGGCGGTGGCTTCAGCACGTTCGATGGAAACCATTCACAAATATATTCCATTTCTGCCCAAAGATAAGCCGATCATCGAAGCTGGCAGCGGCTTAAGCGCGGTGGTGATCACCCTGCGTCAGATGGGTTATCCGGTTTACGGGCTGGATTATGCGGTCAACGCGCTGGAAATTTCGCGGCGCTACGACCCATCCCTGCCGCTGATTGGCGGAGATGTGCATAAACTACCCTTTGCTGAAAACAGCCTCGGCGCATATCTCAGCTTCGGCGTGCTGGAGCACTTTGAGCAGGGCATGATGCCCGCGCTAGATGAAGCGTATCGCGTGTTACAGCCTGAAGGCGTGCTGGTGCTGACCATTCCCTACCCGAATATTGTGAATAAAGCGGTGGCGTGGAAGCGGCGCTCAAGCGGGAAAAGCTCCCTCACCGACGACTCGTTTTATGAAAGTACGTACACGCGCGGCGCGCTGGCGGGCAATGTCAAAGCGGCTGGGTTCACGGTTGAGCATGTCTCACCCACGAGCCATGCTTTCACACTGCGCGGGTTGGGCGGCGTTTTTCAGTCGCCGGGATATTACAAGACCAGCGCACTGGCAGAGGGCATGGGGCGGGTGGTGAAAATTGCTGCGCCATGGGCGTTCAACTATATGACGCTGGTCGTTGCCCGGAAGTGACCGCCGCACGAATTTCCGTGATCATTGTGAACTACAACGGCAGAGATGATCTGCGCCGATGTTTGACCGCATTACGGGCGGCAACAATCCTTGCTGAAGTGATCGTCGTAGATAATGCCTCCAGCGATGGCAGTGCGGGTATGGTGAGCGCCGAATTTTCCGAAATAACGCTGCTGGAACCCGGCAAAAATCTATATTTCTGTGCCGGAAATAATTACGGTGTGGAGAAAGCCAGCGGAGAATATGCGCTGCTGCTGAACCCGGATACAGTGCCACCGCCCGATGCGCTGGAAACGCTGGTCAATTTCATGGACAGTCACCCGGATTACGCGGGCGCAACGATGCAGCTGCGTTACCCGAACGGCGATATTCAGCGCACCTGCTCGCGGATTCCAACCTACACCTATCTGCTGCTCACGCAAACCGTGCTGCAATTTATGTTTCAATCTGCGCGGAAAAGGGCCGAAAACCATCACTGGTACTATGACGAGGGATGGGATCGCACAACAGATTTTGATGTTGAGGCGATTCCGGGGTCTTGTACGCTGATGCGGCGAGAAGATTTGCGATTGAGCGATCATCTGCTGCTGTATTTCAATGAAGATGATTTAGCGCGGCGATTTAGAGGTCGCAAGTTTCGTTTTCTGGCAGCCCCACCCATAGAACACCGGGAAAAATCAGTGACGCGCAGCGCCGCCGCCACACGTCTCTATTTCCGCGATCTGATCACCTACTGCACGCTGCATCACGGACGGATTCGAGCGGCGTTGATATGGCTGCTTTCGCGCCCGCTGGAATGGGCGATTCGCTGGCGGTTGCGAAAGCCGGCGGGGTGAACGCGGTGCGAATTTTGCATCGGGCTACAATTCCCAAACGATACGACGTTTAGTTAAAGGGCATAAGGCATGACTTTCATCGGATTGATGATCGAAGGCCAATGGGGACTGACATGGGAGCGCTGGCGCAGGCTGATTGAGGCCGCTGACACGATGGGCTATCAATGTGTGTTTCGCTCGGATCACTATACCATCGGCCCGCCGGATGATGACTCGCTGGAAACCTTCATTTCGCTCACCTATGCGGCAGACCATACAAAACATATTGAATTTGGCCCGCTGGTTGCGCCAACCACATTCCGGCATCCGGCGCTGACTGCGCGTATGGCCTCACAAATTGATGACCTGAGCGGCGGGCGAATGGTATTAGGATTGGGCACAGGCTGGCACGAACGTGAACACAAACAGTTTGGTATCCCTTTCTACGATCAGCTGGCGCGCTATGAGATGCTGGAAGACGCGCTGGAAATTACCACGAGGCTGTACCACGCTGATGAGCCGGTGAACTACGGAGGCACGCATTACTCGCTGGACGGCGCAGTATTACTACCTCGTCCCTCTCGCGCTGGCGGGCCGCCTATTTTGATCGGCGGGAACGGGCCAAAACGCACTCTACCGCTGGCCGCGAAATATGCCGATGAATGGAATGGCGTACACATCAACGTCAATATGTTCAAAGAACGGGGCGCACTGCTAGACGAGCTTCTAGAGAAAAATGGACGCGACAAAGCGGCGGTTAAACGTTCGGTGATGCTGCCGTGCATCATCGGCAAAGATGATGCCGATCTACGAACAAGGTCGGGCGGCGAGATGGCACCAAGCGATTCGCTGCTAGAGCGGAAAAAGATCATCGGCACGCCTTCACAGATAGTCGAGCATATCAGCAAGTATCAGGAAGCCGGCGCGTACCGACTGATACTGATGTGGCAGGATCAGGAAGATTTAGCGGGCATTGAACTTCTGGCAAAAGAAGTTCTGCCGCATTTCCATCAGCTTCGTTAAAAGTGATAGCATTTTTGACCGCCACCCGCACCTAACGGGCGTGCCCGCTCCTAACTAAACTGGAGAGGATGGTTAGCCGAAGTACAGCGGGTGAGGGATTATCTTAATCCATCGGATAGAGGCTGCATCCGCCGTCTACCAGCAGAATTGAACCGGTCATATAGCTGGCGGCAGGGCTGCATAAGAATAGAAAGGCGTCCGCGACTGATTCAACGGGCTGCAAGTAGCCCAGCGGGATTGCCTTACTCGCACGGGCGCGATAATCGGGTTCAGTTTCCCACTGACGCAGCGCCATCCCCGCGCCGACGATGCCGGGGGCAACAGCATTTGCGCGGATACCTTGCGCCGCAAGCTCACGGGAAAACGAGCGCATGAGCATGTTCATGGCAGCTTTGCTGGCGCTGTAGGCGGCAATATCCGGCCACGGCACAGCGCCGACCCATGACGTAGTAAAGATGATCTGCCCCCGCACGCTGTCACTCAACATGGCCCGCGCGCCGGCCTTCGCCAGTAAATAGGCAGCTTTCAGGTTCACATCCATAATTTGATCCCATAGACCATCGTCAAATTCGATAATCGGCGCGGCCTGCACCATGCCTGCATGGCAGCATAGGGTATGCGCGGGGCCAAAATTTACCCGTGCTTGTTCCAGCAGTTGATCTACGTTCTCATGATTCGTCAAATCAGCGTGTATATACTGAACACGATCTTTCAGAACGCCAGCTGCTTCTAAACGGAGAACTGCTTCTTCACGTGGCAGAATATCATTCACGGTCACTCGCGCACCGTGATCACTCAGCGCTTTAGTCACCGCTACGCCGATAGCGCCGGCGCCACCGCTGATCACGATATGCTGCCCGGCTAAAGCATCTTCACGAAATGTCATCTTTCCGCTCCACAGAATGGCATTCTGTTCATTTACAGACTGGCTAATAGTATACTGTGCGAATGTGTTTTGCCTGTGAAATGGGAATAGAACATGAGCGTGGAAGCGATTGCGCTGCTTAGGAACAAACGGGTGGTGCTTGGCGTTACTGGCAGCGTGGCCGCCTATAAAGCGGTAGACCTTGCCAGCAAGCTGACCCAGAACGGCGCGGAAGTAAATACGATCATGACGGAAGCCGCTCAAAAATTTGTGACGCCGCTCACCTTTCAAGCGATCACGGGGCGTCCGGTTTATACCGATCTATGGGCAGCAAACACGTTAGGATTAGCCACACATATCGCCCATGTGGGGTTGGCTGAAGCCGCCGATCTGGTGGTGATTGCCCCGGCAACTGCGGATACACTGGCGCGTCTGGCCGGCGGCTTTGCCAGCGATCTGGTGGCGATCACGGCGCTGGCAGCGCGCTGCCCTCTGGTGATTGCCCCGGCGATGGATGGGGGCATGTATGAACATCCTGCCACACAGGAAAATGTCGAAAAGCTAAGGCAGCGCGGGGCGATCATCATCGAGCCGGAAGAAGGCCGCTTTGCCAGCGGGCTTAGCGGACGCGGGCGACTGCCAGAAACGGGCACGATCATCGGTGCGATCAGGTGGGCATTTAGCAAAAATGGAGGACTGGCCGGCAAGAGAGTGGTGATCACTGCTGGCGGCACCCGCGAACCGATTGATCCGGTGCGTTATATCGGCAATCGCTCCAGCGGCAAGCAGGGTTATGCGCTGGCGCAGGCAGCGCTGGACGCGGGCGCGGAAGTGACGCTGATCAGCTCGGTTCACCTGCCGCCGCCCTATGGTGCGAAAATTATACCTATTGAAACCATGCGCGGCCTGCTGGATGCGGTAATGGCCGCCAGCGCCGATGCAGATTTACTGATTATGGCGGCAGCGGTAGCAGACTTTCGCCCGCAAACAACTGCCGATCAGAAGATCAAAAAAACGGCAGCCAATGTGGACAGCCTTTCGCTCCCTTTGACGCATAACGAAGATATTCTGGAAGCGGTGAAAGTGGCACGGCAGAAAAGCGGGTTTCCGCGTGTCGTGATCGGGTTTGCGGCTGAGAGTGAGAATTTACTGGCGAACGCCCGCGCGAAGCTAGAACGCAAAGGCGTAGACCTGCTGGTTGCGAATGATATTAGCGCCAGCGATGCCGGCTTTAGCGTGGACACCAACCGCGTGACGCTGCTCACTAAAGATAGCGATGAGCAGCTTGACCTGATGAGCAAGGCGCAAGTTGCCGAAATTGTGGTTGAACGGGCGGCAGGGATGATCGTTTCAGGGTAAGGCCGTAGGGGAAGCGGCGCTGTACAGGCTTTCGCCGCCGCCTGTATAATCAGCCGGGTAAACTGCTCATAATCACGATGATTTTGCGATGATTGAACCTGAAAATATGCTGGACGATACCTCGCCACGCACCCCGTATGATGATCGCCCGATTTCAGCGGCAAAGGAAATCATGCCGGATGACGACGATCCGCCATTTCTGCAAAGGCAGGAAAAGGGTGGCTGCGGCATAACCACGCTAATTTTTGCAGTGCTAGTCTTTTTCTCGCTGATGATTGTCACCCTTTCGGGAGCAGCGGGTTGGGTCAGCGGGCAGCGGCAAGCTGGCGTGAACGAGACGGCCACGCAAAACGCAGCGATTAGCGATCAAATTTCTCGCATTCCTAACGATGTCGCCACCGGTAATCTGGTGTTATTAAATGCACGGCTGCAATTTCTGGCGACGATCACACCCGGTATTCCCGGCATTGGCGAATATGCGCAAACAGCAACAGCGTTATATATGACCAACCAGCCGACAGCGACAGCTACCGCAACCCAAACAGCCACGGCAACAGAAACTCCGCCGCCTACCGCGACCCTTGATCCAGCACAGCCTTCACCAACGCCGGGGGCGGCCTATGATCTGGCGGCGCTGCTTGGCGAGGCGCAGGCAGCATACGCCAGTGGCAATTACAACGACGCAGCCGAACTTGCTGAAGCCATCAATGCCATCGATCCGGGTTTCGAGGGCGTGACCATACGCACGATTCTGGGTGATTCGCTGGCGGCACAAGCGCGCAACTATTACAACGCCATGCAGCCGGCAGCCGGCAGCCGGATCGTCGGACAAATGGAGGCGCTGGGCATCCCAACGGGCGAGCTTGGCTATGAGCGCACAGTTGGCGAAGTCTATTTGAATGCGATGAGCAACATCGGCATCAGCTTCCCACAAGCGATCAGCGCGCTGGAACGCCTGCTAGCATTCGGGCAGGGGCGCTACTACCAGCAGGCTGTAGATCTGCTTTACCGGCAGTATGTTGGCTATGGCGATGCGCTGGCTTTTGACCCGAATTATGGTTACTGCCCGGCGGTGGCGCAATATCAGAACGCGCTGCGTTTAAGCGGCGGCGGTGAAGCCAGCAGCAAGTTGAGCCAGGCTGAGATGATGTGCGCGCAAGCGACGCCGCAGGGCGGCGATCCAGCGGCCACCATCGAGGGCGTTGCGCCCATTGGCGTGCCGGGGACGTAAGATTACGCATTTGCTATTCGCCAAAATGTTGCGCCTCTCATCCACTGCTTATTTGTGCTTAACCATAAATTCAGGGCAGCCCGTTAAATTTAGGATAGTGAGCCTGTCTATCCAAACGGGTACTGTAAAAACAAGACCGCGATTTACTGTCAATTCAACGGATAGGCTCTTAGGCGTAGGACATTGAATCCTGTGCCCTTTCCCCACGAACTGCCTGATATGCCCCCCTCATATCAGGCAGTTTCGTGATTCATTCTATAGGCGATACAATCCAACCTGACGCGCGCAGTCATTTGGCTTTCCATAGCGGGGTACGGCATGGCTGGAAAATTCTTCGAAGATCTTGTCATTGGAGCCGTTTATAAGCACGAAATCGGGCGGACGATTACCGAAACCGACAATGTGCTATTCAGCACTTTGACGATGAACAACCAACCATTGCATTTAAACGAGGATTTTGCGGCAAAAACTGAATTTGGACAGCGCATCGTGAATGGTATTTTCACGCTGGGCGTAGTTGTCGGAATCAGCGTCAACGATTTGACGCAGGGGACGATTGTCGGCAATCTATCTTATGAACATGTCACCCACCCACGCCCAGTGTTTCACGGCGACACGGTCTATGTAGAGAGCGAAGTTATCTCTAAACGGGACAGCCGTTCAAGGCCGAAGGCGGGCATTGTGACGATCAAGCATACCGGACGCAACCAGCATGGCGAAGTAGTCATTGAGGTGACGCGCACAGCGCTGTTTCTTAAACGCCCAAACATGACATCCTGAATTATCAAAAAAGAGATTCTGCTAAATGCCGGAAATTACGCTCAAAGATGATGGCAGTTTTCGCGTGCCTGAAGGCAGGCGGCTGGTACTGGCGCTTGAAGACAACGGGATTGATATTCTGCATCGCTGCGGGGGGAACGCAAAATGCACCACCTGCCGGGTTCAGTTTATTCGTGGCGAGCCAACCCGCATGACTGAAGCCGAAAAAGAACGGCTGGAAGCGCGGGGGCTGCTTGGTGAAGTACGCTTAAGCTGCCAGATTCTGTGCGACCACGATATGACTGTTGTGCCGGTCAACCGCATCTCAAACAGCGATGTTGAAGATGCCGGCCCCCGCCCTGCAGATACGATCACGCCTACACCTATTTGGATTGATGCACCGCCGCCAGTTGATTCTGATACCGGCGGAAAATAGATACGCACTATAGGACAGCCATTGTTTTATGCCCCACGCGCGACCTCGCGCAGCACTCTGGCATAGAAGATAGAGCCGCCCTCTGGCGGGCAATCTACACCGACGGTACCGCCCTGTGCTTCAGCCAACATCTTCACAATCCACAGGCCTAATCCTGAGCTGTTTTCTCCCGCCGTTGGCCTCGTGCTCAGGCGGCTAAACATCTGGAACAGGCGGCCCCGCTCGGACGCCGGTATGCCCGGCCCCTGATCGGCAACACATAACTGCGCGAATTCATCTTTTAATTCGCACCATACCGTCACGGTTGAACGCACCGGGCCGTACTTAATAGCATTGCTGATCAGGTTGCTGGCAATTTGCGAGAAGAATCGTGGATCGGCGTAAACAGGCAGCGGTGAATCATCGTACTGGATTTGCGTTCCCTTGTTATTTGCCGCTAGTGAATACTGTTCTACGACTTTATGGAGAACCTGTGAAGCGTCAAATGTTTGCAGCGCCGGTGTGAGCCGGGTCGGTTGATAGGCAGAAGCATCCAGAAAAATGCGTATCAACTCATGCATATCGTTCAAGGTCGTATCAATATTATCTAGAATCGAGGAAACCTGAGGACGATCCCCTGCAATTTCGCGCAGCAGGTACTGCGCCATGCGCAAGTTGGTCAACGGCCCTTTCAGGTCGTGCGAAACAATTCGCAAAAAGCGTTCCTGCATTTCTTTCGCTTCGTGCAGTTCTTCAATTTTCAACTTATAGGCGTCATTAAGCTGCTTCAACGCAAGCTGATTGTGTACTCGCGCTTTCAGCACGGCGAGATTCACCGGCTTGGAGATGTAATCATTGGCGCCGTGCTGAAGCCCATGTACCACATCTTGACTGTCCTGCCGCCCGGAAATGAGGATAACCGGCAGATCAGCTAACGCTTCGGAACTGCGAATCGTTTGCAGAACATCCATCCCGGTGCTGCCGGGCATCATAATATCGAGCAGAACAACATCGAATAAACACGTTCGAAGGAGGTCGAGCGCGGCTTCTCCGCTGCTGGCAGTCGTAACTTCACAGTCGCGGCCTAATGCGCGGGCGAAAAGCGTTAAGCTTCCGGGGTCATCGTCAACGATCAGCAACCGTGGAATAGTCAGGTTGACGTGCGCAGCCGGCAGAGAGCTTTGGGGCATCGTTGACGTTTGCTGGCTTATACGTACGTTTGTAAACTGAGTGTAACATTGTTATTGCATTAAATTTCTTTATTCTTCGCCGCTTTACGACGAATTTCGCTCATGATGATTCATGAATCATTAACGCAAATTTATATCCCAGTCGTTGACGTACAGGATCACGCCGCCATCATGCACAAATAACATAGGCTCAACCGGTGTGTCTCGATCCACGAAGGGGATCGCCTGACCTAACGGCTGATCGTTGATGAACACGCTCACGGTATTGTCATTCAGATTACGAGTCAGGCGAATACGCAGCGGGACATTCGGGATCGCACGCTGACTAATAGGCGTGGTGATGCCGTTTGCATACTGGCTGATACGCATAATTTCTGACGAAGTTAGATCGATTTGCACGCCCACAGCTTGATCGGGATCGTCAGCGCTGCGCAGCAGTACGCCATAAAAAACGTCACCATCCAATAGCAGCGGCGGGTTATAAGATTGCAGAACTAACGCGGCTTCCATCTGTAAAATTCTGCTTGAGGCATCCCCGCCAAAGGTTTCATTCAGCACGGATGCAGAAGGCGCAATCGTCAGGGTGCCCCCGCCCTGCGAGGAACCACTGCCAAGCCGCCATGTCTCATCTTCAAAGTTTTGAGAGAAGATATTTTCATCAAACAGGCGCTGCTCTGCGCTCAAGGCGAGTAAATCCTGTGTTCCACGAAGCCCGCCGGGCGGCAGTGTAGGTGACGGCGTCAATGTAGGCGTATAAGTGTTCGTCGCCGTAAAGGTGGCCGATGATGTGGGACTGGGCGTATTCGATGTAGTTGGCGTTTGGGAAGGGGTTCGTGTCGGCGCAACCGTCTCAGTTTGACGCTCGCCAATGGTTGCCAGCACGGGTATTGATGTCAAGTTCAAGCCAATTCCAGTTGGCAGGCGCGTTGGCGCAGCAGTCGCTTCGCCAGTGGGGGTGTGTTCGAACGTAATCTCAGCAGTTATTTCGGGTGTGCCAACCAGCGCAATTTGCCCGTCCGTCGCAGCAATTTCTATGGTGCGGGTGAGCGGAATATCTACACCACCCGGTTGATTATTAGACAGCGCCAGCGCCGCAGCAATCAGAGCTATTCCACCCAGCAGGCCGATCATAACAATCCAGCGACTAGAACGGCGGCGCGAGCGCGCATAGAGCGGCGGCAGCGACTCTGATGCGAGTGCCGGCGTCTCCACAAAATCATCAGCTTCAGAGATGCGGGGAATCGGCTCGGAGGTTGGCGGCGCCGGAAACTCCGGCGTTTGCTCGGTTAAGGCATACCAGTGCTGATACAACGGATAGGCAGGGTGCCGATCAATAAACATCGCCCGAAAAAAGTCGTTCAGACGGTTCAGCTTGGAGCTTCTGCGCAGGCTGCGATCAGCAAAGACGCCCGAAAACATCTCATACATCTCGCGCCACTGGCGCAGCGTGACAGCGTACTGCTCACCAAGCACTCGCACCGTCGTCTCTTCAAGGAAGAGATGCGCCTGCAAAAGCTCATCGGTTGGATGGGCGGGCAAGCGTTCCACCATTTGCGCAAGCTTGCGGGCGTTGGAATGTAATTCAGCCGAAACCATCAGCAAATTCATCAACCACGCGCGATACGGGGTCAGCGTGATTTGTGCTGACTGCTCAATTTCATCTACCGACTTTACGGCATTTTCAAGTTTATTTCCAGCGGCGCGAAATTCACCATCCGCCCAATCGCGCACAGCTGCTTCCACTTCACGCAAGCTGTGAACAGCCGGCGACATCAATTTTGATTGTGCATTCTCTTCAAGTGAACGCCGCGTCTTTTCGAGGTTTTGCAAAACAGATGACGAATTGACCGTCGAGATGAGAGTCTGCGCGTCCTCAAGATCGCGCCGCTGCTGCATATATTCTTCTAACACACGAACGACAGTATGCCGGGCGCCAGAATCGCCCAATACACGTGCGGCAGCATCGTGCCAGAACATAGCATCATCCATGCGATTTTCGCGGGCATCCAGCGCGCCATAAAGCACCACATTGGCGAAGAAGATACGCACAGGGGCAGTTCCCAGCTCGGTCAGCGGCTCGGCCAACCCCTTACTCATGGATTTGAGATAGATCTCTTTGCTGGGCATTTGCGCAGCAAAATTGTCTCGCAATCCAATCTCATCAGGCGAATAAAGCAGTTCAACCGCAGTCAGGGTTTCCTGCGTACGGCGTAGATCAGTGATGCCGCCCCGCTCTACCCATTCGCGCATGTGCCGGGAAAGTTCGCGCAGGCGCTGTGCAGCGGCTCGCTCGCTTTCAGTTCGCGCGGCCTCTGCGGCTTGTATGCCCAACCGCTCGGCATCCGGCAACCGACCGCGGTCAAAATTTTCCCAGCCATCGGCAAGCGCGCGGCCTAACGCGCCAAAGAGCGCGTTGCGTTCAACGTAGCCGGTATTACGCACCACTGACCGCAGCTGCCCCAACCACGACGCCAGCGCAGGCGCAATCCGCCGCAATGACTCTTCCATTGATTGCAGGAGCACGACACAATCGCCCTTGCGGCCATGCACCACCGCCACCTCATATTGTTCCCAGTGCAACTGCGCCTGCCCTAGGCGATCCACCATACCAGCAAGGCTTTCATCGAACAGCCCGGCGTTAAATGGTTCGAGGTCGGCGTGAGCGCCTTGCAACCATTCGAAAATATCCAGACCATCGGCTGCGGGAATGTAGGTCTCCATGCCACTGAGCACCTGATACAGGCCATCCAATTCATGCGCTACTGCGTCCCATGCCGGAGCAGCAGGCACAATCTGGCGAGAATGATCCACGGCGCCAAGCGCCTCGCGCGGGCTGGAGATCGCCTGTTTGCCAATCACGTGCATGTTGTCTGCCAGCGCCATCGCCGCATTAATCGCCCTCGTTAGCGCGGTGATTGGCAGCAGCTTATTTGGCAGGTGATAACTACTATTGGAAACCTCAAGCATCTGTTCCAGCGTTTTGAGCTGTTCTACCACTAGGCGGAAACCGTCACGGAGTTCAATCACGGTGTTACTGGTGGAGCCAGTCAATTGATCTAGCGAAGCATTGATTTCATTAAGCAAGGCGCGCGGCTCACCGACAGGCAGTCCATCATGCGAAAGCTCGGCTAGCGCCACCTGTAAACGATACAGGTTCGGGCGCAGCAGCATGATTTCCGGAATGTGCGCGGAGATTCGCTCTGCCAGAAGCCATTGGAAGGCTAAAGCGCGGTCATCACCTTCGGTTTGAGTCACGAGAATGCGTGCGGCTTCGGCGGCATCGTCTTCAAACATCAGCGAGACAGCTTCCTGCACGGCAGCACGCGGAACCGCCGATGAAATTGGGGTTTCGCTGGAAAGTGTCGTCCAATCTAAAAGTAAGTTGATCAATGTCGCAGTTTCACCCCGTGCGCGAGGGCGAAGTTCATCAAGAACTGTAAGCGCGCGCGACCAGTTGCCACTTTCGAGATAAATCCGCGCAGCGTCCAGATCGGCAGAGACCTGCAGATCGGAAAGGCGAGATTCAATTTCCATCTCGATCTGGCGCACCTGTGGAAAACCGGGATCGGCAAGACGCACCGGCTCCAGCGTGCGCAGCTGCGCCAGAAGCTCATCACGGCTTAATTCACGACGCATACGCTCAGTGATGCGATTCAAAATCGCACCGCGATCACGCTCCACCGGGGTGCGATAGTCGGAGAGGTCTTTGCGCAGCTCGGAAATAGACTGATAGCGGTAGCGCGGATTCGGGTGCACAGCGCGGCTGATAATCGCCTGTAAACGCGAATGCAGGCGCTCAGTATCTTCGCTAAAGTTGAGCCGGAAATCATCGGTGGCATTCATATTTCGCGGCACTTCCACCCGCCCGCCGCCAGTCACGATGAAATACAGCAGTTCGCCTAATTGATAGACATCCGAAAGGCGGCTGACGCCCTGCGGCGTACTCTCCTCGCCTTCCAAAAAGACGGCGTTGCCCCAGTCAATCACTTTCAGGCGATACTGATCGCGATTCCAGAAAAGATGCTTGGTATCAACATCGTTATAAACAATATCGTTCGTGTGGGCAGCTTCAAGAAGTTCAAGCAGCCGGTCAATCACCACCAGCATTTCCAGCTCTGGCATGCGCTCGCCTGCTGATGCCAGCTCGATCACAAGGTCTTCGACGATATAGCCTTCGGCGCGTTCGATGACGATGTACTGATGGGCAACGCCGCCCACGTTGAACTGACCGCTGCCCAACAGCGCGGTTAAGGCGGGCTGACCGGCGAGCTTTTGTAACGCCCTGCGCTCGGCGAGGATACTGACTTCCTGCCCGGCGCGAATGGGTGGCGCGTCTTGCGGCGCGGGGCGCTTGATGACAACGAGGCGATCGTTTTCATTTATATCTACCGCGCGCAGGGTTTCACCACTGCGCCCCCGCGGATAGATGTAGTCATAGCGGTAACGGTTATCGAATAAGCCTTCGGCCATTAACTGGTCTCAATCAATCGCGATAGACATAAAGCGAATTATGTCTACTTCATAAGCTGTGAAAGAATATTTTGCATATTAGCGTCTTAATTGTACGCCAGCAGATGGCCTGTGCAAAACGGCGTCAGATTGATCTAATTCTCCGGCTCTCGTATGATCGCGCTATCCTAGCAGATGAAGGCCGTACACCTATGCGCGTTTTACTTCAACGGGTCACTCAAGGCCACGTGCTCATCGAAGAAAATATCGTTGGCAGCATCGAACAAGGCTTTGTGGCACTTGTAGGCATTACCCATTCCGATACCCTTGCACATGCAGCATTGATGGCACGGAAAGCGGCTCACCTCCGCGTATTTGAAGACGAACAGGGCAAGATGAACCTGTCTGCTCTGGATACTGGCGCAGGGGTACTGGTCGTGTCGCAGTTTACGCTGTATGCCGATGCCCGTAAAGGCCGGCGTCCAAGTTTCATCAATGCCGCGCTGCCCGATGCTGCATCACCGCTGGTGGATGCCTTCGCTAATGCGTTAAAAGCCGAAGGAATTCAACGGGTAGAAACTGGTATTTTTGGGGCGAATATGCGCGTTGAAATCTTCAACGACGGGCCGGTCACTATTCTGCTGGATTCAGACGAGCTAAGTTCTGGGAATTAACACGAGATGGTTATGATTGAACAATATTTAGAAGCCTTGACTAATGAGGATATCTCTACTCGCTCCGAAGCGGCAAAGGCGCTGGGTGATTTGCGCGATCCGGCTGCGGTTGATGCGCTGTTAAACAGCTTACAGCATGGAGATGCAAAACTCCAGTATGCGGCATTTTCGGCGCTGGTGAAAATCGGCGCAGCCGCAGCAGCGCCAAAGATGGTTGAAACCTTGATTCAAGAGCCGAACAACCGCATATGGGGGCTGCTGAAGCTGAATCTGGGGCTGCGCCTGCGTGCAGGGCTGCTGAAGATGATACAGCGCGGGGATATTGAAACTGCCGATAAGCTAACGGATGCCCTTAAGCGTGAACATTTCGATCCGTATCAAACGGTGTATCTGCTGCATCTTCTAGGCCGCACCGGTGATAGGCGCGCCGTGGAAAGTTTGCTCACCATCCTCAGGGAAGATAGCGAACTGATGCAGAGCGCGGCTGCTGATGCGCTGGGTTGGATTGGCGATGCGCGCGCAGTACCGGCACTTATAATCGCGTTGGAAAAACTGCCCCTTGAAAGCGCAGCGCGTGAGGTCGCGGCGGAGGCGCTGGGACGGATTGGTGAGCCGCAGGCTATCCCTGTACTGGTAACCGTGCTGACCGACAGCAATGAATGGGTGCGCCGCGCTTCCGCTGTTGCACTGGGTGAGTTTGGAGATCAGACGGTGGTTGATGCGCTGACGCAGGCTCTAGGGGACGAAAGCACCTTAGTACAGGAAGCAGCAGTTGAAGCCATCAAAAAATTGAGCGGCTGAACCTAAAAATCCCGGGAATCAAAAACGGGAAAGCTAATCTTTCCCGTTTATATTTTCAAGCATGGCCGATTTAATCGGCAGCCGCCGATGATGTGCTGGTACTAGCCGGCGCTGGCGTCTTCTCCTTTGCTGGCGCTGGTTCGGCTTTGGTTTCCTTGCTATCTTTAGCTTCTTTACTGTCTTTGCTGCCATTTTTAGATGCAGCAGGCGCGGTCGTGCTGGTTTTTGAAGCGCCCTTACTATCGTTGATATAGAACCCGCTGCCTTTGAAAATGATGCCAGCCGCCTGCACAATGCGCGTCACTGGCTCTCCCGTTTCAGGATCAACCGTCAGCGAAGCATCACTAAATTTCTGGCGGTAATCAAACGTCGTCCCATCTTCACGACGGTACGTATAAACTGGCATATTCCCCTACCTCAGAAAGATCATTGTGATCGAAATCACCAGTTAGCAATCATACGCTAAGAGTGCCAGCTTGTAAACAGCCCGCACTTAATTCTGACGAAATATTTATGCACAATTGAATACAATTTTGCGGTCGCTAGGCCCGCCGCTTCATGACCACATTGACAGCGTCGCTCAACAGCTTCACCGCCGCCTCTGGCGCAGCACCATGCAGGCGAAGGACGCGGTATCCCTGTGATTGCAGGGCTTCAACATCTGAAAGCGCCAGCGCCCGATGCGCATCGCCGAAGCTAAACGGCTCGCCGGGTACGGGTAGATAGCTGGCATTATCGGCGGTGATGACGATAAAGACGCCATTTTTGCCGCTGCCCTTGTACAGCTGCCCGGTATTGTGCAGATATTCTGGCCCAAAGCTGAGCGCGATGGCACGACGGGTCGAGTGACGTAAACGGCGGCGCAGGTCTTCCAACGCCGTTTTCAGGGAATCTGTTGGCGGCAAGTAGGTCAGAATAGCAAAAAACTCACCGGTAGTCGTCGCGTTTAGCTGTGCGGCCAGCAGGCCAACCGCGGTATTCGCATCAAACCCCTGATCACCCGCAAGATCGCGTAAAGCAGTCGAAATCTGAGGCGAAGCAAATAAGGAAACTTGCGATTCTGCAACAAGCGGGGCTTGCTCTGGAACCTTGCCATCCTGTCGCAAATCTGCAAGCAGACGCTCAAATATTTGTCGCCCTTCATTGATGTTGGGGGAATCAAACGGGTTGACCTGAAACAGCTTTGCTGCAATCGCAGCCGCATACATCCAGCGGAAAAATTCGCCGGGAAGCGCATATTCGTCGCGCAGACGCAGGGTAACTACTGGATGTCCCGCCCCCTGCATGGCTAAAATTTCACTGTCTATTTCGGCGTTATTGTCATTCTCAACCCGAATATAGATGAACAACCGGTCTGTGGAGTAATCATGGGGCTTGCCCACAGTGCCGCCGGTGATCGGTAAAATGCTGCGGCCTTCTTTGCCGGTACTTTCGGCAATCAAGTGTTCAACCCACGGCGTGAACGCGGCGATTGAGGGGCTAGTGAATACCGTGAGCTTGTCCTGCCCATTGGCACTGACTGCGCCGAGCACTGCGCCCAGAGAAATACCCGGATGCGAAGCGGCAATAATCTGTGCGCTGCTGGCCTTTAACATACGCTCAACGCTGGTACGCAGGCGATCAAAGTCTATGCCAAGCAGCGCGGCTGGCACCCACCCGACATATCCCAACGCGCTGTAACTGCCAAGGCTGTCTGGCGACTCATGAAAAACCTCGCGGAAATTGCCCTCTCCTGCAAGTTGATCTAGCCGTGATCCGGCCGTGGTCACCGCTACAAACTGGCTACCTTCCCGCCCGGCTTTTTCAAAGAAATAACGATACAGCGCCAGCGTTTCAAAAGTTTCGCCAGACTTGCTGGCAACCACAAAGAGCGTGCGTTTAAGATCTACAGCGGATTCTATGCGCGTGATTTCATCGGGATCGGTGGTGTTGAGCAAATAAAACACCGGAAAGCCGGGTTGAGCGCCAAAAGCCTGCGAATACACCGCCGCCGGTTGTGCGCTGCCGCCCATACCCATCCATATAACAGCGTCATAGTTATCTTTCACCGCCGCGCTAAGCTGCTGCAAGCGGGCGAAATCAATCGGCGTTAGAGGGTCTAGCCAACCCAATGCGCCGCCAATCTTAGTGGATACAACCGGGTGATCTCGCCAGAGCGTACCATCACGGTTCCAAAGCCGTGCGTTTGTATGCTCTGATTCAAGATCGTGAATGGCAGCTTCAACATCGGCGTGACGCCCGCTGATCACACTTTCCTGCTCATGGATCACGCCTGTTTGCAACACATTACGGCGCGCCTCAATCTGATCAATCAATGCCTTGAAGGAGTCAACAAAAGCTTCTACGCCATCTTGCTGTAAACGGGAGGTGATCTGTGCCAGATCAATGCCGACTTCCGCCAGCATATCCAGCGTGGTTATCGCATCACCAATGTTCTCTTCGAGCGTCGCGGCAACCGTACCATGATCTTTGAAAGCTGCGAGGGTTTCCGGCGGCACGGTATTGATCGTATCCCGCCCGATCAAGTTATCCACGTATAGGGTATCGGGATACGCCGGGTTTTTCACGCCAGTGCTGGCCCATAGCAACTGCTGGAGCATGGCGCCTTCAGCCTTTAGCGCGGAGAATCGCTGACCGTAAAACACGGATTTGAACTGCGCATATGCGACTCTGGCACTGGCAATCGCAGTCTTGCCCTTAAGCTTATTGTTCAAGGCAACTCGCGCCAGATCACGACCCTGAGCAGCGCGAATGTTATTGTCCAGCATCTTATCTACCATGGCGTCAATACGGCTTAAAAAGAAGCTGGCGACAGAAGCAATTCCGGTAACATCTCCACCTGCGGCGCGGCGGCGCTCCAACCCGCGCACGTAGGCCTCAGCCACGTCACCATAATTTTCCAGCCCAAAGATCAGCGTCACATTGATATTGATTCCAGCGGCAATCGCTTCTTCAATAGCAGGAATGCCCGCTTTCGTCGCAGGAATTTTGATCATGGCGTTTGGCCTAGCCAGCGCCGCAAACAGCCGCTTCGCCTCGGCAAAGGTCGTCTCTGAGTCGTTAGCGATCAGCGGGGATACTTCAAGACTGACATAGCCATCGCGCCCGCCGGTGCGATCATAAATTGGGCGCAGCATATCCAGCGCGGCACGAATATCATCCAGCGCAAGTTGTTCGTAGATAGCTTCAGCATTCAGTTCCAACATTGAAGCAATTGCCTCATTGTAATCATCGGAACTGCTGATAGCCTTTTGAAAAATGGTGGGGTTGGAGGTGATACCTAGAACGCCGCTTTGATCAATAAGCCCCTGCAATTCGCCGTTTTTTAGCATGGAGCGGTGAATATTGTCGTACCAGATACTTTGCCCGTATCGCTGTACATCGACCGGAGGATTTCCAGCCATGAAAATAGCTCCTAAAAACCACTCATACCTAAAAACTTAACGTCTATTGTAGCGAACAGGGCGGCTAACCGCCCTGCGCTGATTACATTTTGACCTTTAGACTGCCCCTTCAAACACCTAACTGCTGCTTTGCCGCTTCAACCATATGAGCCGCAGTCAGCCCATACTCTTCATAAATGCGCTGATAGGGTGCACTGGCGCCAAATTTATTCACGCCAATGGCAGTACCGCCCCAAACATAATGTCCCCAACCCAACGTAACGCCGGCCTCGATGCTGACCCGCGCTTCGACCGATGATGGCAGCACACTTTCGCGATACTCGGCATCCTGCTGGTCAAATAACTCCCAACATGGCAGCGAAACCAGACGGGCATTAATGCCTTCTGCCTTCAAGATTTCATAGGCCTCATAGGCGATAGAAATTTCACTGCCAGTTCCCATTAAAATGACATCCGGCGTGCCATGCGCACCCGCCAATACATAGCCACCACGCGCCACACCAGCATGAATCGCTTCCACGCCGCCAATTTCTTCGCCGGTTAACACCGGTAAGTCCTGCCGTGACAAGGCAAATGCGGCGGGGCGATTCAGAGTCATCACCGTTCGCCATGCGGCGGCTGTTTCATTGGCATCTGCCGGGCGGAAGAAATACAGATGCGGAATCACGCGCAGCGCCATGAAATGCTCAACCGGCTGATGAGTCGGGCCATCCTCGCCCAAACCGATGCTGTCGTGGGTGAACACAAAGACCGGCGCAAGTTCAGAGAGTGCAGCAAGCCGAATCGCGGGGCGCATATAATCGCTGAAGGTCAGGAAAGTGGCGGTATAGGGTTTAATGATGCCACCATGCAGCGCCAGTCCGTTAGTGATTGAACCCATCGCGTGTTCACGGACGCCGTAACGCACATTGCGGGCAGCAGGATGATTGGGGCCGGTGTTGCCCTCGCCCTTGATCAGTGTTTTGGTGCTTCCGGCAAGGTCGGCATCGCCGCCAATCATCGTGGGAATGTTTTTAGCAATGGCGTTCAGCACAGCGCCGCCAGCATTGCGGGTTGCGATCTTCTTTTCCGTACCAAAAGTCGGAATTTCGCTGTCCCAACCCTCTGGCAGTTCGCCAGCTATCGCCTGATCCCACTGCGCGGCCAGTTCAGGGTATTCCTTACGATAATTCAGGAATAATTCATTCCAATCATTTTCAAGCCGCGCACCGCTTTCAAGTGCCGAACGAAATAGTTCAAGCGATTCGCCGGGCACATAGAAATCTTCTTGCGGCCAGTCGTAGAATTCTTTGACCAGTTTGATTTCATCAACACCTAAAGGCGAACCATGCGCTTCGCTGCTATCGCCTTTATTCGGACTGCCATAGCCGATAATCGTACGAATGGTGATGAACGAAGGCCGCGCGGTCACCTCTTTAGCTTCGTTGATCGCTTGATTGAGGGCCTCTACATCATTGCCATCGGCCACTTCTACAGTATGCCAGCCATAAGCGCGATATCTCGCTGCCACATCTTCGGTGAAAGTCATCTCGGCTTTACCATCTAAGGTGATATGGTTGCTATCGTAGAGATAGATCAGCTTGCCTAATCCCCACGTTCCGGCCAACGAAGCCGCCTCTCCGCTCACGCCCTCCATCACGTCGCCATCGCTCACCAGCGCATAGGTGTAATGATTAACCAGTTCATACCCGGAGCGGTTGAAAGTATGTGCTAGAAATGCTTCGGCCAGGGCCATGCCCACCGCGTTCGCCGCCCCCTGCCCTAACGGGCCAGTCGTAGCTTCCACACCGGGCGTCACAGCATACTCAGGATGGCCGGGAGTGTTGCTGCCCCACTGCCGGAAATTCTTGAGATCATCCAACGTCACGTCATAGCCGGTTAGATAAAGCAAAGAGTACAACAACATCGAGCCATGCCCTGCACTCAGCACAAAGCGATCCCGGTTTGCCCAATGCGGATCACGCGGGTTATGCCTTAAATGCCGCGTCCACAGCGTGAAAGCCATTGCCGCTGCGCCCATCGGCAGCCCGGGATGGCCGCTATTGGCTTTCTGCACGGCGTCTATGGAGAGAGTGCGGATCGCATTAATCGCTTGAAGTTCTAGATTGTTGGTCAAGTTTTACCTCCAATATTTTCCTGATTCCGGTTTGGGATGAGCATCACTTTCGTTTCCGCCCCGGCCAGCCCGGAAAAGGCACGCCACGGGGCGGGTACACCTCCATGCAGCGAAATTCCGCGCTCAAAATTATCAACCATCATTGATACGGATTATAGCGCGCCACCCTGCCTATGGCATGCAACCGCCGTCAACCTACCCTCTCAGCCGTATTCGGGCAGGGGTATAATGGCGAAGCGTTATATACAATTGCTCGAGATGATGGAATCGAATGGGATTCAGTGAGATGAAGATGAAATATTCGATCTTGGCAATCAGTTTAATTCTGGCACTGGGCATTTCCGGCACTGTACTGGCACAGGAAAACACACCGGAAGCAACCCCTGAATCTACTTCTGAGTTTGATCCGGCTATCGCTATTCCCTACTATATTCCCAATATTCTGGAAACATACCCGCGTGATCCGGAAACTTTCACGCAGGGGCTGGTGTGGTCTGACGGAAGATTGTTTCAAAGCGCCGGTCAATATGGCGAATCTCAGCTGCTAGAAAACGATCTTGAAACCGGTGACGTGATCCAGAGCGCGGCGCTGGATGCCGAATATTTCGCTGAAGGGCTGGCGCTGGTGGAAGATCGCCTAATTCAGATTACGTGGCAAGAAGGCACTGCCTTCGTGTACGATGTTGACACGTTTGAGGTGTTAGACACGTACAGTTATGAAGGTGAAGGCTGGGGGCTATGCTACGATGGCGAGGTGCTATGGATGAGCGATGGTTCGCCCAACCTGTTCAAGCGCGATGCAGAGACTTTTGAGCTGCTGGAAACCGTTCCGGTTACGCTGCTCGGCTCGCCAGTGACAAACTTGAATGAGCTGGAATGCGTGGATGGAAGCGTATACGCCAATATCTGGTTTCAAGATTACATCGTACAGATTGATCCAGAAACGGGTATGGCGATTGGCCTGATTGATGCCCGGCAGCTGCTGCCCGCCGAAGCGCGTATGCAAATGGACAGCGGCGCGGTGTTGAACGGAATCGCCTACATTCCTGAGCGCGATACTTTCCTGCTGACCGGCAAATTGTGGCCCACAATCTTCGAAGTTGAGCTTGAGGAAGCGGGATCGCTAGTGCTAAATGAGGGCGGTTGATTCCTCAATAACCAGCGTAACGCCGTTAATCTACTTTATAAGCCCGGGTATGTTGAGCAAACATCGTTTGCGCTAAAAACCCGGCCTAATGAAATACAGGTTGGCCTGTGCCTGTCATACTTTTTGCAACTGGCCTGTTTTTTGGCCTGCTGCTGCTTCTGAATAACCTGATAAAAGCCTTCTCGCACGGCAAAAAAGCGCGTTTCGCTGACGCGCTGCTGGCATTTCTGACGACGCTGCTGCTAATAGCCGCGCTGATCGCTAATATCATTTCTGAAACGCCGGATCCCTACCTTGATCAGGCTGTACGGTGGGTTGCAATTGTCCTTTTCGCCATCAGCCTGATGATCTTCATCGCTGCGCTTTTTCAGTCACGGCGTTTGCGCGGCAAAGAGGCGCTGCTTGCGATCTTCTGCTCAATTTTGATCGTGATCGCAACCTTTGCGGTGCCGTTTTTAAGCGCCTATATTGAGTTACGCAATGAAGGCGAACTAGTAGTGATGGAAAACACGCCTACACTCACCACTAGCGACCCTGAAGCCACCGAAGAAGCCAGAGTCGAAAGCACGGTTGAACGGTTGTTTAAGGCGATTCGGGAGATCGTAGCTAACGAGATTGAAGTTAACGTAGAAGAAGTATTCCGATTATTGGATGAAGGCGTACCTCTGGCACACCTTATTGAAGATAACGGGGGGGACTTGAGCTACGTCGTTGACCGGCTAACGGTGATTCTGAGCGCGGGTTTGCGGGAAGCGGCGTCACGCGGGGAAGTTGGCAGCCTTCAGGCAGCGCTGCTTTTGAGCCAGATGGACACTCTGGTACGCTTCGCAGTAAACAATGATCTTAATCAGATTGTGGATGTTCTGAACGGCGGGCCGACGCCCACCGGCACACGCCAGAGTTTTCTCTCAATGCTGACGCCGTCCCCGAACGCGACACAGCCTTCAAACACGCTTGCACCTGTGCAATCACCCGCCAATACACCAGACCCGCGTCAGAGCGCAACGCCAACCACCGGGTAAACAGCGAGTTCATCACCCTAAATAGGGGGAGTTTACTCCCCTGACAATTCACGTTATACTAATTGTAACCCGTATTGATTAGAGGTATTGGACTATGGCCGAGAAAAATGTGAATGGAAAGGCTGCTGAACAACCGCTTGAGGACGTCAAGCAAGCATTGGACGGTGCCGCCGATCAAGTCAATGAGCAGTTGAATGAGTTTGGCCGGCAGGCGCGTAAGAAGGCAGATGATGCGAAAAGCGAGGCCGTAAAAGGGCTGAACAACATCGCCGATACCATCCGCCGCGAAGCACGTGAAGGCGGCGCTGATGAGTCTGCCCTTAAGAACGCCGATCAAGTGGCAGTCAACCTGGAAAAAGCGGCACAATATCTGAAGAAGAATTCCTATGAAGACATCCGCGAGGATGTTACAGAGCAGGTCAAGGAAAACACCTTCATGATCATTGGCGTTGCGCTTGTGGTTGGTCTAGTAGTGGGGTTGATCCTACGCGGCGGTGGCAATCGTCGTTAGGTTATGCTGCAGCGGTATTGAACTAGGGCGCAGTGATTTGCGCCCTTTTTGTTTTAATGACTCCGTCCCCTCAACTGCCAGGCTTTTAGATGCGCCCCGGCACGTCCCATCTTCCGAAAACCTGAACACGAGATCGGGTTAGAAGCCTACACCCTTGCCGCCCTCTGCCTTGCAATTTCCGGCAGCAGCAGCAGTTGAATTAACCCGTTTAAGACCACAATCACGGTGCTGCCTTCATGCCCCAAAACGCCCAACGGCAGCGGAAGGGAAATGATGAACGCGCCGAGCACGAGCATAACAATCACCGCCAATGAGAAAATGATGTTTTGCCATACCACCCGCCGCGCCTTCTTACTCATGGCGATGGCATAAGGGATCAGCTCCAGACGGTCGCCCATCAGCACCACATCGGCAGTTTCCAGCGCCACATCCGAGCCAGCACCGCCCATGGCGATACCAATATCCGCTGAAGCCAGCGCAGGCGCGTCATTCACGCCATCGCCAATCATGGCAACCGTGCCATGCTGCCTCTGAAGCTGCTGGATGGCTTCCAATTTTTCCGGCGGCAGCAAGTGCGCTTTGACCTGCTGAATGCCAATTTGCCCACCGATATGCTCGCCGGTTTCGCGGCTGTCGCCGGTCAGCATCACCGTGGTCAGCCCCAATTTCTGAAGATCAGCGACGACCTGTTTCGCCTTCGGGCGCAGTTGATCGGCCAGTGCAATCGCGCCCAACCATTGACCATCGCGCTGCGCCAGCATCACAGTATTACCCTCGCCGCGCAGTCTCAATACGGTATCGCTCAAATCTTGCGGCAATACGACAGCAAAACTTTCAGGGTTGCCCACCACAATCTCATGATCGCCCACGATGCCACGAACGCCTCTGCCGGTTTCTGCTACAAACCCATCTACTGCTTCAAGGGCGATTCCACGTTCCTGCGCCGCCTGTACCACTGCCTGCGCTAATGGGTGCTCCGAGCGCGCCTCAACCGATGCCGTTAGAGCCAATAAATCTTCTTCCCTCACGTCCTGCATCGGGACAACATACGTCACCGCGGGCTTACCCTGCGTTAGCGTGCCAGTTTTATCAAAGGCGATCACTTTCACCCCGGCCAGCGTTTCCAGATGCGCCCCACCCTTGAACAGCACGCCGTGACGGGCGGCTGAGGCAATCGCAGAGAGGAAGGCGGCAGGAGTGCTGATCACCAGCGCACAAGGCGATGCTACCGTCATCAGCACCATCGCGCGATAGAAATTGCTTTGAAAATCAACGTTAAACAACATCGGTGGAACGATGATGAACAAAGCCACCGCACCGATGATGAACACCGCGTAATATTCCTCGAAAGTTTCCAGAAAACGCTGGGTCGGAGCTTTCGAATCCTGTGCGTCTTCAACCATACGGATGATGCGCGCGAGCATGGTATCCTGCGCGGCCTGCGTCGCCTGAATATCCAGAGTTCCCTGCTGATTCAGCGTGCCAGCAAAAACTTTATCGCCATGCTGTTTTTCAACAGGGATAGACTCGCCGGTAATCGGTGCTTGATCGATCCACGAATGGCCGGAACGCACGATACCGTCTACAGGGATGCGCTCGCCGGGTACGATCTGCAAAATGTCGCCCACACGAATCTGGTCAATCTTAATCATTTGCACGGTATCGCCGCGCACGACCCGCGCTTCTGCCGGATAAAGCTTCATCAGGCCAGAAATAGCGCGGCGGCTGCGATTGAGAGCGTAATCTTGCAGCACGTTGCTGAGCGAGAACAGGAACAGCAGCAGCGCGCCTTCCACCCACTGGCCGATCATCGCAGCGCCTAGCGCCGCTAATATCATCAGCAGGTCAATATCTACCTTGCGCTGCTTCAGATGCTCCCATGCGCCAATCGCGCCATAGAATCCACCCGCAGCATAAGCAGTGAGATTCAGCAGCACGATTACGGGGGCAGATAAGCCCAGCCAGCGATCACCAAGCACGCTCAACAGCAGCGCAATGAAAGTAACCGCCACTAAGCGCGGGGCAAGCCACTGCTGATATTCAACCCAAAAAGGTTCACGAGGGGCGACAGGTTCACTATTGATTGATCGGCTCACGGCCATTGTATAACCACCACAAATACCATGATAAAACGTGATATGACACTATTTTAACATCAATTAAACTTTAAGACAAACCAATTGGTATACTTTGGATACATGACATGAATTTATATTTTCACCTATCGCATAAACCTTTGTTTCAGCGGGCAGCCTCGCCGCTTGTTATACTCAGCAGAGACACAGATTTAGAGTTCATTTTTGAGGCGTAATATGGGGAAATTCGTACTCGCACTCGATCAGGGCACCACTTCTTCGCGGGCAATTCTCTTTGATGGCGCGGGTAGCATTGTCGGGGTTGCTCAGCAGCCTTTCCAGCAGCTTTTCCCCCGCCCCGGTTGGGTGGAGCATAACCCTGAAGACATCTGGGAATCGCAGTTGCAAACCGCCCAACAGGCGATCAGTGAATATGACGCTGCTGATCAGGTGGCGGTGATTGGCATCACTAACCAGCGCGAAACAACGATTATCTGGGATAGAAAAACCGGCGAGCCTATCTATAACGCTGTTGTGTGGCAGTGCCGCCGCACTGCCGATATTTGCGGGCAGTTAAAGGCAGAAGGCTACGATCAAGTTTTGCAGGAAAAAACGGGGCTGATCACCGATCCGTATTTCAGCGGCACCAAAGTGATGTGGCTGCTGGAAAACGTCCCCGGCGCGCGCGAACGTGCAGAACGCGGCGAACTGGCCTTTGGCACGATAGATACATTTCTGCTGTGGCGGCTCACTGAAGGCCGTGTTCACGCCACAGACGTCAGCAACGCCAGCCGCACGCTGCTGTTCAACATCCATACGCAGAAATGGGATGATGAGATTCTGGAACACCTGCACATTCCGCGTTCGCTGCTGCCGAACGTGCGCCCTAGCAGCGGCATTTTTGGCGAAACAACGTTGTTCGGCGGCACCGTACCTATCGGCGGCATGGCCGGCGACCAGCAGGCAGCCACTTTCGGACAGGTGTGCGTGAAGGCTGGCATGGCGAAAAACACTTACGGCACTGGCTGTTTTCTGCTGATGAATACTGGAAATGAAGCAGTCGTCAGCAAAAACCGACTGCTAACCACCATCGCGTGGCAGCTTAGCAATGCGCCAGTGCAGTATGCGCTTGAAGGCAGCGTATTCATCGCTGGCGCAGCGGTGCAGTGGCTGCGCGAAGGCATCAAACTGATTAACGATGCGGCCGAGGTTGAGCCTCTGGCAGAATCAGTTCCCGATACTGGCGGCGTGTATATGGTGCCGGCGTTTGTGGGGTTGGGCGCGCCCTACTGGAACTCAGATGCGCGCGGCGCTATCGTTGGGCTGACACGCGGCAGCGAGCGGGCGCATATCGTTCGCGCGGCGTTGGAAAGTATCGCCTATCAAACTCGTGATGTGGCCGAAGCGATGGGGGCTGATTCGGGCATTGTGCTGCAAAACTTGCGGGTAGACGGCGGCGTAGTACGCAACAATTTTCTGATGCAGTTTCAGGCCGATATGCTTGGTGTACCGGTGCAGCGCCCGATGATCACCGAAACTACTGCCTTAGGCACGGCTTATCTGGCAGGGCTGTCCACAGGATTTGTACAGTCTATTGATCAACTGATGAGCCATTGGAAAGTTGAACGTGAATTTGAGCCAACCATGAGCCGTGATCAGCGAGAAGCCTTATATGCAGGCTGGAAACATGCAGTGAAGCAGGTGCAGGCGTAGAGCATGAAGCTGCAAACCGACGTTCTCATCATTGGCGGGGGAGCAACCGGCGGCGGAATAGCGTGGGATCTGACGCTGCGCGGGATACGGGTGGTGCTGGCCGAAATGGGCGATTTAGCCACCGGCACCAGCGGGCGTTTTCACGGCCTGCTGCACAGCGGCGGGCGCTACGCGGTGCGCGATCCTGAAAGCGC